>NZ_JADI01000008.1 GCF_000518305.1 Mycoplasma imitans ATCC 51306
AATCCGCCCTTTTTAAGGACAACTTATGAATACGAGCGAACGCTTTGCAAGTAGCGAAGATGCATATATCACGCTTCCAAGAAAAGCTTCTAGGGTTAACTATTTGTTTCCAGTACCGAGAACGAACACACGTGGTCAAGGAGAAGATCCTAAGGTTAGCGAGTGAACTATAGCTAAGGAACTCTGCAAATTCATCCCGTAAGTTCGCGAGAAGGGATGCTCAATGTAAAAGTTGAGCCGCAGTGAAGAACGAGGGGGGACTGTTTAACTAAAACACAGCTCTATGCTAAATCGCAAGATGATGTATATGGGGTGACACCTGCCCAGTGCTGGAAGGTTAAAGAAGGGTGTTAGAGCAATCGAAGCTCCCGACTGAAGCCCCAGTGAACGGCGGCCGTAACTATAACGGTCCTAAGGTAGCGAAATTCCTTGTCGGGTAAATTCCGTCCCGCTTGAATGGTGTAACCATCTCTTGACTGTCTCGGCTATAGACTCGGTGAAATCCAGGTACGGGTGAAGACACCCGTTAGGCGCAACGGGACGGAAAGACCCCATGAAGCTTTACTGTAACTTAATATTGGGCAGAGTTTAGACATATAGAGAATAGGTGGGAGACTTTGAAGCAACTTCGCTAGGAGTTGTGGAGTCACCAGTGGAATACCACCTTTGTTTACATTCTTCTCTAACTAGTTGCTGTTATCCAGCAATAGGACAGTGTTAGGCGGGCAGTTTGACTGGGGCGGTCGCCTCCCAAAAGGTAACGGAGGCGTGCAAAGGTACCCTCAGCACGGTTGGAAATCGTGTTAAGAGTGTAATGGTATAAGGGTGCTTGACTGTGAGACTAACAGGTCGAACAGGTAAGAAATTAGGTCATAGTGATCCGGTGGTTCAGTATGGAATGGCCATCGCTCAACGGATAAAAGCTACTCTGGGGATAACAGGCTGATACTGCCCAAGAGTTCACATCGACGGCAGTGTTTGGCACCTCGATGTCGACTCATCTCATCCTCGAGCTGAAGCAGGTTCGAAGGGTTCGGCTGTTCGCCGATTAAAGAGATACGTGAGTTGGGTTCAAACCGTCGCGAGACAGGTTGGTCCCTATCTATTGTGCCCGCAGGAAGATTGAAAAGATTTACTCTTAGTACGAGAGGACCGGAGTGAAGACACCTCTTGTGCTCCAGTTGTAGTGCCAACTGCACCGCTGGGTAGCAACGTGTCGAACGGATAAACGCTGAAAGCATCTAAGTGTGAAACCGACTTTAAGAATAATCTTCCCTTCCAGCAATGGAGTAAGAATCGTTGTAGACTACGACGTTGATAGGCTAAAGGTGTAAGTGCCGCGAGGTATTTAGCTGATTAGTACTAATAATTCGAGGACTTAGATTTGATCAAAAAACATTAGTTGTTTTTTATCTAAAATGATTTGTTGTATTTAGTTTTTCAAAGAGCAATGGTGTGTGTGATATCGATATCGTGATGGAAACACCTGGTCCCATTCCGAACCCAGAAGTTAAGCATCATGGAGCCGAAGGTAGCGCAAGCAAGAATAGGAAAATATCACGCAAACAAAATAATAACACCAGATTCAAACTGGTGTTATTTTTTATTTTCACTAATAAGTAAACAGGTATGAATGGTGATTTTGAAAATAAATAATATTTATTTTACTTATTTTTATTTAATATAACTTGCCAAAATCATTAATTTATGTTTATAATTAAAAGTTAAATTAAAAATGATTATAGCGCTTCTTAAATCGATTTTAAGAAGAATTTTGAAGCAATATTTAATGCGTAAAACTAAACAAATTAAAAAAATCTTAATTTTTGCAGGGATTCCTGCTAGTATGATTTTTGGTTCAGTATTAAATGGTTGCTCGTTAATTGGAATTGTTAAGAAAAGTAGTAGTGCAAATCCAAATATAGATCCTACTCCTGATCCAAAACCAGTTATTCCAGATGAAAAAATGAACCAGTTAATCCTAATGATTTAAATAACGTTAATAATGGTGGAATTTGTACTGGTGATGAGGATCAAACAATCACTCCAAAAGAAGTAAAACCAATCGAATTAAAATACGTTAGTGATCAACCTTGATATAAAACATCAAGCACAGATAATGTTTATTTCGTTGATGAATCAGCAAAAACTAAACGCTTTTATTCACGTGCTAATAAGGTTAATAATAATAACTATGAAACTGAGTTATTAAATACTTATGGTAGTCAAGGTTTTAGATATCCAATTTGGGACTATAATTACGAAACTGGTAGAAACGCCTTTTTAAAATTGGCTGATGGCAGTGAATTAAATATGTCTAATGCTGTGTTTAATGAAACTGTGCTTCCAAAATATACAGGTGGAAATGAAAACGTTAGATTTAGTAATGCCGATTGAATTAAAGAACAAATTAAAGCTAACAGTCTAATGAAACATCCTTCAGCTATGTCTTGGTATCAAACAATGCCAACAGCTGATACATTAGCAGTAGAACAAGAAATAAAGATTAACACCAGAAGAGTTGGTTCGGTAATGACCGGTGTTTATGTTGTACCAGGTGAAGTAGCTAAGATTAAGTTAGGTGAAAAGACCTTCAATTTTTTAAGAGAAAATTACACAGATACAATCCAAGTAGTTAATAAATATTTAGGTGCAATCAATGATAGCGCTAATTACTATGGTTCTTGAATAGTTGAAGATAATAACACTTCATTAGTAAAGGGCAGCTCACTAACTACTGATAAAGTTAATGATTATCTTGAATTTTCTAAAAAGATGAAAGCGTTTGTTCTTTATGGCAACACGTCTAGTCAACCAGTCATTGTAGATATTTATGAAGATGGAAAATTAATTAAACAAAACTATAAGATTTCATCAACCTACACAATGAATGGTGTGAAGTTGTTTGTAAATAGATTTGCTAGTTATGATCAACATACAATTAAGATCGTTAACAAATCATCTACACCATTAACAATTGATTATTTTGGTTACGAGGATAATTAAATAGAACCAAATTTAATACAAAATAAAATGAACATGCAAATTGTTTTTAGCAGTATGCATGTTCATTTTATTAATTTTAACCGATTATTTTGGTTATTTATATGAAATGAATTGCTTAGAAAATTAAGTTAATTTGTGGGTATTGAACATATGGAAGCGCGGTAAAATTGTTTTCAAAATTTCCAATGTCAAAATGAGTTAATTTTTCGGGATTTTTTTCCATAGCATCCAATGTTTCTTGTGGGTCAATATTTCCAACAGCACCCGAGAAAAAAATCGCTTTTGAATCTATAGAAATTTTGTTATCAGTTGAAACATAAAGTTTGAAGATAACATTTGATAAAGATACATACATAACTCTGTATCCTTCTTTTAATTCTGAGTCAACCAACATAGAAGTCTCTAGATCAGTACCAACAATGTTTACGCGAGTGATGCTGCGGTTGTATCTAAAATGGATATGAGCTGTAGGATTATCATTAGCAAATTCGTTGTTAACGTTTAGTGCAAAATGTAGATAACGACCTGAGTGGTTTTCTGAGTTATTTTTAAATGGATCTGTTAATAAAGCATAATCATAAAAATTCATTCTGAAATTATAAATATACTTAAAGAAAGCCATAATATTAGCACTTAATAAAGCTGAGTTTTTATCAAACAAAGCTAAAATTTTTTGATGTTTTTCTAATTTAACTTCAGCTGATATTGATGTGTCAGCAATTTGTTTTTGCAATCGATAGATTTCGTTCGCATTTTTAGTTAACTGGCTGTCTAATTGATTAAACCTTTCAAGATCAAATTTTTCAACATTTTCTTTTTGTTCATAAGAAAAACTTAAATCATATTCAGCCAAAGCAGCTTGTAAATCATCAACATACTCAGCTTTAGGGAAAAATAATCTAGGTAACGGACTATAAGACACTTTATCATCAATTTTCATCTTAACTTTTTCAGAACTATTGTCATTAGTACAAGATACTACAGCCGTAGGTAATAAAGCGGTTAACAAACCTAAATTTAATAGTTTAAATATCTTTTTCATTTAATTAATATCTACTGCAGTGTATTGCAATAAGATTCCTCCATAAAAGTCTTTATATAAAACCTCAGCAGTTCGATTATTAGAACTTAAACCAAATGAAGCATATAAGTTTACATATTTATTTAAATTAAAAATCTCGTTAATTTGATTAGTCTCTAATAATCTTGGATATGTTTTAATATATCCAAATATAATATCTCTAGTTGATTCTTCTGGATCTTTACGTATTTGGATTTGTAAAATATAACCATCCTTATTTAATAGATAAAAAGTAACATTATTATCTGAATCAACTTGTTTAACTTCTTGGATAAAAATGTTGCTTTTTAAAGTTACAAAATTACTGTAAAGTAGTTTGTTTTCGTTATCACGAATCGCAAAAGCTGCAGCAGATTCATTGTTTTGTCTGGTAAAATTAGATTTTTGCATAAAAACTAAATTAGTTAAATTGTAAAGATATCATAACCAATTTTGGTTTTGTGCTTCATCGATAACCTCAATAGCTTGTTTGATTGGATAAGGGTATGAAATACCACTTAAAAAATTGAATTCAGCAGTTGGTGGTCTTGTAATTAAATTTGCATATTTAAGCGCAGATTTTAATTTAATTTTGTATGGTGAATTGATCAGATCAAATTGACTTTTAATGTATTCATCTTTTGCTTGATTGTTATCACCAAACATTTCATCCAAAATATTAGTAATAGCGGTTTGATTTAAAAAATTTCTTCATTTTAAATCAAGATCAGGAGTTAAGTTAATTTGATCTAAGTTTTGACTCACAACTTGACTTTTAATACCATAAGATGGAATTGTGACTAAAGCAAGGCTAACAAAAGCTGAGCTGATAATAAATTTTGAAAAAGCTTTTTTAATTTTCATTAGTTTTATCCTTCTTTAAAAAATTAAAAACAAAAGCCGGATAGCCATATCTTTGTTTTATTGGCATATCAACTTCGTATTGTTGCAATCCTGTCTCATAACCGTGAATAAATCCGCTATGAATAACTGACGAAATTAAATTTAATGAAATGTTTTTTGCTCTTGAAGCTCCAAAATATATTGGTAAATAACTTAGAACAGCTCCACTAACAGGTGCTGAAACGGTACGAATTAAAAATCTAAAGACTAGTTTATCTTTTTTAAGATAATAAACTTCATTATCACCAATTTCAGGACTTTCATCACCAAGTTTAATATCATCTAAATAAGTGTTGATAAAATTCAAACTATTAAATGGTCTTAATCTTTTAACTCTGTTTTGATATTGTTCAGATACTAAGATCTCTTTTGATTCAGGATCATAAGGATTAAGCGCTCAGGTTATAAAGTTTCAATCAAAGATATTTAAGTTGTTAAGAATAAAAAATCAATTTCTTGAAACAAAATCTTTATATTGAACGAAAAAATCAATTGGATTATCATCGTTTTTAGCACTAGCAATTAAGCCCTGAAGTTCTTGAATTCTTGCTCTTATTTCAGCAGCTTTTTCAGGGTTAAATCCGGCAAAAATTAATTCCTCACGTTTTTGTTTTAACTCTTCTTCTCACTGAGTTATTTCTAAAATTTTGAATTGTTTATTAAACTTTTCTTCAATTTGTTTAAATTGCGCTTTTATATTATCAGCATTCGTTTCTTGTTGATGAATATAAACTTCTTTAGCATTTTGAGCTTCAGGGGTATTTTTATAGATTAAATTAAGCAAAGTATCAATAATATTCTTATGAACTAATTCTTCTTTACTTGTTGTTCTTAAAGAAATATCCTTACTGTGATCAATATGTGAACTTAATTTTGATTTTTGGTCATAATCAGCACATGAAGTAGCGCTAAAAGCAAACGGAATAACTAAAGATAAGCTGGTTAATTTAGTTTTTAATTTCATTGATTTCTCCTCACGTATACCTTAAAAGTTTTAATTGATCGTTGTTTACTAGATCTAAAGCCCTATTAAAAATGCTTGCGTAATTGTTTCTTGTGTATAAGCTTAAAAGAACGTTATCAGCATGTTGCTTGTAAGCTAGATCTTCAGGATTTTCTTCTTCTAACACAGTGTAATAATTAGTTATTTGTTTAATTACATTTTCGTAAGCAGAAATAAAACTTGTATTAAAAGCATTAATTAAAGCATCCAGATCTAAATTTTCAACATTTTTAACAAAAACATCTGGAGTAAATAAAATCTCTTCTTTATTATCTTGTTTGTATCTAAAAAACACGATGAAAGCATCTGTTCCTAATTTTAAATAATTAGCTGTTTTTACCGTATAAACATCATGTTTTTGGTTTGATAACTCAAATGTTTTAATCCCTTCAAAAGTTAAGTTTTTTAAGTTATAAGCATACGATTTATATTTTTCTTGAACGTAGTCAAAAAGACTTTTGGTGTTCTTTGGATTATCTGGCGTTTCTTCATTACCTTTGATGTCAGTGTAATCATCGTTAAAGTAATTTAAAACGTATATGTTTTGATTAATATTTCACAAGTATCAAAATCAGTTTTTAGTTAATGTGTTTTTGATTGCATTAATTGAGTTAGTTACTTGTAATGAGTTTTCTGAACCCGATTTTGATAAGACGTTAATGTTTGAAGGACTAGCTGTGATTAATGCTGCTTTTAATTCATCATAAAAAGCATTGGGGATAGTTAATTGAGTTATTTTGTATAGATCAGCTAATTTCTTATCAGGTTGAATTTGATTCAAATAATTTTCAACAAACATTTCATTTGCTATTAAGGGTTGTTTTTGTTTTAGTTTAATAGTTACTTCACTTTGATCTTTTGGCTTTTTTTCATTAACACAACTTGATAAAAGTAAGCCAGGAAAAATACTAAAACTAGCGATAAAAACAACTATTTTATTTATTAATGACTTCTTCATAAAAAATGCTTTCTAATGATTTTTCCTTCTTACCCGATGAAACTATTTTACCCTTATGAATTAAAGTGTAAGAATCAACGTATTTATCAATTTCACTAAGAACGTGTGAAGAGATAAATATCGTCTTACCTTCGTTATGTAATTGGCTTAATAATTTAAATAATTGATATCTAGCGGTGGGGTCTAAGTTAGCTGCTGGTTCGTCCAAAATAATTAATTCAGGATCGTTAATTAATGCTTGCATTAATAATACTTTTTTCTTTTGCCCAGATGAAAAAGAATATGGTTTTAAATTTACTAAATCGATAATATCAAATTTTTCCAATAATTCATTAATTTTAGTTTTAGCTTGAGTTGAACTTAGACCACTTAATTTAGCCAAAGAAAACAAATATTGTCATGTTGTTAGTTCTTTTGGAAAAATTGCATTTTCAGGCACATAACCTAACTTAGCTTTAGAAGCGGCTTCTCGTGAGGAAATGCCATTAATTAAGATCTCACCTTCATATCGACGATATGAACCAATAATTGATTTAATTGTTGTAGTTTTTCCTGCACCATTTTCACCAATAAAAGCGTGAAATGCCCCTTTTTCAACGGTAAAATTTAAATCAAAAACTCCTCTAGAGTTTTTCTTATCTTGATATATTTTATTTAAATGTTTAACTTCCAAGATATACATTATTTGTAATCCTTTCTAATGTATAAGATATTGTTTGCTACTACAAATAATGATGCAATCACAGCTCATAGTAAAATGAATGAGTATTTATTAATAATCTCTTTATTACGCGCCATTTGCATAATTTCTGTCACTGGTTGAAAAACAAAATTGTTAGATTGCTTTAAGTCGTAACGAATGATAACTTTATTATTTTGAACTTCTTGCTTAGTTGAGTAATTTGCATACCCACCAATATGGTAAGTATAAGCACCATAATTAAAACTTAATTGTTTTGGCGTAAAGTTGTTTGAATTATCATCTAGCTTGTTATTAAATAATAAAGCAGTCGTTAATAGATCGTTATTTTGATTAAAGTAAATGTAATAAACTAAAGCAACAGTTAGATAGATCTGTCTTTCAATATTAGATTTAATTGTTTTGTTGGTAATTGATGAATCTTCTAAAACAGTTATATTATCATCTAAATTGTTAAATTTAGATTGTTCATCACTTATCTCGTTTTGAATCTTATTTATAAGAAGATTGTGATAATAAGTTAAATCGCTTGGATCTCCGTTTATATAATCATCTAACTTCATTAAATTACTAATAAATTGTTTAGCATAAGCATTAAAGACTTTTGAGTCTAGTAATTCTTTAATATAAGTCCAGTTCAATTTGCCGACAATATCATTAGCATTAGTATTGTTAAATTCATCTTCAGGAAAAGTGATATCAAAATTATCAGCATCTTGTCGAGCGTAGATAATTTTAGTGTTATTTAGTTCGTCTAAACTTGGATTTAAATTATTTTTTAAAGCTCCTGGAACTAAATAAACGTCTTGATAATTAGGTGTTTTATCATCGCCCATATTAACTAAATATCTTGGTAAAACATTATTCTCATTTAATTGATAAGAATATGTTAGCGCATCCAGATTGTTGTAATATAGGTAGTTATCTAAATTAGTAGTATAGTTATTTGCAAATGTATTAAAAATATTTTGGTTTTTGAAGTTAAAAATATCAATCATTTGATAAGGAGTAACTAGTCAAGAATATATCTGTCATTCAGTAGATGAGTTTTTTACTAAATTATAAGCAGTTCTTAGATATTCGGTTTGTTTTTCACTAAACGTTGGTTCGTCATAACCATTTGGCAAGATATAAAAGTTATCCTGATTATTGTTTAGATAAAATGTTTCGACATTAGCTTCATTTCCAGCTGGTTGTAATAATCTTTCGGTATTAAGATAGAAAGCTAAATTGTTTGCTGATGAAGTAGATTGTGAGCTTACAATACTACCACCAATAATTAAAGGTGAGATGATTGTTAATGGGATTGCTAAAGCAATCTTGCCATTGAACTTATAACCAATGATTGAAGCAAATAACCCAAAGATTAAAAAAGCAAAAAAGAAAACTGTAAATGAAAGTAACACAATCAGTGTTAAGTTTGTTTGCTTTAGATTTAAAGCTAGAATTAGATTGCTAACCATCATTAATATTGCTCAATAACAATCAAAAATAATAAAAACGATAAATTTAGCAATAAAAATATCCCTTCGGTTAATCGGTTTACTATATGTAAGTAATTCTAATCCTTCTTCTTCTAAATCTTTATAAACATTTAATGCTTTTAAACCCGCATAAAAGATTGTTAGAACCATTTCAGCAAAGATAATTGCATAAATAATAAAGTTCTTAAAACGATCTGGAATCGAAACTACTGATAATGTAATGCTAAAGATAATTGCTAAAGCAAAAAAGACAATTGGTAAGACGTAACTGCTTTTCTTTTTTAAGACAATTTTATGTAAAAAATATACATAACTTTTTACTGATTTCATATTAACTACTAAATGATAATAATAAGCGCAATAATCAACGATTGCGTTTGTTTTAAACGATTAATAGTTTAGTGGTTTTAACTACCAAACTATTATCTAAATAAATCCAAATTAAAAAAATTGGATTTTATTAACCCTCACAAAAAATTTTTATTCGGGCTTAGGGGTATAGGATTAACTTTTTTATATTATATATTAATTTATTAATTGGATAAGTTTTTAATTAACTTTTTACTTAACTAAGTAAGTAAATCAACAAAGGTGTTTTTGGTTCTGATTTGTTGTTGCTACAATTTGCATTCAAGTTAGTTGGTCTTCATGCTTAGGTTTTGTGTGTTTTTTATAAATTATTTTTTTGCGTTGTTTTTTGCGAATATTTAAAAGCTAATGCTACTTTCAATAAAAATTATTTTAGTTTTATTTTTTATGTTAATCCTTTTAAATAGGTTGATTTTTAAGTAAAAAAACTAAAGTATAAGCACATTACTTAAAGCATTTTATGGCAAAATAAATTGACAAATATTGGAAATGATATATATATATTAAAGAAGAATATACATACGTATATATCGACTTAGGAATAATATCTACTAACAAGAGGTTTTATGATGGTAAACGAGTTGAAGATGCAAAAGCAAAGTGAGCTAGATTACCAAAACTTGACGGTTTAAAATACACTGATGCAGATTTAGATACAAGACCTCAATACATTGATACTTTTAAAACCGCTGCTGATGTGTATCCTTCAAGTACTTATGCAGTAGTTTATAAAGGTAAAGATCCAAACAGTTACTACGATTCAATATTTAGTAATCAACAAACTATGGCTGTTATCAATAAATATTGAAATAAGTTTGCTGATGAAATAAGAGAGGGTAGAGGGGAATTTGATCCTGAAAAATTGGCTCAAGTAACTTTAGATGATGCTGATATTCCAACGTTAAAACCACTGATTACTTTTTCTGATTTCTATACAAAATCTCAAGTAGCTAAATATAACGCAGTAAGAGCTAAATTAAGTATTCCAACATTAACTGATCTATCAACAGTGTTAACCGAAAGAGAAAAAGCACAACTAATGTTACAAGCTATTTTAGCTGTTGTTAAGGGTCATTTCATTAGACAAAGAATAACTATAAATGGTCATGGTTTATCTGGCCACAGCTATAATATTGAAACTAGAAAATTTGCTCAATCTCGTGGTTGATTCTACACTGAAAACTACTATGGGTTGTACAACGCTCCAGTTGAAGCTCCTAAAACGCTTGGTTTCCCAGCTGATTTTGCCTCATCAATCTTCTTTAAAGCAATTATGGGTGAAAGAAGAGGATTTGAAAAATATCGTGATTCATCAGATTTCACAAGCTCACAAAATGAATGAGGTCATTTATTGGTAAGTGTTGATGCATCTCAAAGTAAATTCTATGGTGGTGTTGTGGTTGTTAAACAACAACCAAAAGATGGCGACCAAGATTCACCATTTAACAGCTATAGATTTAATTCTATCGACATGATGTTTAAAGTTGGCAATAACAATAAAAGTTAATAATTATTAGTTATTTAAAAATTAAAAAAAAATAGATATTTTTTAAAACTTATTCATAAAAGTTTTCTAGCTTATATTTAAAAAATATATTTGTTATAATTTCATTAGACTATAAAAACCTGTGAGGCTATTGATGGATTCTAATAATAAAAAAAGCAAAACTATCCGTTTTAATACATCTTCTAAAGATCTAGAGAAGTTCGAACGTGTTAAGTTAGAAGACACCAAAGTTTTTAACATGGAAGACAAGCTTCTTAAGATTGAATTACAAGAAAAAATTATTAACCTAACAGCTGAGTTAGAGAATTCAACGGATAAGCAAGCTCGTAAAGAACTTAAACAAGAAATCAAAGAATTACAAAAGCAATTGGCTAAATTGAACGAACGTAAATAGTAGATGTTTGTCAATTTAAATACGCGATCTTACTATTCGTTATTAAGTACTAATTTAAGCATTAGTGAGATTATTGATTTCGCCATTAAAAATAAACAAACACACGTTTGTTTAACTGATTTCAATGTTTTATATGGCGCTGTTGAGTTCTATAATTTAGCTAAAAAAAATCATCTAATCCCCATCATCGGATTAGAAATTTTTGATTATCATACAAATTCTGAATTAGTCTTAATCGCTAAAAACAATGATGGATATATTAAGCTGATTAAGATTAGCAGTTTTGCTTCAAGTAATCAAGAATTTAATCTTCATGAATATTTAGACGATAATCTTTTTGTCATCGTTAAATCAGGTAATTTTAAAGGAGATCATGATAACTGTATAGATCAAAAAGATTTAGCCTTTAACTTTGTTAATTGTTATGATTTAGATAAAAAAGTTGGTTTGAATGTGATCAACGCAGTTAGCATGAAGCAAGCTGGCAAAAAATCTAAGTTTGAGATTAATGAGTTATACAACTCTGATGTTGTGTCTGCAAGCTGTTTTTTATCTACTGAGCAAGCTAAAAAACAGTTCTCTAAAAAACAACTAGATAAGTTAGAAGACTTAGTTCAGCAATGTTCAAATTGAGATCTTGATAATTTAAAAAAGAATTCAATTATCAAATACGACGCACCTAAAGGTTTTGGTAGTAATCAATATTTGGTTGAGCTTTGCAAGAATGCATTTAATCAGTTATTAGAGCAAAGATTGGTAAAACCAGCCGATCAGAAACGTTTAATCTACGAATTAGAGATCATTAAAAAACTGAATTTCAGTGATTACTTCTTGTTTGTTTATGATTTTATTAATCACGCTAAAAAACAAGGGATTGTAATTGGTCCTGGAAGAGGTTCGGCTGCGGGATCGTTTATCTCTTATCTTTTAAATATCACTACGATTAATCCAATTACTTACGGATTGATCTTTGAACGGTTCTTAAACCCTGAGCGTAAAAGTATGCCTGATATCGATGTTGATATCATGGATTCACGCCGTGAAGAAGTTGTTGATTATCTATTTAGCAAATATTCTAAAGATAAAGTTGCGCACATCATTACATTTCAACGAATCAAGGTTAAAAATGCGATCAGAGATGTTTGCCGGATTTTAGATCTTAGAACAAGTGAAACAGATGAAGTCATTCGTTTTGTTTCTTATGATGAGATTGCTGATTGAGATAAAAATCAGAATGCAGCAGCACTGAAAAAAGTGCTTAATTGTAGTGAGTGTGATCTTGAACAAAGGAAATGTAAGCGTTCGGGAACAGTAAGTTGTTATATGATTGCTAAGATCTTTGATCTTGCACAAACAATCTTTAATATTCCAAGACAAACAGGTTTACATGCTGCTGGTGTCGTTTGTGGTAATGAGCCTCTTAATGAAACGATCCCATTACAATACCTAAATAATCGTTCGGTTTCCCAATTTTCAATGGAATATCTTGAACAATTTGGGTTAATGAAGATCGATTTATTAGGACTTAAAACCTTAACGATTATTGATGAGATCAACAGTTTAGTTAAACTAAACTACGATCGTAGTTTTGATATAAACAATGTTCCTTTAAATGATAAAAACACCTTTAATTTATTAAAAAAAGCTTACACTAAAGGCGTTTTCCAATTAGAATCATTAGGAATGCAAAACGTACTTAAAAAGGTATTACCAGAAACCTTAGAAGATATTTCAATTATCTCAGCGCTTTATCGACCAGGTCCACAAGACAATATCGATGAGTATGCTAAGCGCAGATTCTCAAATAATGATTTTGACTATTTAAGCGAAGATCTTGTGGATATTTTAAAACCAACACACGGAATTATCATCTATCAAGAACAAGTTATCAACACAGCAATGGTGGTTGCTAATTTTAGTGCTGCACAAGCTGATTCATTTAGAAGAGCGATCTCTAAAAAGGATGAAGCTTTGTTATTAAAAGATAAAAAAGTTTTCATCCAACAAGCAATCAAGAACAATTACTCTGAACAAAAAGCGCTAGAAATCTTTGAATACTTACATAAGTTTGCTGATTATGGTTTTAACCATTCGCATTCGTTATCATATGCTTTTCTAGCTTATCAGATGGCTTATTTAAAAGCCAATTACCCTAAAGAGTTTTATCTTATCTTATTAAAGAATAATATCGACTCTAAAGTTAAATTGACCGATTATTTCATTGAGATTATCGAACGTAATATTGGAATAATTAAACCTAATATCAATCAATCAGATTGATCATTTAGTTTAAGTCATGATAACCAAAAGATTATTTTAGGTTTTAATATGATTAATGGTCTTGGTAATGAAAATGCTAATAAGATCGTTCAAGCGCGAAATAATCAACAATTTGAAACTTTTGCTGATTGTTTAATTAATTTAGCAAAAAACGGCATCACCAAAAGTTTATTTGAAAAATTAATTAACGCGGGTGCTTTTGATCAGTTCAAATTAGATTTATCTAAGAAAGCAATGAGTGCTTTAGTTAAGTCTTATTTTGATAATAATGTTGGTTTTAAAAATGATGATGATTTGATTTCAGATGAAGAGAAAAAAGAAATTATTAATTCAAGTTTGTTCTTTTTAACAAAAGAACAACCAGAATTATTTATCGCTTTATCTAAAGATGAAGTGATAGCCAAAAATGAGTTAGCGGATTCGTTATTAAAGGTTTCATTCGAAGCAATTAAAAAGAAGATATATAAACCAAATATCTTTAAAAAAGAAATTGCTTTTTTAGAAAAACAAATTAAAGATCTAAAAACGATTAAGCAATTAAAAGGATCACTACAAAAAGAAGTGTGTACGATCTTAGTTCAAGTTAAAAAGGTTGAACTAAAAAATAAGATCTGAAGATTCACTTTATTTGATGGTGCATATGAGATTAATGCTAAGGTGAGAATTAAAAAATTAAGTGATTATTTATCTAACTTTATTAATCAAGATGTTAAGCTTTTAATTCGCTTAGAACACGATCTATTCCGAGGACATGATTCGTATACGATTTTAGATCTATTAGACGTACTTAAGTAAATAGATAAAAGATATGAACAACTCAAAAAAAGCGCTAATAATCGACGGCAATTCCTTAGTTTTTCGCGCATTTTATGCAACACTTGGAATGTATAATTATGCGATCGAACATAATATTCGACCAAACAACGGAATTAAGACAAGTTTGATGATGATTGACAAGATTCTTAATTCCCAAAAATTTGATTATGCGCTAGTAGCTTTTGATTCAAAAGAAAAAACTGATCGCGCAAAAGTTTATGAAGGTTATAAAGCAACCAGAAAAAAACCAGCAGAAGGATTAATTGAACAATTAGTTGCGCTACAAGATGGTTTGAAATTTTTAGGTCTAAATGTTTTATCATCACCAGGAATTGAAGCAGATGATTTGGTTGGCTCGTTTAGTGCACTTGCTAACAAGCATGAAATCAATTGCCATATTTACACATCAGACCAAGATATCTTTCAATTAGTTAATCAATATAATGTCGTATATCAATTTGTTAAAGGAGTAAGTGTATTTAACCAAATTGATATTGATAATTTCAAAGAATATTTTCATGATTTAAAACCTTTGGATGTGATCCAATACAAAGCTCTTGTAGGTGATAGTTCAGACAATATCCCAGGCGTTAAGGGGATTGGTCAAAAAACTGCAGTACAATTAATCAAGGATTATCAAAATATTGATAATATCTATAATAATCTTGATCGAATTAAACGAGCAGTTTCAGAAAAACTAATTGCGAACAAGGATAATTGCTATCTTTCAAGAGATTTAGCAACGATCAGAACAGATTGTTTAAATGATCAAGATATTGAAAACTTTAAACTAAAACCAATGGATTCGCAAAACTATTTTGCGTTTTGTGAATACTATAAGATTAGCCATTTAGATTAAAAATAAGATTATGCCAGAATTACCAGAAGTCCAAACAGTCATTAATTATCTAAAAACTAAGATCATTGATCAAAAAATTAATGATGTTGTTGTTAGTGCGCTTAAAGTATTAAAAAACTCAACAGCGCAAAAATTTAAGAAGTTCTTATTGAACGAACGTTTTGTTGACATCAAAAGAATTGGTAAATACATCATTTTTATTTTGTCAAACAACAAAGTGTTAGTTTCGCACTTAAGAATGGAAGGTAAATACAAGATTAACCAATTTAAAGCCAAGTATGACCAACGTCATGTGTTGGTTCGTTTTATCTTGGATGACTTTGAATTACACTACCATGATACGAGAAGATTTGGAACATTCCATATTCATAGTGTTTTAGATTATCAAGATCAAGATTATTTAAAGAAATTAGCAATTGATCCAACCCAAGAAGGCTGGGATTGAAAATATCTTAAAAATAATGCGCAAAAATCTTCACGCGCAATCAAATCAGTGATATTAGATCAATCTGTGGTTGCTGGAATTGGAAATATATATGCTGATGAGATCTTATTTTTATCAAAGATCAATCCTGCTAAAAAAGCTAGTGAGATTACTGATAAGCAGTTTAAAGAAATTGCTAAGAATGCTACAAAAGTCTTATTAAAAGCAATTGAATTAAATGGAACAACGATCTTTTCTTACCAGTTTAAAGAAGGTCATGCTGGTTCATATCAAGATTATTTAAATGTTCATTTACAAAAAGATAAACAATGCAAGGTTTGTGGTTCTATTATTAAGAAAACTAAGGTAAACAACCGAGGTACTTATTATTGTGAAAAATGCCAAAAGTAAGATTCTAGTTTGTTTGTCTGGTAAAGCTTCATCAGGAAAAACAATGCTAATTGATAAACTAAAACAAGATGGATACTATACGATTGTTTTAGATCAATTAATTCATCAATATTATCAAAAAGGCAAGGAAGGTTACCAATTTGTTTTAGATAATTTTGGGTCTGAATATGTTGATGAAAATCAAGTAATTCGTCAAAAATTAGGGCAATTAGTTTTTGGAAATCCTGAGAAACTTAAACTTTTAAGTAATTTTGCTGAAAAAATTGTGAAAAACCACTTAAACAACCTTAATTATAATGGCTTAGTTGTGGTAGAAGGAGCGGCTATTTACAACGCTCAAGAGAAATATTTAAATCTGTTTGATTATTTCATTTTAGTTAAGCGTGATAATAAACTCATCCAGGACTCAATTATGCAGAAATTCGCTTATTTAAAGGATTTTGATTTAAAAAAATGAAATCCAATTAAAGAAAATACGAATTTTAAAGCTGATATTTGCATTGAAAACAATGGAGATATCAACGATGCTTACAAAGAATTAAAAAAATTCCTTGAAAAAATTTCTGGCTAATGTGAATTATAATCCCCAAGTTGGGGAAAACTTTATAAAAATCCCTAATTTTCGGACTCGAAAATGGGGATAATTTTTTATTGTTTTATTATCTTTTTGTTATTATATTTTTTTCATATCAAAAATCTCAATCATCAATTTTTTAGTTGCTTATACTTTTATTGTTAAAAGTATTAAGCTTGCAGCCAAAAGCATATAAAAAAAGGGGAAAGATATGGTTGACTATGAAGAGTTATATGAGATTCACAAAATGAATGGAGGAGTTAGTGATTTTGGTTTGATCACTAACGTGTATATTCATATCTTAGGACCGCAAGCGACGATGTTTTATATTTGGTTATTAAACGATCACCAAGTATATTTAAACGAACGTTGAAAGAAAAATAACTTACCGTTATCTAGAATTCTTACAAGTTTAAATATCTCTAAGAAACAATTAATTGATTTTAGAAATTTACTTGAAGGAATGAGTTTGATTAAAACTTATAAAGAAGAAAAGAAACTAGAAAAACAATTAATTTATAAGTTTTGCTTAGCTAAGATGCTTGACTGAGATAGTTTAGTATCTCAAGAAGAAATTAAAAATCGAATTATTACTAAGATTGGTCATGAAGAATACTTCAGATTAAGTAGTTTATATTCAAATAAAAATATTGGTGGTAGCAACGTTAATGTTTCATCAACTTTTCACCAAGTTTATAAAAATAATAATACAGACGAAATTAATCATATTGTTAAACCAACTAAGACATTAGTTGATATTGACAACTTAAATTTTGGTGATTTTGAATTTTCACCAGAAACTAAAACCGCGCTAATTAATCTGTGTGAAAGATATAATCCAACTGAAGCTGAAATAAAAAAGATTATTAATACAACTGATGATATTAATGATGCTTTTGAATTAACTAGAGCAATTAGTAACTATACTAATGAAGTAGATCAAGTTGAAGATGATTCAATTCCTAAAAATATGGCACGCAATGAAAGTTTTTACAGTTCATTTTGTCCAAGTGATTTAGAGATTAAAATCTTAAGAGAATACCGCACTATGAACAGCGAAAAATATTTAAGAGGAATCTATCGTCGTAATTTATTTGCTAGAGAAGTGGAGTTGGTTGAAAAAATTAAGAAAGAACAAAACAATCGTGAACATATTGTTAATGCGATCTTAGATTTTGCAGCTCACTTTACTTTAACTGATCAAATTCAATTTGAATATGTAGAAAAAATTTCTAATACTTTAAAATTAAAGAACATTTCAAAATTAAATGACGCAGTTAAGTTTTTTAGAAAAACTTATTACAGTAAAAAGAATGCTAGTCTAAAATTTGAACTACAAAAAAATAACTAAAGATCATAACGATCATTATGGATACAATTAAATCTCAAATCGATAAGAATGAACTAAAAGAATTAAAAAAGCAGATATCTAACCACTCTAAAGAGTTGGTTAATTTATATTCTGATTGAGCTAATCAACTTAAAAGAATAAAAGATCTTAAAGAAATTCATAAACTGTCTTTAAAGTTTGGTAAGGAAATAGTTATTTTAAATCAAGAAATCTCAAAACTAACAGTTCCTAACAAGATAAAAAGACCAGATTATTCAAAATATACTAGACCAAGAATTGATAGCATTAATACAATCTTAAAGAAAAAGTTAAATAAAACTAATTACGACTATATTTTTCAAAATAATTCAAGGTTTGCTTTTATTCAAGAAGAACATAAGTTTAATACCGATCGCTCACTTGAAAAATTAGAAAAAAGTATAAATTCTCATTTGATAACTGATGACTATAAAGACAAAAGATGTCATTTGTACTTATTAGATTGGTACGCAAAAACTTTTAAGATAAATTCTAGAGAACTTTTAAAAAATAAAGATTTTATAAAGTGTTTTATTGAATCTTGTATTGATTATGAAAGTTGTTACGACTTACATTTTGATAAAAATAATCAATTGAAAAAATTGGAATATTCAACATGCACAGAGCTTAACCACAAACATAATAAAGTTGAATTTTCTAACCAAGGCTTTAGTTTAACTAACGTCAACTGCATCTTTTATTATCAAAAATCAATTAAGAAATTCTATTGAAATATTCTCTACAAATATTTAATTGAAGATTCATGAATTTTTGGTGAAAATAACGAATCACAATTAATTAAAATTAATCAACTATATAATGGTTATTTAAAAAACCAATCAAATTTAGAAAATTTAAAAATTATCGGTAAAAACGAACAAAAAGTAACCGAATTTAATTTAAATAAAAATAGTTTATTAAACTCAAAACAAGAATCTGAAATACAAGAATTTATTCAGTTCTTTTTGATTCATCAAGCTAAATGACATAAAAAAGTTTCATATTTAAATTTTGAATATATCTTTAAAAAAGAAATGATTGATTTAGTTATTGAAGAAATTGATTTAAAAAAACTTGATTATTTAGTTATTTATTTAGACAACTTAAACGGAATTAACTTTCTATACGAAAAGATTTGACAAATAATTGATTTTTTTAAATCTATTAATAAGAATTTAAATAATGAATCTAAAACTAAGATTGTTTTCTTTAATAATATTCATCCCGATAAGGTAATTTCAAGATTAAAAAGATGAAACCCTCAATACGACTTTAATGAATTAAAACAAGCTATTAACGAATCTTTTTACGATAATAAAAAAATATTTAATTTCGTTTTTAAACACAAGCAAAATAATGAAAAAAACGACTTAATTAATCAAAGTCAAAATAATTTAAATACAGTTGAAAAAAGCGGCAAAAATTATATTTTTCAGTTGAGAGAGTACCTAAATAAACAAGAGGATTTTTTTACTGAATTATCTGATTGAATAGTTAAAATTCAACCATCAAAAATTAATAAAACACAATTAGTTAAATTTGTTAATTATGCAATTAAAATAGTTAACGAAATAAGTAACTTCATGATAAATCAAAAAATCAATCCTAATCATGTGCAAGGAGATGATTTTATTTGAGACAAAATCGAGTTAATTTATCGATTAGCTCTTTTAGATAAAAATGTTAGCAGAAAACTGGGTGAAACATTTGATAACTCACCATTAGGTTGCTATTTTGCTACATTATGAAATCAAATGAAGTAGCAAATTTATTTTTTTTACATATAAAAAAGTAAAATATAGGCATTGTATTTTAAAAATACACTAAATTTAAATATATACATGTCGGACAAAAAAATTGGATTAAGTAGTTCTGAAGCTTTAGAACGATACCAAAAAGATGGCCCAAACACAATTAATATTGAGAAAAAGAAAAACTATTTCTTAGTTTTCTTATCGCAATTTAAGGATTTGATGATCATCATCTTGTTAATTGCTACTGTAGCATCATTTGTTGTAGCAATCCTAACAGGAATCAAGCATAAATGAGATTTTAATGCTGATAACGGAACATTAAAGATTGAGCTTGTTCAACCTTTTATTATTTTGTTTGTTATAGTTATTAACTCACTTATTGGTACTGTTCAAGAGATTAAATCAGATCAAGCAGTAAAATCGCTAAATAAATTAAATCTAACCAAAACAAAGGTTTATCGAGATAATAAATTAGTTCAAGTTGAATCTAGTGAAATCGTTGTTGGTGATGTAATTATGTTAGAAGCAGGTGATGTTATTCCTGCTGATTGTAAGATTATTGAATCGAGTAATTTATATTCAAATCAATCAATTCTTACGGGTGAATCACTTCCGGTTAAGAAGTATGAATACAAAATTAATGACGAATCGAACCTGCCAATAATCGAAAGAAATGATTATTTATTTTCTGGTGCATCAATTACTAATGGTCACGCATTATGTGAAGTTATCGGTATTGGGATTAACACTGAAATTGGTAAGATTTCTTCGTTAGTTAATAAACAAAAGAAACAACTATCGCCATTACAAATAAAGTTAGAAAAACTATCAAAAGTTTTTGGCTACACGGGAATCGCTTTATTTGTTGTTGCATTTATTATCCAAATCGTCTTAAACGGTATCGGAAATATTGGTTCAACTTGACCAGCTGCTTTAGCAGCTGCTATTTCATTAGCTGTAGCAGCTGTTCCAGAAGGATTAAGTACGTTTGTATCAATCATCTTAGCGCTAGGAATTAAAAATATTGCCAAACAAAAGGCAATTGTTAAAAAACTTTCATCAATTGAAACGTTAGGTTCAGCTGCTGTCATCTGTTCAGATAAAACTGGAACAATTACTAAAAACCAGATGACTGTTGTTGGGTTATGAACTAAACAAGTTGACGGAGTCAGGCAATTAACAGATGATCATAAGAAATTACTAATTAATTCAATCTTATGTTCAACCGCTAAGATCAATTTTGATCATGACAATAAGATGATTGAGGTTGGTGATCCTACTGAAACTGCGCTAATCAGATTTGGGATTGAAAATAAATTTTATAATGCTGATGATTTCAGACATTATCAGATTAAGGTTCATCCTTTTGATTCAGTTAAAAAGATGATGTCAGTCCAAATCTTTGATAAAAATACAAACACCGGTATTTTAATTGTTAAAGGTGCGCTTGAATCAATCTTGAATATTTCTAATAAAAAAGATCAAGATATTTTTATTAATCAAACTAAAGCCTATGCTGATCAAAGTTATCGCACTCTAGTAGTTGGTTCAAAACCAATTGATAAGATCTATGATCATTTCGAAGATGTCGAAAAAGATGTCAATCTTGATGGGATTATTGCTCTGATTGATCCACCTCGTGAAGAAGTAATTAATTCAGTAAACTTAGCTAAAGCTGCAGGAATTAAACCAATTATGATTACTGGTGATGATTTAAATACAGCTAAAGCGATTGCTAAACAAGTGAATATCTATGACGAAAAAAACGATTTAGCAATCTCATCAATGGAATTAAGTGAAATTGATGATGCGACCCTTAAAAAAGATATTGAAAAATACTCAGTTTATGCAAGAATGTCGCCTAAAGATAAGATGCGCATTATTGATGCATGGCAAGCAAACAATCAAGTTGTTGCAATGACTGGTGACGGAGTAAATGATGCACCAGCATTAAAGAAAGCTGACGTTGGTTGTGCCATGGGAATTACAGGAACTGATGTTGCTAAAGAAACTGCTGACATGATTATTGTTGATGATAATTTTGCAACAATCATCAACTCGGTTGAAGCAGGACGTAAGATTTATCATACAATTAAAAAAGTGATTCAAAATCTGTTAATTTCATCAGTGGCTGAGCTATTAGTTTTTATTATTGGTTTAATCGTAATGGTGCCTATCTACCGCCATATTATTAGTACAAATCCTGATATTGCTAATAAATTAAAACTGATTAACCAAACTCCGCAAGACTTATTTGCAAAGTTTAGTTTACTATCTGCAGCCCAACTATTGTGGATTAATATCTTAACTCACGGTTTTCCTGCAATTGCTTTAGGAATTCAAAAATCTAAAAACGAAGTAATGAACGTTCGCCCATACTATAAGTATGAAAATATCTTTGCTAGAAGAATGGGAATTGATCTATTATGACAATCGGCATTCATTGCATTAATGTCACTAATCGCTTATAGTATTGGAATTAATTACGCGATTTATTCAGATAATATTAAAGTATTTGAATCTTTTAATCAGATCGGTTCATCAATGGGCTTTATCGTTTTAGGGATAGCGGCTTCAATTCACTGTTTAAACTTAATGTCTGATAAATCTATCTTTTTAAGTTCAATTAAGTATTACTGATTAATTTATGTAAGTACGTTATTTTCAGTTTCATTAATCTTATTAGTAGCACTAGTAGGTCCGATTGCTTCAGTATTTAGAATGGACGATCAATTTATTAATAAGCCTGATTTAATTGGAATCAGTTTAGCGATGGGGGTTGCAATTATTCCTGCAATGGAAGTCTTTAAGTTTTTTGTTCATTTTAGAACTAATCATCGCCCACCAATTAACGAATTCAAAATGATTACCAAATAGGTAATTTCTTAAATAAATAAAGATTTTTAACTTATAAAAATAGCTTAAATTATAATTTAGAATACATTTTAATGATCAAAACATATAAATAAAATTAAAAATTCAAAGAGAAAATTATGCAACTTATTGAAATCAAAGAATTGTTATCATCGCACTCAAAAAGAGAGGATGAACAAGTCGTATTAGTAGGAACATTTAGGTCGATCCGCTCTTCAGCAGCAATTGGTTTTATCGCTTTTAGTGATGGAACTGCACTTGAAACGATTCAGATCGTATTTAAAAAAGAAAATACCCCTAACTTCGAAGAAATTATTAAATTACCATTATCATCAATGATTTTGGTTAAGGGTGTTGTAAGAAATACCCCTGGTAAGAAACAACCATTTGAGATCCAAGCATCTAAAATTGTTGTATTAAAAGAAGCTGATCCTTCTTATCCTTTGCAAAAGAAAGCTCACGGTCCTGAATTCTTACGTGAAAATGCTCACTTAAGAGTGAAAACTAACAAGTTCTACGCAATTATGAAGATTAGAAGTGAGCTAGCTAATGCGTTCTTTGAATTTTTCAAAAATAATGACTTCTTATATGTTCATGCACCAATTATTACTTCAAACGATAGCGAAGGTGCTGGTGAATCATTTGAAGTAAGTAGTCCTAATGATCAGAATTATTTCAACACTAAAGCAAGCTTGACAGTTAGCGGTCAGTTTGCTGCTGAAGCTTACGCTCAAGGATTCAAACGCGTATTTACTTTTGGACCAACTTTTAGAGCTGAAAAATCACACACTTCAAAACACTTATCAGAGTTTTGAATGATTGAACCTGAAGTTTCATTAATGGATCTTGATAAATTAACAATCTTGATGGAACAATGCGTAAAACACGCAATTTACTACTTATTTGATTATGCAAGACCTGAACTTGAATGATGTAATGAAAATCTAGAACCTGGTTTAATCGATAAATTAAATAATGTGATTAATAACGACTTCCCAAGAGTTGAATACCGTGAAGCAATTGAACTACTTAAAAAAGCCGTTGAACAAGGTGTAGAATTTGAAGTTAAAGATATTCATTTTGGTATGGATCTAAAATCTGAACACGAACGTTATTTATGTGAAAAGGTGTTCAAACGTCCAGTATTTATCATTAACTATCCAAAAGATATCAAAGCATTCTACATGAAGCTAAATGATGATAATCAAACAGTTGCAGCTACTGATCTATTAGCACCTGGAATTGGTGAGATCTGTGGTGGTTCACAACGTGAAGATAGTTACAACAAATTACTAAGACGTTGTCTAGATCTTGATATCGATCCAGAGCTAAATAACCTACAATGATATCTAGATCTAAGAAAATATGGATACTACCGTTCAGCTGGTTTTGGTCTAGGTTTCGATCGTTTACTAATGTATGTAACTGGTTGTGATAACATCCGTGACACAATTCCATTCCCACGTTTCCATGGGCAACTTGATTTTTAGAAATATTCCCAACATCCTTACCACAATTCGGATTATTATCTTAATCCCAATTTTGGTATTATTTTATTTTAGTCAATTTGATAAACACACAGTTTATCAAATTAATTTTTTTAAATTAGCAACTCTTAAGATAAATCTGTATTTCTTAATTATTGGGATCTTGTTTGTGATCGCTTCATTCTCTGATTTTTTAGATGGGTATTTAGCAAGAAAATATAAGATTATCTCAAATTATGGAAAAGTGTTTGATCCGATTGCTGATAAGTTATTAATTAACTCTGTATTAATATATTTTGCTTATCTTGGGATCGTTAACTTTTATCTGGTAATTTTATTAATCCTAAGAGATATTTATGTTGACGGATTAAGGGTGTTTGTATCAACTAAAAAGATTGTTGTGCCTGCTAATATTTTTGGCAAACTAAAAACCGTAGTTCAGATGATCGCGATCATCATTACGTTTTTTATTGCAGGTCAATTTGTTATGAAAAACACGATTGCTTATCACGTGTTTAACATTGCTTATTATATAGCAACATTCTTCTCATTATTATCTGGTGGTATTTATTCATATCAAATTTACAAGAAATACCAACAATTGACTAAACAAGAAAATCAAACACAAAAAACCTAACTAGTAAAAATGATTGATTATAAAGATATAATAATTAGCTATTTAAAAAAACATAATTGAACAATTGCTGTAATAGAATCACATAGTAATGGCATGGTTACTAATGCTTTGTTAATTAACAACCAATTAAATCAGTTATTCAAAGGTGCGATCATTTTTAAAAATCCTGATAGTGTTAATAATTTCTTAAAGCTTAATCACTACCAATCAATTGATCAAAATCAACTTTGATCAACAGATGATCACAACCATTTATCTCAAGCTGCTAACAAATATTTTAATGCTGATCTTTTAGTTAATTTTGTTCATTTTGATCAAGATAAAACTAAACAATTAGTTTTTAGTTTGATAATTAAAGATAAGATTATTGAACACACAATTGATCTATCAAAATATCAATTAGATAACTATATTCACCCAGTGAGTATGATCGTTTTAAATAATTTAGTTGAAGAACTAGTTGCATACCATGAAATCAACTAAAGTTGTCGGAATCATCCTAGCTAGTGGATCATCAACAAGATTGAATTTATCCAACCAATTAAAACAGTTTTATCTTGTTAATGACAAGATGGTCTACGAGTACAGTTTAGATCAGTTTGTAGCTTCTAATCTATTTGATCAAATTTATCTGGTAGTAAATGAAGAATATTTAGACAAATTAAAAGCTAAGTATAAGAATATTTCCGTGGTCAAAGTAATCCAAGGATCAAAGATTAACCGCCACCTTTCATTCATTAATGCGGTGAACGATCTGATTGCAAACAATTATGACGATTACACAAAAATCCTTGTTCATGATTCTGCACGAGCTAATATCAACCAAGAAATATTGATTGATTGTATCAATGCATTAGATCAACACAAATGCGTTTCGCTTTATCAAGATATATCATCAGCACTAATTCAATTTAATGATCACAATCAATTTGTTAATCATGTTGATCGTAATCAAATTAAAATGATCTACACTCCTCAAGCAACATGGTTGCATAAGATTAAGAATTTAATCAACGATCAACAAAATCATTTAGATTTAACTGATTTTTTATTAAAATTAAAAGGAGTAAAAGCTCATTGGATCAAAACTAAAATTGATTGTTTTAAGATCACAACAAGTGCTGATTTAGAGCACTTTAAAGCATTAGTTAATAATAGAAAAGATGAATAACGCTTATAAAACCAATTTTGATTTAGTCGTAAGTGAAAATAAGATTTTTCACTACGACAACATAAAAGTTCAAAACAACCAAATTATTGGTAGTTGTTATGTTACTAATTACCAAGAACTATTTGAACTGACGATGAACTGTTCTTATGAAATGGATAATATTAATGCTTATGTTGATCAGTTTTATCTGGTTTTAGAAGATGAAAACCTATATGATGACTTAAAGATGATCTTAGCGATCTGAAAACAAAAAGCGCCATTAATTGATAATATTGGTTTTATGATCCATGATAAGATGATCTATCAAGCAAATAATCATCCTTGTGCTTGATATCATGCTTATATGAAAAATCAGTTAATGAAACTGATCGTAACTCGATCAAGATGAGATGATGAGAATGATCTTACTTATCGTTCTCAATACAAGAATATCGATCAGATCAATCCAAGTTTTGAGCCCGATAAGTTAAAACAAGAATATCAAGCTGCAAAAATGCGTGAAGAATATTCTTCACAACGTAAAGAAGCAAATCAGTTTGATAGTAATAGACTAAGAAGTGAAGAAAAAAATCAACGATCAAATCAAGATGGTTTTAGTTCTATTAGAAACAAAAAAGAAGAATATGCTTCGCCCAAAAAACAATATGATAATCTAAGATCTTTTAACCAACACCAAGTTGATGATTTTGATCTATTTGACGATCGCGATCAAATAGGAGAAATTAAGAACAATTCACTTAACTATCAGCCTAATTTAAAATCTTTTAACAATTCTTTAATTAATGATAATAACAACTTCTATCTAAGTGGTTATGAATCTAAATTTAATGATTCTAATATGGCTGTAGCAAAATTAGGTGCAGTCGGTTTTAATGATTCATTAGCATCATTAAAACAACGAATGGATGACATTGACCAACAGATTGGAAATTATGAAAGTATTACTCGTGAACTAAGCGATTTGGCTAGTGATAGTTTTAGCTTTGATTATGCTAATCAATCAAGTAGCCCAACACTTGAAATTAGCGACTATAGCTTAAATAGCAGTTCAGCCATTACTGATACTAGTGGGTTTAAAGACCTAAATTCATATGAATTTAACGATTCAACAAAAGATCTCTTGCTCAATCACTCAGATGACTTCAACGATTAAAATCGTGCTATAATAAGAGTGTAGATATGATGGTTGATTTTTAAGTTTATCAACAGTTTTTTAACATATGGATATTAACTAAATGTCCCTGACTGTTTATCAAGCTGATATATATATATATATATAGATGAAGCCAAAAAGTCTAAAGAAATATAAGAAAGCCTTAATTTGAATCTTCTCAGCAGTTGGGATAATTTCTGTCCTTCTAGGTGGAATTATCTATACTTCTGTTAAGATTTCATCTTCACAATTTAATAAGCAAATTAGTAATCCGATTGAAGTTCCAAAAAGAAATAATACGCTTATAGGTTTTCAAACGCTTGCAAGATTCAAAATCGAAAATTTAGACTTCGAATTACAAAAAAACATTTACAGTCAAAATGAAAATGCATTAGTTAATAAAGCAGCTGTTGTACAAGACAATTCAATCATTAATCATGACGGCGAACCTACTGGTCAAAATGAACGCCAAGTGCCAGCTCCTGTTAAGATTCTAGCTAAAGAACAAACTGGCCATACTAGTGATTTTATCTCTGGTTATACTGATAACAACAGTTATTACCAATCACCATTTTATTACAATGATCGAGTGTTTATGCCGATCTTAGATTCACATAGCATTTATTTAAAAAATGAACGAACTTCTAAAGAAATTGGTTTAGATAGTTACGAAGGTTGAGATAAAATTGGGTACAGTACTATTAATAGTCGTGTTAGCTTTGTTCAATATCGAGCTACAGATCAATTAATAGCTAAATTTAACCCATCTAATAAGCAAATTTTTGCGATGATGATTAATCTGTATCAAGCAGATCCAGCAGTAATCAACAACACACTTAGGAATTATTTACCCGATTTTGTAATCTTGTCTAATGCTGATAATCAGATTATCAAGCGATTGGTCTTTCCTTCATCAGTTAAAAAGTTAACGATTAAATCAAACTTACTTGATCGTTTTGATTTTAGTTTGGCAAATTCTAATATTCAAGAGTTAGAACTATACACACCAAACCTAACTGAATACAATCCGTTAGCCTTAAATCCAGATACGCACTTAATTTTTGATACTGCTTATTCTAAGCCGTTTACATCAATTAATTTATATGGTGCTAAATTAACAACTCAAGAAACGCAAGAGGCATTTAATGATATTTTTGTAAGACGTTATTACGAACGTTATTTGCAAGGGGCTTTTGTAGGTGGGTATATTAGTTTATTAGATTTATCTAATACTGGAATTAACTCAGTCAACGATTATGTTGTTAAAAACATTAATCCTGCTTATAGTAGTTACACTTTAAGTGTTACTTACAATCCAGGTGATCCTGGTCAAATCTCAATTTTAAGAACAACAACTTCAATTCCATCAGAAACACAGCCAACAAACCCATCAAACAATACACCATCTCAACCAACTGACCCAAATATTACTACTCAGATTGATGCTAAAGAAAAAGATTTGAAATTAGTAGTTTCATCTACGATTCAAGTCGATACTCAGGTTGTAATCAATGTTGTTGGAAAATACCTATTAAACAACCCTAGAGTTAATAATGTTGACATCTCTAGAATTCAATTAAAATCTGGTACTTTAGTAGATATTGCTAACAATTTTAAAACCAAAATGAGTTATTTAAACGTCTCAGTTTAGACTTGGAATTTTTTGGTTTGACTTTAATAATAATAATTGAATTATATTAACTGTTAATTTGGTCGATTCTTTTATAATTCAATTGTAATTATGAAGCTAATCAAAAAATTATCATTTGCACTACTAACAGCAGGGTTATCTGGAGTAGTAGTTACATCATGTGGATCATTTAATAATCCAAATAATAAACCTGAAAAAACAGTTTTGTTTCAAAGCGCGCAAAACAGTAGTTTTCCTTTAGATCGTTTGATGCAATCTCTTGTTGATACGTATAATAATGAACATAAAAACGATTCAGATTTTTTAAAGGTTGTGTATCAAAACTCTGATATTAATCATTCAACATCAGAATTCAATTTAGCAAACTCGGTCATTAATAAAATTAAAAGTAACGCAGATAATATTCCTAACATTATTTTAAGCAGTTTATCAGCTTCTTATTTAATTAATCAATTTGAACGGTTATTAGATGTAACAACTGATAATTTCTTTGCTTCAAAGCCTTTTATTAATCAGGTCAATGAAGTAACTAAAAATATCATTGGTGCTAATCACATAACACAAAACGCATTACCATTTGATTTAACTGATTTAGATGCACTTTATTTCAATAAACCAGTGATGAAAAAGTTGTTTGCTTTATTCAAACTGGGTGGTGGAACGGTTGATGAAAATTCAAAGATTTTCAATAATTTAAAAACAGAAACTACATTACCAGCTGATAATTTCTGGTCTACATTAACCGTAAAAAGTAATGAAGTTTATAATGGTCAAACAATTAATGATCAAACATTTGATAATTTAGAATCAATCTTTAAGTTTACTAAATTGTTATATAGTGGTTTGAATCTAACTAACCTTACTCCAGCGTCTGATAAATCTATTTTCGAGATTGATTATGATCGTAATGTCTTAACAAAATACTTATGAAATAAATTGGGAAACAGTGAAAATGATTTCTTATGAACGTTAAAAGCTGATCCTAATGATCCTAAAGATTTTGCGGTAAATTTTGATAATTTATCAAAGGAATCAACAATTAAAGCAACCAAAGATGCAATTCAATTTTGATATGACAATATTAAAGTAACTAGAACATCAACTAATAAAGATATTCGCTCAATCAAATTAAATAATAGTGGGCGATATGGTTTTAGTTTTAATGATATTAGAAATAACAATGCTGCATTTGCTTTAGGTCCTACTGTAACTTTAGGACAGGCAACAATATCAAAATATACAATCGATACATTTATTGATAAAACTAACAAAACTGATGAACAAATAATCCAAGAAGCAGAACAAAAATTTGTTCATCCAGATGATGTTTATTGATCTGACCAACTTACTAAAATGGATAGTAGCTATAAACATTCATACATAATCGGTGGATCTTATTTAGTTCCAATTTCTTCAAGTGATCAAGCAGTTAATAAAGCTACAATAAACTTTTTGAAGTATTTATATTCAAGCAAAAATGCTGCTACTAACAACTCTAAGCCAGTTATTGAAAAAATTGAAGATGGTAGCGGATATTTCGTTCCGTTAAAAAACAATTTTTCTGAAGTGATAAATTCTCAAAGACAAGATCAGTTAGGTGAGCTAGCTAAACAATACAATTTTTCAATGTTGGATATGACTAGAAAAGTTTTTGTATATAAGAATAAACCAGAAGAGTGAGATAGTTATTACTTTACTCAAGCTGGTTTAATAACTAGAAATGGGCTAGACAGTTTTTTAAAGAATAGTGAAAACTATTCGTTAGTTGATGCAAAAAACGATAGTAAAACTGCAGCAATCTTTAAATTAATAAGTGATAACGTTTTAAATTCAGCAGTATATAACTCAAAAGTTAAAACACCAGATGAAATTATGAGTTTGATTGCTCAGGAATTAGATAATAAGTAAACAATATAAAAATTGGTAAGTAAAAGTGTCTAATACGATTCTAAAGATTGAAAACCTTAATGTCTCTTATAATAAAAAAGTTGTCCTTACTGATATAAATGCTGACATTTATGAGGGTGAGTTGGTTTCTATTTTGGGACCAAGTGGTTGTGGTAAAACCACACTATTAGGCGCTATAGCAGGATTTATCAAGCCTCAAAAAGGATCAATTAAGTTTTCTGGTTTTAGCAATAACGCTGATATCGAATTGGGTTTTGTTTTTCAAAACTCAATTTTATATGATGAAATCAGTGTTTATAAAAATATTTACTTATCACTAATAAATTCATTTAATCAATATTATTTAATCTATTTAGATTGTTATTTACAAACTAAAGTGATTGATCAAAAACAATATGATGAATTAAAATCATTATTAAAATTATCACTAAATAATAAAAAAGAAAAAAGACAGTTTAGATTTAAATTGTTTTTAATCAATTTTGCGCTGTTTTTTAAAAGAAATAAGACTTATTTTGATTTTTTAAAAGCTTTAAAATCAGCAATAAAAAACAGAATTAATGAAGTTGCTAATAAACTAAATATTAAAGATATTTTACACATGAAAGCAGCCAATTTATCGGGCGGTCAAAGACAGCGTGTTGCAATAGCTAAATCATTGATAAAACATGTTAAATTAATCCTATTAGATGAACCGTTCGCTTCATTAGATGCTAAGATTAAAGAAAGTTCAAGAGATTGGTTAAGAAAAATTCAAAAAGACTTCGGAATTTCAATGATTTTAGTAACTCATGATCAAAACGATGCGATGTTAATTAGTGATAGAGTTATGTTTATCCACAATAATACAATTGCTCAATTTGATAAGCCAGAAATCATTTATAATTCACCAATTAATTTAGCTACTGCTAAATTTGTTGGTTTTCCTGAGATTATTAAATTAGCTAATTCTAAAAATAAATACATTAGACCTAGCAAATTAAAGATTGAAAAAGATAAAGATTCATTACTAAAAATCACTAATATTCAAAGTATGGGATCACAGGATATTATTGAATTTTCATCTGATCATCTTGAAGGTTTATCAAAAGTAATTGTTAAAGCTAACGAATTTAATTTAAATGATCATATCAAGATATCATTTGATGAAAAGGATGTGATGACATTAGAATAGTTATGCTGCTTGATAAATTTAATAAAAGTAAGACAAAAATTAAGAGCAATACAATCGGATTATTTTTATTAATTCCGATTATTTTACTTTTAATTTTATTTACGTTTTTACCGATTGTTTTATCATTTATCGAGTCATTCAAGGTGTATGCTAAACACAGCATGATTAACTACAATTTTGGTTTTGAAAACTTTACTAATTTAGTTTCAGATACTGAATTTAAAGATGCATTTTTAAACACTAATTTGATGATTTTTCTAGGTACACCTTTAGTGATTGTTTTAGCTTTTATTTTTTCACTAATTTTTTGTGAAATATCATCAAAAATCTTTAAGAATATTGCTGTTGTATGTTTATTTTCACAATTCTTTACTTCAGCGTTCGCTGTGGGGATTTCATTCATCTACTTTTTTAGTACAAACAACGATGGTTTTAATAGGTTGTTTCATACTAGAATTAGGTTTACAAATGACTTTGAAGGTAGAACAATTTTAATCGTTTATTTTATTTATTATGTGTGAAGATTACTACCATTTAATGTAGTAATGATTAGTTTCAGTTTTTCAAATTCGCTAGAAAAATATAATCGAATTATTAAGATTGATCGTATTAAATTTTGACATAAAGTTTGATATGTTTATTTAAAAAACTTTAATACAGTTTTTTGATTGCTTTTATACGTTAATTTTGCTAATGCTGGATTGTTTTATCCTGGAGCGATCGTGAATGCCAATTTGCGTCTAACAAAAGGTAATACGTTAGCAAGTTATTTATACGATCATATTAATCCAAACGAGAATTCATCAGCCCAGCTAAATTACTCATTAGCAGCAGCTGCTAATATTGTAATCATTGCTTATTTATCACTATTATCAATTAGTTTTTTGATAATTAAAAGATTAAAGTTTAATCGATTGTTTAACAAGATTAGAAAAGTTATGAGTAAGAAGGGAGAGAATTATGAAAATATTTAAAAATATAATTTTCACCTTAATAATCGTCGCGTTAATCATAATTGTTTTATTCCCTTTATATTACTTGATTGTACTGTCTTTAACCTCTAACAATCAGATTACTAGTGGGATTACAAGATTATTACCAGATGGTTTTCATTACAGAAACTATTCAGGATTAATTAACGAGCAATTTGCTTTATCATTTTTATTAACATTCCTATCAGTTTTAATTCTAATTGTTCTTAAGTTAACTGCTACGTTACTAGCCGCTTTTGGATTAAATAAAGTTACTGATAAATTTAGGAAAATTTTATTCTTATTTTTTTTAATAACTTCATTTATTCCTGAAATTTCAATTTATCTTTATTTGTTTAGTACACTGAACCAATTTAGATTCATTAGCACAAACTCCCTAGCTTTTGTTTTAGGTTTACCAATCTTATTCTCATTTTTTATGTTGATGTTGTTTTATAATGCAATCAATAAAGAATATCAACTAAGAAGAAACTTAATGCGAATTGATCGGATTAAACCCCTACAGGCATTTTGATACGTTTATTTACCTAAATTAAAGGTACCAATCTATCTATTAATTATCTTTACTACAATCGAAGCATGAAACTCATTTTTATGACCACAACTAATATTATCAGGTCGAGTTTATGAAAATAATACGCCAATTAATACGATCAGTACATGGTTTTTAAAATTAGGCTTTGTTGACAGACTAGATCTAATTAATGTTAGAGCAGCTGGAGCATTTATCTCGACTTTGATTCCATTATCAATCTACATAATTTGTTCAAGAATTATTAATAAAAGAATGTACAAAATGGTAGGTTAAAAAAATCGCATATGACTAATCTTATGCGATTTTTAGTAACTAAATAATTAATTATCCTTAACGCTGTTAAGAAATTCTTGAATTTCTTTATCTCGATCTTGGTTTAGTTCATACTCTCCAAAGCCATATGAACCTACTACTTCAGCACCAAAAAAAGTTAAAACATCAGTTAAGATCGCTCTTACCATTGGTGCACCTTTAGCTCCAGGTGTTGCTGCAACAATATAAGCTTTTTTATTGCTTAATCATTTCTTATTAATTGAAAGTCAATCTAATATGTTTTTAGCAAAAGCCGGGATATAACCATTAATTTCAGGGGTTACAAAGATCATCTTTTCATATGGTAATAATTTTTCATTAAGTTCGTTGATCTTATCAGGAACTTCATGAGCGGTATCACTTGAAATGTAATCGACATGATAATCAGCTAGATTAACAAAATCAAAAGAACCTAATTTAGCAATCTTAGTTGCTAGTTCGTAATTAATTGATTTGCTAACGTGACTGTTAGAACAAGATAAAACGATAGTGTTATTTTTCATATTACTAATCATTAAATTCAGAAAAATGTTTTCTGTTTATTTCACTAAAATCTTTTTCAAGTTGGTCGCGAATTTCTTTGTACTGTTCTTTGTAACTCTCAACAAACCTGTTGAATACATCATAAAGCGTTCTAAAAATAATATCTGATTGTTGCTCCTCATCAAGAGGTGATACCTCTAAATGAAAATTAGAATCATTATTTCAATCTTGTTTAATGTAACTTGCTAATTTAACTAAACCGTCGTCAAAATTAGGTCTTTCACTTTTTTCTGAAAAAACAAAATTGACATTCTCACGATTATGTTTATCATCACTAATCAAGTTTACATGATAATCATTATCAACTTTTTTAAATACTAGTTTATTCATTGTTATTGTCATCTCCGTTTTGTTTTATAAGAATTTTGTGTCGTTTTTTAAATGCTTGAATACCACCTTCAAGATAGTGAGCTGAAGGGTTTTCATTAACTATTTCATCTTCAATGATATCTAACTGTTCGCCTAAATTTGATTGGCGATAAGAATTTTTAATATCGTTAGTTCTAAACGAACATACTGTTGTTGTGCTTGGATTGGTTAAGATTCCTGTGTTAGAGTTATGAGTAACGATAAATAATTGCTTAATATATGGGTTCTTTTCAATCTCTGGAATCAATGTTTTTGCAATAGTGTAACTATCAATATTATCTTCTGGTTGATCCAGGAATAAGATTGGTGATTTACAATTTCTGATTACGCGACTTACACCATAACTTGATCTAGTTCCTAACGATAGTTTTTCATAATTGGAACCATCTAATAAAACAGTTACTTTATTTTTTAATGCTTTTTGAAAATGCTCTTTTAATTTTTCTAATAGCGGATCGTCATGCTCTTTTTCATATATATCATTCTTAAATGAATTATCTTCTAAAAAACGATTTAGTCAATTTTTTTTGTTGGTAAGATCAGTACCACTAGGTGTGTATAAAAACTTTTTTAAAAATTCGTATAATGGTGTACCATCTTCGCTTGTTCTAAGCAAATCGTATTTGATGTTAATTTCATACCTGATATCGGGATCTATTTTACTTTCGCCTTTATTGCTAATTGGAATTTGTGAAAACTTCTCATCTAAGAAATTATCAAAGTAAGCAAAATTTGTTGCAATTGATTTTGCAATATTTTCAAAGTAATTTTTTAAGCTAGCACTAAAAGACGCAATTCTACGATCGGTATCTTGTGATTCTTGCAATCGTTTAGTGTAATATTCATTTGTTAATTTAGCAGCTTTATACTTAACATTATCTAATGATCTTTCAGTAATTGAACTAGCATGCAATCTCAGTAGTGTTAATACAGCATCAGAAATTTTTTGATATTCTTCTGAACTTATAAATTCAATTTCATTAAACTCATTGTTATATTTTTTTATCTTGTATAGATAAATTTTTAAATGATTATATAGTTCGCTGTGACGCTCAATAAAAGCATCATTTAGTCTTTGTTTTTTTGTATTTAATGAACTGTGTAATAATTTCTGAATTTGCTCTAATAAATGTTTATTTTTAACATTTTTCAGTTTAAACAGATCATTTATATTAAACTCATGTAATGCTTTAAAACTTTCGCTAGTATCATAAAAAGATGTAAAGTAACCTTTAAAAAATTTTTTTAAATCTTCTGCGGCAAATTTGCAACTTTCTAGTAAGAATTTTTGCTTTTCTTTTTCAAAATTTTTAGCAGTATCTAATTGAGTTTTAATTCGATCATTCTGAACGACAATATCATCTCTATGTTCAGTTATGGTATATTTAGTTCTTTTGTCTTTTCAAAGCTTTGTATCGTTATTTGAATATACGATCTTATCAATATTAAAACCAAAAACTTTAGCGGTATCTTCTATATCTTTATCATCATTACTATAATTAGCATGCATCGCGTAGAGAATTTTTAATAACGACGATTTTCCACCACCCTTAGTGCCAATAATCACATTAACACCGGGTTTGAAATTTAATATATGTTCACCAGAACTATTACTTAAAACAAGTTGTTTAATGTATTTCTTATCGTTTTCAACCATACCTAATAATCCTTATTACCATAATAATAGTCAACTATTATTATAATACATCATCGTTATTACAAATATAGTTTTGTTTTTAAATCTTCAAAAGTTATTAACTGATCTTTTGCAATATTAATTTTTGTTTTTGATGCTTTCTCATCATAGTCTTTAATATCATGGCAATCACTAAAAAATACTTGCTGATAATCAACACCTAAACGTTGTTTAATTGCGTTTGCTAAGCGACTTTCGTTTCCTTTTGCTACCTCAACATATTTAACATATTGAAGAACGTTTTCAATGTCTTCATATGAACATTTACCTGATTTGCCAACATCGGGTATAATGAAAAAATCAAAGTTGGCTTCTTTAAATGATTTAACTAATAAATTAATATCAACACCGATATTACGATTTTGTAAGCGTCTTACTAATAAATTTAATTCTCATAACCGATCTTTAGCAAGATTATTGTTAAAAATAAAGTTGCAATCTGCTTTATTATTAGTTGATTTAATCCGAAATTCTACGCCTGGAAAGATCGCAATTTTGCGATCATCAATCCGATCAATCATACTTTTTAGATCAAGATAAAAGTCATAGCTAAAAACATCGTGATCGGTAAAACTAAATGCACCAACATTATTTTGTTTCAAAACGCTTAAATATCGATCAGTACTATAAGGGTTCTTGGGTACTTGTTTTTCGCCTATTTGTCGAGAATGGTGGCTATGAATATGTAAATCTACTAGTTGATAATTATTTTCCATGGTTGATTAAAAAAAAGAAAAAAATTAATAAGTTAATACCTATTAATTCTTATAAAGTTGTTAGATTATTAAATAAACTGAAGTTTATTTTAATAAGAATTGGTTAATAAATTTAGCAACGCCAAGGTTTTCGCAGTTATCAGCTTGGTACTTAGCAAAAGTTTTGTAAACGTCTTTAGCGTTATTTACAGCAACACTAAGATTTGATCATTTAAATAGATCAACGTCGTTATGATTGTCTCCAAAACAAACAGTGTTATCTTTGGTAATCTTATTGTTAAAGTTGTTTTTAACTCAGAAGATACCACTAGCCTTAGATTCATTGGGACGAACTACAACGTCTTGTTTGTACTTGGTAACAGTTACATCACCATAATTATTTAGATCAATAAAGAAGTCAATCTCGCGTTGTGTTAATGGTTTTAATGCAATGGGTTTGGTGCTTACTGTAATTGCAGTAATTTGGTCGTTATAAAAACTACTAACCTTAGATAGATCAATATGTCTTAATTTAAACATCTCATTAGGATATTTCTCATTAAAGAATTCATCTTGTAATGTTCATCAAGATTTGTTCTTAGATACATAAACTCCAAACGGAGTGTTAATGCTATATGAGATGTTTTTAAACTTCTTAGCTAAAACAATCAAGCGATCAACGACTGATTTTTCAACATAAGAAGCTTTAACACACTTATTGTTAATATAAACACAAGCTCCATCATCAGTTATCGTAGGTAAATTAAACATATTAGTTTTACTTAATAGTGGATACACCTTACGATAATCTCTTCCAGTTGCAATTCCAGTATTAATTCCTTGTTGAATTAATTTTTGAAAAGCTTCAACAACTTCATTAGGAACATCAAACAGATCTTTGTATTGTTGGCCCTTGTATAAAAACTTAGCATCCTTTTTAGATGTAATGATCGTATCGTCTAAATCAGTATAAACGAATTTGGTATTTCTTAAACTCATATTTTAAACATTAATATAATTTTAAAATATCTAAAAGCAATAATATTTAAATTTAAAATTAATAATAGTAATAATAATATAAATATAATAGCTTGTTGAGATCAAAAATAAAAAAACTGCTATTTGCCAGTTTGTCATTGTTATTATTTGTTCTTCTATTATTAATCTTTGGATCGAATCGATCTTTAAGCACTAATAATAGTGCTTTTGTATCTAATCAACATCTAAAAAACCAAGCTTTATCTGAGACAATCGATAATAACGGTAGTATTTATCGTAAGAGTGTTGAGCAATTCAATGCAATTCAACAACCGAATTATCAAGATAATAATAACTTCAATGGTTTGAAGTTAACTAATGGTGGGTATATCTTTATCTCGAAAGAGAATGATAATATGATCTATCGAACCGACCTGTTTTATAATACGTTGTGAACTTATCGGTTTGCTAATGATAATCGCATTAGTCGTCACGTTATTGAAGTTGCTCAAGATCAATACGATCCGTCAATTTTTTACGTATTAACTACACCTAAAAATAATGACGACAATGCGATTCGTGCTTATGCTAATGGCGATAAAAGTGGTTATGCAACAATTACGAAATTAAAAGAAAATTTGGATCGTGAGCTAGAAAAGCGAGTCGATTTTCAATCTGAGATTGCGATCGATCCACAATCTTTATTAAGCAACATTCCTTCATCTTGGAATAATAATCCCGATTTTTTAGCTAACACCATTGGTTTTACTAACAATGGTAAATTTATCTTTTCATACAACAACTATTTGGCTAATATGGCCAACCTAATTGTTTATAAACAAAATATCTATATTATTGGCGGAAATGGAAATATTGATCCTGCAATTAGTGATCGATTTCAATCGTTGGGAATCTTTAGAATAGATAAAAATTTAAACTTGGTTACTGCTTGACCTTATGCGGTTTTAATCGGTGGATGGAGTGAAACAAAAGATAACAATATTGCGGTAAATTTACCGATTTTTGAAGATTCGCAATTTACTTATGTAATTAGGGGTGCGATAGCTGGAGCCAAAATTTTAGCTGATACTGAACAACTTCAAATTGGTGGAAGTTTTTCAGTTGGTGATCATAACATTCTTAACTTAAATGGTAACGATATTCAAAGAGTAACTGTTAACAGTTCTGAATTGCAAATCATTGGTACGTTTAGATTAAATTTAATTGTATTAGATTCTTTGGGATCATTTATCTCACCGCAAGAAATTCAACCAACAACTGATTTAAAAAAACTTAACCCGATTTTTTTAACAGTTTCTGGTTATCAAGACTTTAACTTTAATAATAATAGTGATCTATTTAATAACCAAGAAGAATTAAGGGTAATATCAAGACTATATAAACTTGATAATACAAATTTTTATCACAGTGTTGCGAGCTTTTCATTCGGTTTTGAGTTTGGATCATTTACGATGCAATTTAATGATTTAACGATTGTGTTTCATACAAACCGAACATACACAATCGTTCAACCACCAATTCAGTTGCAAAATCTATTTGGTTTTAACAACGATCAATATAATTGATCAAATTATGTTAATTCATTAAGTTCAGCTAATTACAATGTGTTGTCGCAACCACAAGCAGATAACGCAATCATTCTTTTTTGGTCCAAAAAAGAACAAAGCGTAAATAATAAAGTATCAACTGTCTATCTCATTGATAAACAAGATAATACTTATCGCGCTAGAATAATTCCTTCAATTAATCAGAGTTTTTTAGATAAAACTCAACAAATTTCGGATGATTCTAGTTTTGGTGTATATCCAATTACTAATGTTGTTTCATTAAATGGAATTAATAACATCTTAGTGTATCTTAACTCTACTAATGCTAATTTTGAGGCCTTATCACTATTTAAATTAACTAATACTGGTTTGGTTGACCAATTGATTATTGATAATAACTACCAAGATCCATTAGCAACAAGAATAGCATATCTTGGTAGTGGTCAATTGCTAATTAATCCTGATAATGACTCCTTATTTACTTTTACAGTTCAGGAGTTAATTGAACCATACAATGGCAATTTCAAAATTAAAGATCGCTATGTTAATCGGTTTATAAAATACACTCCAGGGGTAAATAATCCTAGACCTGATTTAGTTTTATTAATTAAAAAAGACAATCTAAATCTGCAAAATCAATCGTTTAGGATGGAATCTATCGTTAGAAATCCGCTGGTTAATAATTATTTTGAAACAGTACCAGGCTTGAATTTTAAATACCGTTATTATGGTTTTGGAGCAAATCCAACATGGGTCTTTAGTTTTATTATTATTGCTTCTATCGTCTTCTTTGTTCCATTAGTATGAATGGGCATTATCTTTGTTTTAAGATTTTATGGTTTCTCAGTTAAAGATTACATGGAAATTAAAAAACAAAAACAAACCAATAAGAAGATCTTATCAGCATTCAAAGCAACTTTAGATGATGATGAGGCAAGAGATGTAATTAGTTACAACAAAAAGAATTCATTAGTTGAAAAACAATACAATGAATTGATGGATATGATCAATATTGCCCAACACCGTAATATTAAGCAGCAACAAGTGATCTATATCTATGAATCATCGATTATTTCTAAAGCGATGAAAGATGATTTAGGAATTAGGTTGTTAAAAACTAAATTACAGCTTTTACAACGTTATTTCATTGATAGTGGCATCAGATGTTATCGCTACAACTTAAAAGATCATAAAGAGGTGTTCTTGAAAAATCATAAACTAGTTAACCACTTAAAGAACACCGAATTCAAACTACCCGTTATTATGGATAATAATGATATCTTACACTTTGGTAGCTACCCAACAAATGAGGAGTTGGTAAGTATCTTTGGGATCAACAGTAATGTTTTAAAAAAGATTGACATCTTAACTTGACAGATAGTTCATTCTATGAATAATGTGAATTTCTACAATTCACCTAACTTTAGTAACGCGTATGTTGATCGGATGGCATCAAATAATCTTCCGCCACACCTTCGACCAAAAAAGATAATTAAATAAATTTTTAGATTTTAATTCAAAAATTATTTTGTTTTCGATTGCTTTAAAAACAAAGTTTTTTCTTTAATTAAAGTCTAATTATTACGAGTAATAATTAAAATTTTTTATTTATATCTTTACATTTCATATTTATATGCTATAATTTATATGTTTAAGCCGTTAAAACATCCTGGAGTGGCGGAATGGCAAACGCATCAGACTCAAAATCTGACGGGTTTACACCCTTGTGAGTTCAAGTCTCATCTCCAGGACCAATAAGTAATAACTAATAAACTAACTAACTTGGCGCCCCTGTGGTGCCATTTTTTTGTCTATAAACAAACGATAATAAAAAAACAGGCTTGTTATAAGCCTGCAAGATTATTATTTAACTTAATTAAAACATCTTTTTTGTAAACAGATTGTTTTGAAAAAAGATTAATAAAGGAATAGCGAAAAAAGCAACTAATGAGAATTTAATTAAGTTAAATAATGAGTATAATGAAAAGATTCCAGTTCAATAATCATTGATAAATAATAAAAAGAACCTTAAGTTGCTGTTGGAATTATAATATTTAGCAACTTCAATAAAATTAACAGTTTTAACTGCTCTAAATCATCATCAATACAATGGAGTAATTAAAATCCCGTTGATCGCAGAAAAAATAAACATAAAGATCGGAATGATCAAGATTCAGATTATTAATCACTTAACCTTCTTAGTTTTTAATTTGGTTAGATTTAATAACCAATTAAAAAAGGTGAAGATGATGATTGTAAAAATATTAATTATTGTTAAAAAGATTATTCCGATCCAGTTCGTAGAATTCCATATAAAATGGATTAAAGATAACGATACAGCCAACGTTAAAGCTGAACCGATAGAGCTTATATAGATAACTGGAATTAAAAAGACAATTGAAATATCAATTGTTAAAGATAGCGAACTAAAAAAAGGGATTCGAATTAACGAAGATAAATAAGCAAAAATAATCGCTAATGCTAACATTCCTGCATTAAACGACAATTTAAAATTAAAACTATAAGAGTTTATTCTTTTCTTTTCGGTCTTTCGTAATAGCACTTTTTAATTATAAATATAATTAAATAAATAATATAATAAAGTAATATAGAACGAAAATCAATTAAATAATCAATTAAATAATAATGTCAAATTTATTAGAATTAAAAGTAACGATTGAAATCCCTAAGGGATCAAACATTAAGTACGAATATGATAGAAAAACTGGACAAATTTCTGTTGATCGTATTTTATACGGGTCTGAGGTTTACCCGCACAACTACGGATTTATTAAAGAAGCGCTTGACTGAGATGGCGATGAATTAGATTGTTTGGTGATTTCAAACCAAGCATTCCAACCTGGAGTTGTTGTGCCGGTTAGAATCCTAGGTATGATGGGGATGGTTGATGATGGTGAAACTGATAACAAACTAATAGGTGTTATTTCTTGCGATAAGAGATTTGAAAACATTAAATCACTTAAGGATTTAGGTGCACACACATTAAAAGAAATAAAAGGTTTTTTTGAAACCTACAAGTTACTACAAAACAAAAAAGTTGTAGTTAAAGGTTTCAAGGAATTAGACGCAGCTGTTCACGAATACAAAAACTGTGTAAGCTTAATGAATCAATATGGATCATTACCTAAGGATGAATTCATTGCTAAGATGAAAAAAATGTATCCTGAAAAGTACGAAGAATAGTTTTTAGTAGATCGAACAATAAAAAAAGTCGCTTATGCGACTTATTTTTTTGTATAAGTTATTAAAATAAGTAAAATGGCAAGAAAAATTAAGACAATTAATAAGATTTTAATGATAGCTGGTTTTAAAGTTAATGTAACTAAGAAACAAGGCGTTAAAAATGTTTATCTAAAGGTTAAACCTCCATTAGGTGATATATTCGTTTCTTGCTCTTACAATTCATCTGATCAGGCAATTATTGATTTTGTATTATCTAAGCATAATTTTTTGATAAAAGCTAGAAGAAGCGTTCTTAGTAATTCAAAACAGTTTTATAACAATTTTGAAACCGGAGAAGAAATATATCTTTGAGGAGAAAAATTTAGTTTAATGATTATTGACACTAAAGGTCGTCCAAAGATAGAAATTCAAGATAACTGCATTTTATTTAATGTTGATAAAAATTTACACAAAAATGTTAAAGCGAAAATTTTTGATAATTGATCTAGAAAATCGCTTATGTATGAGATGAATAAATTGATTGATGGATTAGAAGCAACCATAGGTGTAAAAGCTAACGAATATAGAATTAAGAACATGAAAACGAAGTGGGGGACTTGTAACGTTGATAAAAAAAGAATTTGAATTAGTTTAAGACTTGTAAAAAAACCGCTTGTTTGTTTACTATACGTTTTAATTCATGAGATGGTTCATTTGATTGAGCAAAATCATACTAAAAAGTTCTATAAAATAGTCGAACAATTTTTACCGAATTGAAAAGAAATTAATAAGTTGTTAAAAAAGTAAATTATCAAAAAAATAGTTAATTTACCGCATATTTTTAATATTTTTTGTTTAAAAATAAATTAATTTTTACTTCGTTATCAAAGAACGAAAATCGATTTCATAACATTAAAAAATTTAATTTTCGCAACCGCCTAATTTAACAGATTAATAGAGACCGATGTACTAAAGTTGGGGGGTTACTTTGTTAAGTTAATTATAGCACAATAATACACCTTGGTGTAATACGCCCTTTTTAAATTTTTTCAACTGATATCAGAATTTTTTGTTTTTAAACGTAGTCTAACGCGCGAGAGTGACGCTTACACGTACGCGGACAGGATAAAGAGTTGATATCAACGGCCTTTTTTGTGCAGAATTGTATATATTTTATATATACAAAATTCTGATATCATAGTTGGCCCTTTCTGATATCAAACTCGGGTGCTTTTTTCTCCGAAAATAAGCCGTGTTTTAGTATGTTTTTGCGCGTTCTTGGTATAAAAATTAATACCAATTTAGGGACTTAATTTATCATGTTTAGTAGTTAAGAATGTTGAATTAAACTAACTTAAAAGTGCTTTTACAATCTATTATTATACTCATTTTGCTTAATCAAAATGAAGCTTAAAAGAGTTTTTAAACTAAAAGATTTATTCTTATCACCTAGCATTTTTTTGATTTTATGAAAAATGTAAGGTTCTGTTATTGTAGGATAATAATCTCTAGATTTTCAGAATAAAATTCCGTCAAAATTATTCTTTATATAGCTAATTAGTCGCAAAAAACCGCTAGCAATTTCAGAACCTGGATGAGTGTTAATTAGAATTTTTCTAAGTTTTTTTATCTCTGGAATTAGCTTTCTGGGATGATTAACACAAATGTATTTTAGCGTTCTATAAAGCTTAATTCTGGTATTTTTATTAATACCATCATACTCTCTTTTTAGTGGATTAATAATCTTAAAAAGGTATGAATAAAATAAGTGTCATTTATCTAAACTTTGATATATATTTAAGTGTTTTGCCAAAGCACTAAATTGCTTATCACCATCTGAACAAAGCACTAACTTTTTAGCTTTATTCTTATAAAACTTTTCTACTATATTTTTAAGTTGTAAACTATTCTTCTTAACTCTTAAATTGATATCCAGAGGTACAGGATCACACAGACTAACAAAATACCTAGCATTGATTAAATTGTTATTTTTGTCTTTACCTTGATGAAATAAAAAGGACCTTAATCTAGTTTTTACAACTTTATTTTTTCTTCTAACTTTAACAAAACTATCATCGACATTGATGTATAAGTTTTTAGATTTAACTAGCTTTGATTTTTTAATTTTTTCTTGCTGAATCTTATCAATGATCTGATCCAGCAAACGAATAAATTGAGTTCGACTTACTTGATGAAAAAACTGCTTTCTAATTTTTTCAATCACAAAATTATTACTTAGAATCTCTTTTTTGATAGCTTCTAAAAATGAATTTAAATAACACTTAAATTTTGTTAATTTTATTTCTTCGTCTAAAAGATATAAATAGCATTTTTTTAGTTTATCAAAATATCTTCTTCTTTTAATAAAAATCACTCCAAATTGACTAATTAATTTTCTAGTTCGAAGATCCTTAACAACAACATGATTTTTTGATTTATCTAACCTTAAATCTTTGTATAATTTTTGGTCTAACTGTTCATAATCTTCTTTTAATTTTTTAACTAAAAATTCATTGATCTGATTATGAAAATTATTAAAGCTATCAGTTAAATAATTTAGTTTCTGATCATCTAAAATACCATCAGATTTTTTGACATCTGGATACTTAAATTTAACGCATTTTTTATTAACATTTTTTAACTTATTCATTACGACAAAAACAATAAAAAACCACAATAAGGAACGCGTCCTATTGCGGCTTTAGTTTATGAACCATTTAAAAGGATTAACTAAGCAAATTCATGAATAATCATTTACTAAAATTTATAACTTAGAAATGCTTAAGTTATCCCATTTAATTTTAACAAAAATCTTTATATATTCTTTAGGAAAATTTTTAATCAAAAAATTGCGTTTTTACCGACTATTTTTAAAATTTTTAATTTTTATATTGCTTTAATTTATTCTGCAAATCAATCCCTGTTTTTATTTGGCAAAACATTGCCATTACGATCAATAGGAAAACGGTTTTGTTTCCAAAATACCCGTCATTTTTTAATATTATCAACCCATCTAATTGATACGCTATCATTTATCAAATCAACAATTCTTTTGTACTCTTCATTAAGATGATTAAGTTCATTTAATTGTCAGATTAATTCTCTTAACTTAAAACGATTTTTTTGACTGCGGTCTTTTTCATCATACCAACGATCTTTATGCTGTATTAAATACTCTTCAATTCCTTTGATTCAATCTAAAACAACATCGTTATTTTGATTAACTAAACTAGAATGCAAGATCAATTTTTTAGTTAACAAATGCAACTCTGTTTTTAGTTTAAAATACGGTGTTTTTTTAAAAAAATTGAAATAGCCTACACCAAATTTTATTACGTTGTTTTGTAATGTATTAATATCAATTTTCTTAGTTAAATTATTTAATCTAATTCTTTCCTCTAAAAACTGAAATTGTCATAATTTAAGCATTAAATAATGATGCGTAATTAGACTTAAAAACTTATCGGTTTCATGAAGGTATTGTCTAATATTTTCATAATAAAAAAGGATCGATTCTTCATCTAGTTTTTTATCTTTAACTGCTCGTTCAAAATTACTTAAAGTGTGCTCATTATTTTCATCAATTACATCACTTAAGATTGGAAAATATAACTTCGTAGAATCATACTGTATAACTCTAGAATTACTAGGATATTGATAAATAGATTTAGTAATTACAAAATCAACATTATCATCAGCTTTTTCATCAACTTTAAATCTTCGTTTGATCTCATTTAAACTTGTTTCAAGATTTTCTTTTATTTCATTTTCATTCATCATATCAATCTCTTTCTTTGTTTTATAAAACAGTCATCATTTATTTTTATAACTTTCTTCATTTAGGTTTTGTTTTCGGTTACTAGTAGTACCTAAAAACGATGAAAAATTTTTGGTGCTTGCCATCTTATAATTACAAGATGACAACAAAACACTAGGTAACAATAAACCTAAAAAAGATTTAAAAACTTTCTTTTTCTTACATCTCCATCTCATAATCGTTAATTAATCTCATCAGGTATTTTCTTATTTTTAAATACCACTCTTTTTTATTAACCAGTTGCACTCTTTCATCATTTATAACCCGATCTTGTACTGATCAAAAAGCAGGGGCTCCTTCAATCTGATTTTGTAGCATTAACAATTTTTCATCTAGATCATTTAATTCAACTTGTAATTCTTCAAACTTCATTTTTTTTAGCCTTACTTTTTCTTTTTCTAATTCGTTTGAATCACTAGACTCATCAAGATCATTAGTCACAGTTTTAATCTGATTGTTTACGTATTCTTCATCTTGGCAAGATTCCAGAGCTTTGTTTTCGTTCTTACTAGTATTTTCGTTTACATTTTCGCCAGGTAAATTTTGATCTTGCTGTTCTTCTTGGTTTATATAACCAGCAAGTTCTTCTAAATCTTTTTGATCAAATACTCGTTGCTGATTAATACTAAGATTTGCATCATTATTTTCATCGTCAGAATTTTCACCATAAAATTTCATCTCTATATCTTTATTAACTTGACTAGGAGAATCTTCTTCGTTCGATTTACCAAGATTTTCTTCTTTCTTTTTAATAGTTAGATTTTCAACTTTAGAATCATTATGCGTTTTAATACTTTTATCTACATCAATACTCTTAAATCGATCATTTTTCTTTTTGTTGTAGATCACATAAGCTAATACAATACCAGTAAATAAAAGAATTAATGATCCAATTATTACTCCAGCAACTGATGCAGGTGTTTTTAGTATTCCACTACTTAAATCTTGATCATTACTATTAGTATTACCGTTTGAACTAGACCCACTAGGTGTATTAGATGTTGAAGCATCTTCTTCAGTTATTTCACCATCATCACTTACAGCTATAGCTCTATTATTTAATGAATTATTAACAACTAAAAAACCATAACCACTTAATTTTTCACTATTATCAGTAGCATTAATTGTTAACTCTACTTCTTTAGTGTCTTTTTTTTCAGTTAAATTAACTAAATCATTAACAACTTTTTCTAAATCATTTACGATATATCAATCATTAGAATTAATTGGTTTTTTAGAGATAACACTTAATTTGCGATTAATATAATTTCTTATATCTATATTCAATTTATTAGCATCTTTAGTGTTTTCATTTAATAAACCTAAATTAATTTGGTTTAAATCATAGATATTACTATAACTATTGCTGTTTAGAATAGTTATCCTCTTATTACCAGTTAAATACACATTAGGAGAAACTGCTGATAAAACTAAATGTAATCGATTGATCTGATTATTGTTACTAATTAATTTAGATCAATCTAGGTTATCAAAACTAGCGCCATCAGCTCCATTTAATGTATAGTGCTCATTACGAATAAACTTAATTGGTTCATCATCTTTGTTAGTTATTTTTAATTTAGTACTTCATAAATCAAAAGCTTTTTTGATTTCTTCTAGTACTTTATTTTTTATACTTTCAACATTATTAAAACTAGTTTTAATAATACTAATTAAGAACTCTTTTAAATCATAAGTTTTACTAGTAGGATTTTCAGCTTTTAGAATTGCATTCTTAACATAGATGTTTCATCAAGCTTGAACTTGTTCATAGCTTAAGCTTCTTATATCTTCTAGATTCAATTTAACGACTTCTCGTAAATAACTCGCTAAATGAGAACCTTGGACTGATTCTCAAAAAGGAATTACGATGTTCTCTCCTTTATTCAAACCATTAATATACTGACTAAAGGTTTGATTTTTACCAACATCATCTCCAATCACAACATAAGTTGAGCCATATAATTTACTAGTATTATCAAAAGTAGAATACTTATAAATCCCTTTTTTATCTAGATAATTTAAGCGATTATTGTTATTAGAAACATTTACATCAAAGTTATCGATTGATAAATCTTTAAAAGCATTATTACGTATAATTCTTTTAGAATTATCACCAAATATCTGATAGATGCCTTTTGGTGAGATTACTCCTTTTGCAATAAAGCCATTACCGACTTTATTGATGATATCTGCAGTCACATTTAATTTAGATGGATCGATCAGATTATTAGTTCGACTATCAATATAAGCGCTTAGGTCATATAATAATTTACCGTCTGGATCTACAGGATCCGGAAAGGTTAAATTATGATAAACGTTTTGATTTAAATCAAAAGGTGTTACCTTTTTATCACCTTTGTTATATACCCAAACGATTTGTTCAGCTAATCCGCTCTTTTCATTAATATTAGGCATAAAATCAGGATTAGGATCGTCAGTTGCAGGTTTTCTTATTCATGTTGCTTGTCATTGATCCAACGGATATTTAGAAGGATCTCAGTTTCGATAAGCAATATTAGTATTAGGATAAAGCGCTTTAATAATAAACTTAATCTTAAATAAGGTGCTATAAGCACCATTCTTATTACCCTTAATTTCGACTGTGTATTCGTTGCTTTCACCTGTTTGTGCTTTATTCTTAGTCGCAGGATCAAACATTAAGAACGAATAATTACCATCTAATGAATCCAAAGTTTGTCCATTAACGATTACATCTTCATTGATACCAGGTAATGAATGGTATTCTAATCGCGTATTAGAATTAATAATCCAAGTACCAAAATTAGGAAATTGTACTCTTTCATTGCCATTTTGTGGATAAGGTTGTTGATTTAGCCCAACCCAAGGATTATTATTATTTAGATATAGTTGTGGAGTAATAGTTAATCCAGTTCTAGTGTTATAGCTTAATCTAGAGTTATTAATTAATAAGCGTTCTCAAACGTTTTCAGCAAACTTTCTTGTCGTAAATTGCTCAGTTGATGATAGATTAACCCTAACACGTTTTGTATATCGTTCTCATCCATCAGATGAAGTTGTATAAAACGGCTTATACATAAAGTTAATATCAACTGTTTTATTAGTATCATTAAAATTATTTAATGATCATCTGAATCAGTTATTGTAATTACCTTGTAAATAATAACCTAAGATATTAGCTCCTTGATTGATTCTTTCATTAACCAAATTATTAATAGCAGTTTGATTTCTTGTTAAATTAGGCTCATTATTAACTTCACCAGTTATTGCGCTATTAAATACCTGATCAATGTTTGATCTTAGTGTGCTTGCTTCAATAATTGATCAGCCTACAGGTTTTACTTCTATGTTATCTAATCCAAAACTTAGATCAAAACCCCTATAAACATAATCGTTTTGATTCCCGTCATTAGCGGTTGTAACTGTTGGATTTAAAACAATTTTTAATTTATTGTTAGACATTAAAGTTAAGCTATATCTAATATTTAGATTTAACTTATCTCTCTTGCTGTTTTGAAATCCAGTAATTGGTATTCCATAAAAATCTGTATTGATTTTGTTATTAAGGGCAAAGTTTTGTCAATCATCACCCAAAGAATCTGATTCTCCATACATTTTGTTAATTATTAAATTATCACCATCATAAGCATCTATGTTTAATAGATTAATTGATTTAGTACTAGGTGAATTAAGTCTTAAATCATTTGGATTGATTATTATCTGTACTTTAACACCGCTTTGGCTAGATAGACTAGGAGTTCCCTGAAAGGTTAAATTAGCACTTAAATTTAAAACAACCTGATAATTTTTATTAAAGTTCGAATTAGGTAAATTTAGATAATCAGTATAAGAATTAAGATTAGTAATTCTAATTCTACTATCTGACGAAATGTATTGCGTTAAACTAGGTAAATCATACCTAAGATTAGAACTAAAGGGATTTCTCGAATTATAAAACGCATAACCCTTAAATTCTACTGGAAGCGGACTTCTGTCAGGTACATAATAAAAACGACCACCGCCACCTTCTCGAAGTATGCTTATATTACTTAATCCCCTATCATCTCTTTCCGCTATAATTCTTCTGGCAAAAAAAGTGTTGTTATGAGTGTAATAGTAATTACTATTAAGTCTTAGACTATCCACATATCTAGCGTTGAACCTATAACCATCATTACGTCTAGTATTAGGGTTAATAAATCCCACTAATTTTTCAGATTTTAAATCCTGATAATAGTTTTTATTATCAATCGTTTCAGATTGATAAAAATTAAGACTAATACTAATTAAAACAAAACTAGTTATTAGTAATAAAAACAAGCCAAAAATAACCTTTTTTAGTTGATGCATAAATAATCCTTTTTTATAATTAAAATAGCGTAAATAATGAATAAAATAGTGAAAGAAAATAAATAATGAAGGTGTTTAAAAAATATAAATTTGTATTAAATTTAGTAGGATCAACTTTAGCTTTACTGACTCCTGTGATCTTATTGACTAGTTGCGCTAAAGAAGAAAAAGTTCCTGAAACATTTAAAGATCTGAAAAAAGAACCTTTTAGCGTATTAATCAAGCAGACAGATTTACAAAATACAGAATTTGATGGTAAAGAGTTACAAGGTGCAGATAAATCTGATGTAATGATTAATGTAGCAGATAATAAGTTAGTACTAAGAAAGCCTTTTTCAGAAACTGAAATCGATACTTTAAGAAAGTTTATTGCAAGTTTTAGAGATAAAAAGTCTCATGAACGATATACTTTTGATTTTTTTTCTACAAACCAAGATGCTAAAAATGATTGAAAATCAACAATTAACGAAAACCAAATTTATTTATGGGAAGAAAAAACAATAGAAGAAACTACTTTTAAAACATTAAGCATCATTTTTAGAAGTGCAGAATACCAAAACTTTAACAATCTATTTACTATTAACAACAATAAACTAAAAATTGATAAATATAATCCGCTTTCTAATGCAAATATAACTGCTTATGGATCAATTGATCATCAAAACAATCCAATAGGATTTTTAACACGCTCTGGTCAATCACCCGTTAAAATAGATGAGTTATCTCGTTCAATCGTTTTTGAAAATTTAGTTATTAACAAAATTGTCATTACTAATAAAGCCAAAAATGAAGGATTACTTAACTGAACCGCTAATCTAGGTAAATTTACACTACTCAACGCATTCTAACCAAATAAAAACCTTTCTGGATCCAAGTAAGACTATTTAATAGTCTTACTTCTATATTTAACCTTCGTATTGATTGATTTTGTCAATCATTCTTCATTAAGTTCTAATTTTGAGGGCATCATTAAGTTTCTTACTTTTTTATCGACAAGATTATTAATTAAATAAATAATCAATAATTTGTTTGATGCAACTTCAGAATACATTAATTCAATCAGTTCATTAAACTTATCTCAATAAAACTTATTCTGTTCTAATCATAAGCTTTTAAATAGATCAGTTATTGCATCCTGGTTTTCATTTAATCAATCATATTCCAAACGTTTATTCTCATTTAATAAAAAAGTTTTTAAAAATTGATTTAGTTCATCGTTTAGTACAACCCTAGGATTGGTTCTTTTTAGATTCTTCTTTCAATTTTCATAAGCAACATAGGTGTATTGATCACTAATTCGTATTGTGATATCAGGGGCCTTGCTTTTGTATTTTCTTTTTCGAGTTTTGTTTAATTTATTTAATGTTTCATCATCTTTTAAATCTTCTTGATCAAATACTCGTTGCTGATTAATACTAAGATTTGCATCATTATTTTCATCGTCAGAATTTTCACCATAAAATTTCATCTCTATATCTTTATTAACTTGACTAGCATTTAGATCTTGTTGATTATTTAATTGTTTATTTTTTTTCTTTTTCTTTCTTCTACCCATAATCACTCCTATTTTTCATAATGTAAATTAAAAATGTCTCTTTCGAAATCAAATACATTAACATTAACAATCTGTCTTTGATACGTATTAGAGATTAATAACCCATAACCCCGGTTAGCGGTAGCAATAAAATTCTTCTCATTTTCAGTCAATCCTCCCACCGACTCATATAAGCGATTAATACTATCAACGTCTTTTGGGGACAACTTCATAATAAATGAATACTGTGCGTTATTAATAATTGCTGTTGTCTTTTTAACAATTGATTCAGCTCCTAAAATCCATTCAACATTATCGTTCTTTTTGTGTGCATTAAAAAACGGCTCAATCAGGTTATTAATCTCTGCATCGATTTCTGTTTTTAGTTTTAGATATCTTTCTGAACCTTTTTCTGCTTCTAAAAATTTTTTCCACAAACGATAAACACTATTTAAGGGGTTTCATCTGTTGCTTTTGAACGGATCATTTAAATTAATCTCAACAACTTCATAATTGTTTTTTCTAAACTCGTCCCTAAACTTTGCAACGATCTCACCCTTAACATCAGTAACAAATAAGTTTGGCTTATTTTGATAACTTAAAGACAGATTGTAATTAAGCGTAGGATATACAAATCTCTGCGTTTTACCTGATCCCGTTGCACCTAAGACCAAAGTGTGCATTGTATTTTTCTTATTTTCTGCCAATATCGTATTATAAGCAAGTTCGTTATTCTTATCACGATATACGCGTGCAACAAATGCAGGTAATCTTTCATCAGAATACTCTTCATTGAATTTTTTTAATGATTGAAAGGAAACATCTGTTCTTTCATCAATTAAAAACTTAGCATCGCCATGAATCTGTTCACTACTTTCTTTAACAAATTTAGCGTTTTTCTTCATCGCTAAATAAATCAATACAATAGCAACACCTAATCCTAAACCAAAACCAATAGCTCAACTAGAATAACTACCAACTTCATCAAAAAAGCTCTTTTTGTAAATAGTCATTTTTGCAAATGCAACAGCTAAAGATAACAACACACCACTTAGAACAAGGATTGATAAAAAAGCAACAGCTAACACCTTAATCTTTTTTGTGTTTTTCATAAGTTTATTTAAACACCTCTTCATTACCCAAATTTTTTTTCAACAACTCAAAGTCCGAATCGTATCTAAACAGTCTAAAGCTTTTGGATTGCCACAATTTGGCTTTGATATAACTTGCAATAAATGGTCCAATCTCAGTTTTTAAGTGCAAGAAAAAATTGCTTTTCACTTTGTGTGTCATGTTTTTAGTCAGAACAAAGAAAAATTTTTCATGTTCTATGAAAAAATCCAAAATTTGACTGTTAGAAAATTCTTCAACAAATCTTTCACTAAGTTCATTTGCCAGTTTAGTAATCAACTCATAACAGTCCAACAAAATTTTGAAAAATGGTTTTGTAATAATCATTATCAATTCGCTCTGAAAAAAATCAACATAATTTGTTTGTGTGTTTTTGTTCATAAAATTGTGTATCTTTATGTAAGTTTTTGAAATATTTGAGTTTTGTTTTTCTAAAAGAAATTTAAAAGACATTTAAAAGAAATGTATATGAAATTTAAAAGACAAATTTATTCTTTAAAAAGCATATATGTATTACATATATGCAAAAAAGACCGCGTTGGAAAATGGTGGAATGAAAATGGAAATTTATGGAATGAAAATGGAAATTTATGGAATGAAAATGGAAATTTATGGAATGAAAATGGAAATTTATGGAATGAAAAATGCAACCTTTTAATCATATTTAAATGATTTTTTAGACTTAAAACAAGTCGATTTTCAACCCTCAAAACAAAATCAAAAATAACCAATTTTTTAAGTCTGTTTCCACCTATTTTTTACTCATTTTTATCACCCAATTAAAACTTATTTAATTATTCTAAAGATGGTTGTTCATGACTATCATCATCATCTAATGAAGTAGGATCTAACTTAAGATCTCAAGCTAGATTAAACTTTTCAACATAAGTAGATTGATCATTTTCTAGCTCTTTGTTTTGTCGCAATCGTTTTTTGTCATATTTAATGTTATCTTCAAACAAAAACCGATTAACTCAATATTGTTTATACTCACCTCTAGTCTTCACTAAACTAATTAAATCTTTAGTTTTTAGATGTTTTATAGCATCATTTATCGAACGTTTGTCTAATCTAGTTAATGTAAACATTAAACAGTCATTAACAAAACCTTTAAAAGAAAACAGTTTTAATGGACTAAAAACATCGATTGAATATATCGTTGCAAAGACCTGTTTAACAGATGATTTTTTTAAACCTTCAACTTGATGCATCCAAGGTCTTAAAAAATAGAACTTATTTTCTTTTGCAGTTAATCTTTGTTTTAAATCGTCTGATATCAAAAGCTGATATTCTGTTAATCTTTTACAACTCTTTGAAGTAGTTAATAAACCTGATTTAGTTAAATTATTTAAAGCATAATAGACGGCTGATTTTTTAAACCCTGTTAAATACATTAATAAAGATATATCGCTAAAAACGATTCTCTTTTTGTTTTTATAAAAATTAAACAGTACTGCAAAAACGCATAGATCTTTAAATGTGTTCAATTCAGGCATATTTAACATTGTTTCATTAATGTAGATAAAAATTTTAGATGCTTCTGTTTTTTCGTATTTACTTATTAGATCATTCATAACTAAGAATAAAACTTCATTTTTTTCTCTTTATTTAGTTTTTGAGCTAGTTTTTGTTCAGCCTTTTTATGTTTTCTTTCTCAATATCTGACATGTTCTTTTAAAAATTTTTCACTCTCTTTCTCTAAAATCTCTATATATTCAGCATATTTGTCTTTAACGTCTTCATACCTAACAGGTGAAGTTAAGCCTCTTTTCTTCTTAACCATCTGTTTGTTTTTTAATTCTTCTTTCTCTTTTTTCATAACATTTAACAGGACTGTAAGAATCACACTCACAAAAAGCATTAGCATCCTGATATACCTAGCTAATCGCTAGGCTAATAAATTAAAGAATAATCTTTGTAGTTTTGTAAAATTAGTAAATGACTTCAATTTATTATGCTTAGAGTTTGGCGATTTATTTATTTAGAAGACCCCCTTTTGATTTATCAGAACTCTTTTGTTCTTTTCCATCAAAGTCTTTCTTCTTAGACTCATACTTGTTTACTAGTTTAAGCGGCTCTAGATAGATCTCTCTCTTAATATCATGATATTTTGATGTCTTAGTCTTAATCTGATATGTCATTCTGATAAACTCACCATCTTTAAGATCTTTAAAAGCATAAAAAGCCGTTTTATCTTTTTTGTTTTCAAAAAGAACTACATTCAATCCATAACTTGCAGTATTCTTATCACTATCGCGATAAGTCTTATCACCGCTACTAGATTTTTTAAACTCACCATCCTGGTTAGGCACTAAAAAATAGAAAGATAAAAACTCAGTGCCATCTTTAGTTTGATTAAGATTAAAGTTTGACACTCTACCAGAAATCGTCCCAGTACCCAACGAGATATGATTTTTAGGAGTATTTAAACCCTTTTTATTAGATTCTTCAACGGTTTTGATCTCTTCAGTTTTAAATTCTTTAGTTTTACTTATTTTTGTCATATTACTACAAATGCCTTTTATCGACTTGCTGGTCGTCCTATAATTTTGACAGTTTATAGACTTATCGAGGTCTTTTACACAGCTAAAAATTAAGATATCTAGCGATACCGCCCATAATCATTACTTTTATCCTCATTAAGTGCTCTTAAATGTTCAACAATTCTTTGTTGTTGATATTCAAAAATCTTACCATTAAGATAAGCTAATTTATCAAAGCTATCTCTAAAAAATTGATGCATTAAAGCCCTAGTTTTATAATTACGAGCTTTAAACTTTTTAGCCTTATCAAGATCAACATCAAAAGATGTGTTGTTATAAAACGCTTTAGATTTATCATCTAAGCATTTTTTAAACCAAACACTATTAGCTTTTTTAGCTTTATACTTAAGAGATTTGATAAAAGCATTAGCAAATTTAGCATCTAACTCTTCAGTTACATTTTCACGATCAAGATTGTTATAAGCTAAATCATTATAGTTGCTCTTATCGTCTTCTTTAGTAGCAATCTTTTGATTAGTATTAAACTCATTAATCTCGTTTTGCATTCAAAGATTAATAATCTCAGTTTGCTTATAATATTCGTCAACCATCGATATTAATTCAGAATCGTGTTTAAATACAGATCTAACCCCAGCTAAAATAATTTTCTTCTCACAATCGTTTAAATTCTTGAAATAAATCCGCTTGGATGATTGATTGTCTTTAACCCATTGATAAGCATTCGCATAATCTTTATCTTCAAAATGCTTAAACTCATACTCAAGATGATGCTTAAAGTTATTCACCAAGTTTGAAGTATAAAGTTGCTTCTCGTTTTGAACTTCAAGAATTCTTTTAAATACATCCTGCTTAAACTTTAAAAAAGTTTCTTTTTTCAAATTTGCTTTAAAACGAAACGATCGCTCTTGCCCTTTTTTAATTCGTAGCTTATATGTTTTTTCTTTTTCCCAAAAAGCAAAGTGTACATGTGGGTGATCTGTGTTTTGATGGATTGAAAAAATTAGATCAATGTTTTTTGGATTCATTCCATTATATTTTCAAAAATCATACAACGGGCGACTGATCAATTTAGCGATTATTTTTTTATCAGAAAAATCAATCATTTTTTTGGTTATATTATCAAAAGACAAAACATTTTCTCAGATGAATTGACCATCGTCTAATTTAGCCATCTTAGCTTTTGCTAAAGTTAAGCTAAGCTCATTACCAAAAAGATCATACACTTTATTCCTATCATCTTTAGACACAGCTTCTTCTCTAGCTATGTATTCAATATAGTATCCGCCTTTAAAATACTTAGCGCTTTTATTTTGAGTTTTATTTTTAGGAGACGTTACGTCCACAGACGCCTTGAAAAATTGCGAGCCATAAAAAACCGCATTTTTATGAACGCTCCCAAAATCGTTGATTAATACATTTAGCTTATTGATGCTAGCGCCATCCTGATTAATTCTCATCACATTTTACAAAACCCCCAAGATTGTTTAAGCGGTCTTAATAGAAAGCTGAGTCAAATATTTTTTTCAAATCATTTCATGAAATTGAACTTAAATTATTTTTTATTCTTGCATAAAAGTTTATTGTAAAAACGAATTTTTACCGCATATTTTATTAGAATTGCGATATAAATGAAAAAAATTAGGTTAAAAAATGTAATGATTTTTATTCATTATTTCTATAACTAAATATAAGGCGATTTTCAATCAGATAATTTACATAAAAGATTTTATTTACAAGCAATATTCAGAAATTTAAAATATATTATTTTAGCATTCTAATGTATGTCAGAACTAATAATAAGCAATTTATCAGTTAATATTGATAAGAAGAGAATATTAACAAATGTCTCAGCAACTATTAAGGCTGGTGATATTGTCGCAATAATGGGTCCTAACGGTCACGGTAAATCAACTTTATTAAAAACCATTATGGGTCATCATGATTCAAGAATTGTTAGAGGAAAAATTGTTTTTAAAGACAAAATTCTTAACAAGATGGAAGTTGATGAAAGGGCTAGATTAGGACTATATTTAGCTAGTCAAGCACCTGAAGAAATTCCTGGTGTATCTTTAGTTGAATTTATTCGTTCAGCGATAAATGCAAGAAGAGAAAAACCGATAGATTTACCGGAGTTTTATAAGTTAATTCAAACTAATACCAAAAAATTGAAGATGAACTTTGAATTATTAAATCGTTCAGTAAATGAAGGTTTTAGCGGTGGTGAAAAGAAGAAAAATGAAATTTTCCTTTTGAAAACTATTAATCCTGATTTTGCCATGCTTGATGAAATCGATTCAGGATTAGATGTTGACGCTTTAAAAATCATTACAAAAGAGCTTCAGGAATGAATTAAAGATAAAAGTAAATCATTAATCATTGTTTCTCACTATGAAAGAATGTTTAAATTAATTAAACCGACCAAGGTTTTTGTAGTAGTAAACGGAACAATCGTTACTGAAGGAGATGCAAGTTTAGCAAAACGAATCGACAAGGAAGGTTATGATTGAATTAGAAAAGAATTCAATATTGACTTCAAAGAAAACAAAGAACATGATTTTGAATTAATCGATTCTTTCGCGACTAAATAATAATTATGAATAAAAAATACTTTGTTTTAGTCGATTCCAAAACATCACAATTAGATTATCCAATACCTAAAAATGTTGATAGTTTTATTCACTTTTTAGACATTCATGATAATGATTCGAATTTAAATATAAATGTTAACTTATCTGAAAATTCATCGGCAAAAGTTATCATTTCTACTTTTGGAATTAATAAAAACAACAAAAAATATAATATTAGATTAAATCATTTATCCAACAACGCTAGAAGTGTATATCAAAACTATGTTGTTGCTGCAGATCATTCAAATGTTTCATCGACAATTACCAGTGTTATTAAAAACAAAACTCATCAAAATGATACAGTTCAAGAAATTAGAGGTGTTTTGTTAAGTGATGATGCTGTTGTTAAAGGTGAGCCCCAACTGATAATTGATGATAATAACGTTAAAGCTAAGCATGCTATGGCTGTGGGTAGATTAAATCAAAATCATTTATTCTATTTGATGTCTAAGGGTGTTAAAAAAGCTGAAGCAGTTAAGTTAATTTTAATGGGTTATTTCATTAAAACTATTAGCATTATTGATAGTGAAGAAGAACGAACTAAAATGATTAAACAAATTGAAGATCTATTTTTAAAAGTTAATTATGAAAGTTCAATTAATTAGAAAAAAGTTTAGTTGGTTCAATAACAATAAGAATTGAATCTATTTTGATAATTCAGCTACTAGTTTAAAGCCAGACTTGGTCGTGAATGCTATTGGCGAATATTATCAAAATTGATCGTTAAATCCTCACAATAACAACACAAGTTTATCTAATAAATTAAATGATTTAATTTTTGAAACTAGAAAAAAAACAGCGCAATTTTTATCAGTTAATAGTGATGAAATTATTTTTAATAGTTCAGCAACCGAAATTTTAAACTTATTTGCATTTGGTCTTCATGAATATTTAAAATCTGGTGATGAAATAATTGTTAATGAGTTAGAACATGCAAGTAACTTAGTTAATTGATTGGAATTATCTAGAAGAAATAATCTTAAATTTACTTTAGTTAAATCTTTAGATGAAATTAAGGATAAAATTAGTAATAAAACCAAAGTTATATCATTCTCGGGTCTTTCAAATATTTTTGGATATAAGGTAAATTATTTAGATTATGCTAAGCAAATTAAAACGTTAAATAAAAATTGTTTAGTTTTTATTGACGCAACTCAACTTGCAGCGCAAGAACCAATTGCAATCAGCAAAGATATCGACGGTCTATGTTTTTCAGCTCATAAGATATTTGGACCTACAGGTCTTGGTATCGGATATATTAAAAAAGATTTACAAAAAATTCTTAATCCACTTAAATATGGCGGAGATATGTATTATGATTTTGATGTTGATTCAAAAAATATTGAGCTTAAAAGTAACCCATTAAAATACGAAGCAGGAACAAACAATGTTGCTGCAATCTATGCATGATCTAAATCTTTAGATTTTATTAATGAAATCTATAAAAATAATTTTAATGATTACAAAAATGAATTAGTTGCTTATTTTAAACAAAAAGTTAAACAACAAAAGAAATTAATTCTAATAAATGAACAAGCTAATTTTCCAATATTTTTAGTGCAAATTCCAAATATTCATTCTCAGGATTTAGCTTGATATCTGTCTACTAAAAAGATTATTACAAGAGCGGGTTCATCTTGTGTACACTTATTAAAGAAATATCAAAAAGATGGTTACGTACGCGTTTCTTTATCAATCTATAATACAAAAGAAGAGATTGATTACTTTTTTAAAGTAATTGAAGAATTCAATCTAAAGGATATTTTAAATGAATTATTCTAATCCACTAATCAGAAGACAGATCATCATTGATTGTTATCAAAATCCCAAAAACTACATCAAAACACCTTTAAATGATCCAAACTATGAAGTTATTAAAATTAAATCAGATAGTTGTGCTGATCAGTTCGATATTTATTTATTAATTAAAGATGATATTTTAGTTGATCTAAAGTTTAGTGGAAGTGGTTGCATTATTTCTCAAACGACTTTTGATTTTTTATCAAAATACTTAATTAATAAGAAGATCGAAGAAGTAAAGAAACTATTATCAGCTTATCTAGAGTTTATTTTTAAGGATAAAAAAAACCCAATTTTAGCCGAAGAATTTGAAATTTTTTCATCAGTTAGCATGCAATCCAATCGGATTATTTGTGCAACGATTAATGCGAAAGCTTTAAATGAATATTTAAGTAAGGAGTAAACCATGCCAATATCAAAAAAAATATTAAATAAGAAATACCAATATGGTTTCTATGATAAAGATACTGCGATCTTTGAAACAAACAAAGGAATTTCTAGAGAGATTGTAAAAAAGATCTCAAAAGTAAAAAATGAACCAGAATGAATGTTAGATATCAGATTAAAAGCATTTGATACTTTTATGCAAATGCCAAATCCTAGTTGGGGCCCTGATCTCTCATTTATCGATTATGATAATGCAGTAATGTACTCTAAGGCAGTTGATAATCCTCAATATAGTTGAGATCAAGTTCCTAAAAAGATTAAAAATACCTTTAAAAAACTAGGAATTATGGAAGCTGAAGCTAAATTCTTAAATGGGGTATCAACTCAATATGACTCGCAAGCGGTTTATCATAGTATTGAAAAAGAATTAGCTGAAAATGGTGTGATTTTCACAGATACTGATACAGCACTACAAAAATACCCAGAATTAGTTAAAAAATATTTTGGAACAATTGTACCAACAAACGACAATAAATTTGCTGCACTAAATACAGCTTTTTGATCTGGTGGATCTTTTGTTTATGTTCCAAAGGGTGTTGAGATTAAAAAACCGTTGCAAGCTTACTTCAGAATTAACGGTCGCAGAGTTGGGCAATTTGAAAGAACGATCATCATCCTTGAAGAAGGTGCTAAATGTCACTATGTTGAAGGATGTACGGCTCCGGTTTATTCAGAAGATAACCTGCATTGCGCTGTTGTAGAAGTGTTCTTACATAAAGATTCTGTGGGAAGATATACAACAATCCAAAACTGATCTGATAACGTTTTAAACTTAGTTACAAAACGTTCGATCGTTTATGAAAATGCTAAGATGTCTTGAATTGACGGTAATATTGGTGCAAAGATTAATATGAAATATCCTTCATCAATATTAGCGGGTCAATATGCTTCAAGTGACTGTATTTCAATTGCTGTTGCTAATAAAGGAATTATCCAAGACGCAGGAGCTAAAATGATTCATTTAGCCCCTTATACTAAATCTAGAATTGTTTCTAAATCAGTTTCATTCAATGGTGGTGATACATGTTATCGTGGATTAGTTAAAATCGATAAAAATGCACATTATTCAACTTCAAAGGTTGAGTGTGACACATTATTAATCGACAACATTTCAAGAACTGATACATTACCTACTGAGATTATCAAAAACAAATATTCATCACTAGAACATGAAGCTAAGGTTTCAAACATTAGCGAAGAACAATTGTTCTATATGATGTCTAAAGGAATACCTAAAGACGTAGCAGAAAACCTTATTGTTTTGGGATTCATAGAACCATTTACTAAAGAGCTTCCGATGGAATATGCGATTGAATTAAATCGTTTAATTACAATGGATATGGAAGGAAGTGTAGGTTAATCGTTTATAATTAATTAGTTAAAACAAACTAGTTTATGCGGCCTTTTGTAGAGTCAAATTATTATGAATTATTAGGTGTTAGCGAAGATGCTTCTAAAGATGATATTAAAAGAGCCTTTAGACGCCTAGCTAGAGAATATCACCCTGATGTTAATAAAGCTCCTGATGCTGAAGCAAAGTTCAAGGAGATTAACAAGGCATATTCTATTTTAAGTAATGAAACAACTAGATTTGATTTTGATCGCAGACTTAAACAAAGAAGAGCAAGAGCTGCAACTTATAACAATAGCCCGTTCTTTAATCAAAAAACGCAGAATCAAAACTATTATGAGATCTTAAAAGTAAATGCGAATGATTCACTTGAAAAGATAACGATTCAATACAAAATGATGCGGTTGCAATACTCAACAGTATTTGCTAAAGATGCTCAATCAGCTGAAATGAGCCGCAAGATTGAACGAGCTTATGAAGTTTTAAGCAACCCTTCAAGAAGAGTTCGTTATGATCAGTACTTAAAACAATCAAACCCAGCTATGATGAGCTTTGAGGTTTGATGTGCTAAGAATCCCGAAGATCCATCAGTTAAGAAAAAAGCACCGCCACCACCATTCCGAGAGGATAAGAAAACCAAACAAAAAGCTGAAAAACAAGCAGAAACTAATCAAGAAACTGAACAAGTCAAGGTTAAAAAAGAGAAAAAAGTTAAAGAAGTAAGAAAAGTTGATCCAGATCAATTATTTCCTAAACGCTGAAATAACAGTGCTTGGATGATTAAAACTACAACTAACATCCAATTAGTATTAAGCTACATCATGATTGTTTGTTTAATTGTGAGCCTGATCTTTGTTTTCTTACAAAACAACTCGGCATTAGTTGATGCTTACAACATTATTAGTATTGGTTGATTCCCATTTGTTTGAGTTTTATTTGGCATCATAACGATCTTAAGCTTTTTAAATATTTATTTATCAAACGATTTTATTAATACTAATAGCGAGTTTAAAAAGGTTAAGTTCATTTGAATTATTACGGCTGTATTATTCCTTAGTGTTTTCTATGCTTCTTACTTAACTAAGAAAGCAATTGAATCTCAAGAAGTAAGCGAAAAACGCGCAAACAAAAAAGGAGCTTCAAATAATTCGTTATAAACTTTTCTAAATTGTTAATATAATCAATATAGATGAAAGTAAGTTTATAATGGAAACTAAAGTTGGTATCTTAGGTACTGGAGCATGAGGAACTGCTCTAGCAAATATTTTGTTAAAAAATGGTCACATTGTTAAGATGTGAGGAATTGATGAAGATGAGATTGATAACCTTAAAAAAGGTTATAACAATCGTTATTTTGGTAATAAAAAATTATTTAAAGCACCCGATTTAGTATCAAGTGATTTATCACAAGTAGTTGATGGGTGTGATTATTTATTGTTAGCAATTCCATCAAAGTTTTTTAATGATGTTTTAGCTAAGTTAGCTAACGTTTTAAAAGATCGTAAAGTACATCTAATAAATGTTGCTAAAGGAATGGAAGCTAATACTAAGCAGTTTTGATCTGAAGTGATTAAGCGGGCGTTTAGTAAGAATCTATTATCATTAACATCATTACTAGGACCTTCGTTTGCGACAGAGGTATTTGATAACCACCCAACTGTGATTAATGCTGTATCTGATGATATGATCAGTTGTCATAAAGTGGCTAAATTATTTAACAACGAAACTTTTGAATTAGTTCCGTTTGATAACGAACTATCAGCACAGTTGTTTGCAGCAATCAAAAACGTTTGTGCGATTGGTACAGGAATTATTTTTGAACAAACTACTTCAGCTAACACCAGATCAGCAATTCTAACCAAACTATTTAATGAAATGGATAGTATGTATCAAAGTTTAGCAAAAGATAAATACCGACCAAAAGATTGCACCCAGCTAAGTGGGATTGGAGATTTCATTCTTACTTGTACAAACGAACAATCACGTAACTTTAGTTTTGGTAAATTAGTTGCTAAATTTGGAATTAAAAACGCTCTTGAAAAAAACATCAATACCGTTGAAGGATATATTGCGGCTAAAACGATGTATGAGATCATTAAAGCTAATAATTTAGATCTAAAATTACTAATAACAATTTATCAGATTTTATATGAAGACTTAGATGAATCTGTGTTAATTAAAAAGTTGATCAACTAATTTATGGATGACAAACAACAATCAATCAAACAAAATGCAATTGCTTATTTTGATGATTACGAAGTAGCTAAAAATGAAAATAATCGATCAATTCCATTAAAAGCAATCAAATTAGATGAATTTTATCGAAATTTAGTTAAGGATATTTCTTTATCCCAAACTACATCGCTTTATCATATCGAAGATCTGCTTCATAGTCAATATCCTAATTCAAACTATCAACCAAATCATTATAGAAGCGCTTTAGAACAAGAAGAAGCTTATTACGAAAAAAGAACTGAAGCATTCTATAATGATTTTCATAATAGTTATTATAGTCGCTATACTAATTCTTTTTTATTCGATGATTCACTATATAACTATCATTATCAACATTCAAAAATAAATAACAAACATGTTGATGTTTTTAGTGATGGTCGTGAAAGGTTATTCTCTGATAGTGTAATTGATCCTAGACGTGCCGAGAAAACTGCTGAGTTTCAAATTGAAGATTTCATTCAGTGAGCAGCTGATAAAAAACAAGAACGTAAGAAAGCTAAAGAAGCCAAGAAGAAGCAAAAAGAGTCTAAGAAGCGCAAGCAAGCTGAAGAGTATGCTTGGTATGAAAAAGTGATGACTGAAGATACTCAAGCATTCCAAGAAAGTTTTGGTTTTGATTTCAATAGTGTTGATTGAGACAATGTTGATTTTAATACGACATTTAATCTTGGACCTAATAATGAACAAGAGATTGAAGAAGCATACTCTATCCTTGGTGTAAGCAAAAGTGACTCGAGTGATGATATTAAATCTGCTTATCGCAAGTTAGCTAAAAAATATCATCCTGATCTTAATAAAGACCCTCAAGCAGAAGAGATGTTTAAAAAGATCAACCATGCATACGAAGTTCTTAATGAATACGTCTTGTAGAAGTAATTCTGTTTAATAAACAACCAATAAATTAAATAGAATATTTTGTTAGTTAAAAATTTTTTTAAATGAAAAATCTTTTTAGCCTTAACAAAATATTTTTTGTATAATTGAATTGAATTTATGTTGGAATTTTAAGCTTTTTTCTTAAGATTAAAATAATTAAGTTCACAGTAAATTTTTAGATTTCATAACGAAAATATTTAAATTTTAAGGTTTGAAAAACTTTAGAAATTACGATTTTTTTATATATTTGAACAATTAATCGTTATTGTTATTTAATTAGCTTTTACAGGAAGAAACTTTTGATGACAAATTTAGAAAATAACGAAGTTATTCTTAAGATAACCAATCTTAACAAAACTTTTGACAAGAACAAAAAGAACAGCAGCAAAAAGGCGTTAAACAATCTTAGTTTTAAAGTTTATAGAAAGCAGTTTTATGGGTTTTTAGGAATCAATGGTGCTGGAAAAACAACAACCTTAAATATCATTATGGGACTTTTATCAAAAGATTCGGGTTCTATTGAGTTATTTGGTGAAGAAGTTAAGGGTGATTTTACCAAAATAAGAAATAATATTGGCATTGTCTTTCAAAACTCAATCTTAGATAAGAATCTAACGGTTTATGAAAACTTATACTCAAGATTATCTTTATACAAAAATGAGTTTAAAAACAAAACTACCAAAGAAGTTGTTGATGATATGGTGTCTAACTTTAAGCTTGATGATATTATTTCAAGAAAATATGGTAGTTTGTCTGGTGGTCAAAGAAGAAGAGTCGATATTGCTAGAGCGTTAGCACACAATCCTTCAATCTTATTTTTAGATGAACCAACAACAGGACTAGATCCAATCTCACGCAGAATGGTATGAGATATTTTAGAAAAATTAAGAATTGAACGAGGGTTAACAATTATTTTAACCACGCACTATATGGATGAAGCTGACGGTTGTGATTATACGATCGTAATTAAGCAAGGCAAGAAGCTAGCAGAAGGTACTCCAGCCGAACTTAAAACTAAATATGCTAAATCGTGATTATTAGTTCAAGATAAATCTGATCATTCAATAAGAAAACTAATTGAATCAAAAAACCTAACTTATGAAGTTAAGGGTGGTTATTTAAGAGTCGCTTTTGATTCATATAATCAAGCCCATCAATTTACTGAAGAAAATATCGGTAAATTTGATAATTTTGAACTAATAAAAGGTAATATGGAAGATGTTTTTATTAATCTAACAAATGAAGAAAATAAAAAGCATCCAGAACAAGTTTTTCAACACGAACAAAAGCACTGATGAAAGTTAGGGAGATCTAAATAATGATACGAGCAAAAACAACTTTTGGTAGTCTTCTAATTAGAAACATCAAGTTATTCTTAAGAAATAAAACAAGATTTTTCTTCATCCTATTAGGTCCAGTGATTACTTTATTAGTATTCATTTTGATTATTAAAAGAAATAGCTTTGACCCTGGCGGTCGAGCGGTATCTTTTTTAACTTTAAGTTCATTACCAATCGAATCACAAAAATCGCTAAGAGATCTTGGTGCAATTGAATTGGTATACACAACACAATTTACAACTGAAGTTTCCAACTATATCTTTAACGGAACGTTGTTATCGGGATTAATCTCAATCACAGCGCTAACAACAGCAGTACAACTATCACAAAATATTGTTCAAGATCGTGAAGAACGCATTTTAGAAGACTTCTTTATTACCCCAACTAAAACTACAACTGTAAGATTGTCTTATGTAGTATTTAACATCTTATTTAATTTACTAATAACTTTATCAGCACTATTATTTATCTACATATACATTGTTGCAAGATTTCCTACATCACCATTTTCAAAACCGCAAACAATATTAGCAACAATTGGTGTAACGATCTTAATCTGTTTAATCAACTCAATTTTCTTTGTATTTATCTTTTCTTACATTAAGAAATTATCAATTTTCCTAGTATTAACTGCAATGTTATCATCTGCTGGTGGTTTTTTAATCGGCGGTTATTTTCCAATTTCATTATTGCCAAAAGGTTTAAGTGCAGCAATCTCATTAATTCCACAGACAGAAGCTAGCATTCTGTTAAACAATGTATCGCTTGATCACGATATCATTACATCTAGTGTGAACACATTAACTGCTGAAAATGTTAGTGTAACTCTAAGTAATAATGATGAAAAAACATTACTAATGTTTTTTATGGATAATGCTCATATGCAAAAAGAACAAGCGTTGCAAACAGCAAATGAGATTGTAGAAAAATTAACTGATGGCATTAATAGCGGGATTAGAAATTATGCTAAAACAACATTAGTTGGACAAGATGTTAAACCTTATGTTTCAGCTATTTACATTGTTGCAATGTTAGGTTTATTTATGTTCTTGTTATACGCAGTGAAATATTCTAGAAAACGGTAGTATTAAATTTTTATATTTGTATAAATACATAATATTTAAGTTAAAAATGGATGGAAGATTTGAATAGAAATTTTAATCTTCCGTCCATTTTAATTAATTAAACGTTGTGTTAATTTGTATAAAAAAATAACACATCCAAATGGATGTGTTAGATAAACATTTTAATTATGAATTAGTGAGGTAGTTCGATGCCGTTAACTTTTAATCAAAGAATTTGAGATGGCTTAGCAAATTTAGAATATGGGCAAGTTTCGTGAGATAACTTCATTAATTCTTTAGCTTTAGCTTCTGGAAGGTCAACTGTTAGTGAGATTCCTACTCTTAGTTCAAAAGCCATTGGTTCGTCTTGTGCGTGTAATTGAACAGTTACTTCAATTGGAGCTTCTTTAAATTCAACACCTAATTTTTTAGAAACAGCAAAAACAGCTTGAGAAAAACAACTTGCGTATCCAGCAGCAAATAATTGTTCAGGGTTGAATCTATCAGTGTGAGTACCACCCATAGCTTTAGGGAAACCTAAATTTAATGATAATTGTCCGTCAGTTGTTTTAACTAAACCTTCTCTACCAGCTTTAGCAACTGCAGCAGTTTCGTAAACTTTTTTAAACATGAAAATCCTTTCGTTAATTTATTTATAAATAAATTATAAAGGAGTATTTTAAATAAACCTTTTTAAAGCATTTCTAAAATAAAGAACCAAACGGATTCTTGTTAGATTTCAACATTCTACCCATTTCTTCCATCTTGCTTGAAGCGTTTTGTCAGTCTTTTAATAACTTATTTAACTCTTCAACTTTTCTCCCAGACCCTTTAACAATTCTAGCTTTTCTTGCGGGATTTTTTATTAATAATTTAGGGTTTCTGCGTTCTTTTAATGTCATTGAAGACATTAAGATTTTTCATATATGAATCTTTTGCGTTGCTTCTTCAACTTTATCTTCACTAATTTTATTAGCAAACCCTGGTAACATTTTTACTAATGAACTCAACCCGCCCATCTTAGCTATTGATTGAGTTTGTTGCAATAAATCTTCTAGATCCATTCGACCTGAAAGCATTTTTTCAAATGCTTTCATTGTTGATTTTTCATCATAAACTTCTTGAGCTTTTTCAGCCAATGTCATTACGTCACCAAACCCTAAGATTCGATCCGCAATTCTTTCAGGATAAAATAATTCAATAGCATCAAGTTTTTCACCACTAGTTGAAAACTTAATTGGAACATTTAAGATTGATCTTAATGATAATGCAGCACCAGCTCTAGCATCACTGTCTAGTTTGGTAATAATAATTCCGCTTAATTTTAAGTAGTTATTAAATTCTGTGGCAATATTAATGATTTCTTGACCAGATAGACCATCAACAACTAAGATGATTTCATCAGGATCAACTGCGTTGCGAATATTAACTAATTCGTTCATTAATTCGACATTAGTTTGTAATCGACCAGCAGTATCATAAATAATAAGATCGCAATTCTTTTCTTTAGCAACTTCTAATGAGTTTCTTGCAGTTTTAACTGGATCAGTTAAGCCTTCGTTATAAAAGGGCATATTAATCTGATTAGCTAAAGTATTAAGTTGATCAATCGCTGCTGGTCGATATACATCAAGACCAACTAATAAACTGTTTTTTTGTTTTTGTTTATTTAAGAATTTAGCTAATTTAGCAACAGTTGTAGTTTTACCAGAACCTTGTAGCCCAACTAACATAATCTTGGCTAATTTCTTATCAACCTTTAGTGGTTGTTGATCTTTACCTAAAATATCAAGCAATTCATCTTTAATGATTTTTAAGAAATAAGCTTGAACATCAGTACTACGATCAACCGCTTGACCAATTGTTTTTTCTTTAATAGCTTTAATAAACGTTTTAACGACATTAATATTTACGTCGGCATCTAATAAAGCTATGCGAATTTCGCGTAATACTTCAGTAAGATCTTCTTCTTTAATCGTTTGATTGATCAGTCTTTTTTTTAACGACTTAGTAACAATCGATGAAATCATTGATTTGAACATATTAATTAACCTTTTCAAACTACAATAAAGTAGTTTTTCTTACCCTTTTTAATAACTGATAGTTTTTGCTCTTTTTTTGGCGTAATTGTTGCTTGTGGATCGCTAATTTTTTGATCATCAATTTGGATTGATCCATGTGAGATTAATTCACGCAAGATTCTTTTAGAATCTGCTACTTTTGCTTGTAACAAAAGCTCAATCGCTAGATATGATTGGCTTCTGTCTAATTCAACTTTGTCAAAACTTGAGAATACCACTAATTTTTCTTGATCTGATAATTGATCTAGTTGGCTATCGAACAACGCCTTATTCATCTTATGAACGTTTTGTAAATGTTGTTCAGAGTGAATTAATCTGATTAGATAATCAGCTAAATATTTTTGTCCAATTCTTGATTTTTTATCAGCTAAATGTGCATCAATAACCTTTTGTAATTCATCAAGTGAAACGTCTAAAACATAACGATGAATTAGATCAATAATAAATTGATCATCTTGGTTATAAATGTATTGTCAGATTGCGTATGGATGAGTTAAATTTTCATCTAAAAAAAGCGCACCTTGCTCGGATTTACCGAACTTATTACCACTAGGATTTAATAATAAATTAAATGTTAAACCGCATAAGTGTTGCGTATTTTTATCACCATGTTTTCTTTTAATTAGATCAATTCCTGTAGTAATATTTCCTCATTGATCTGATCCACCACATTGAACTTGTACATCATATTTTTCATAAAGGTTTAAGAAATCGTGACCCTGAATAAGGTTATATGAAAACTCTGCATAAGAGATTCCGCCTTCAATTCTTGAACGAATGAATTCTTTGTCTAATAAATACCCAACATTGATTAATTTTCCTGTTTCTCTTAAGAAATCTAGGATATTCATATTTTGATAAAAATCAATGTTGTTGATAATTGTTGCTTGGGTATATCGTTCTAGTTGAGCTTTAATTTTATTAGAGTTATATAAGATCCTTTCATGATCTTGAATCTTACGTTCGCTTAATTTTCCAGAAGGATCGCCAATCAAACCAGTAGCCCCACCTAAGATTGCATAAGTTTTAAAACCAATTTTTTTTAAGTAACGTAAAACAATAATTGGAATTAAATTACCTAAGTGTAGAGATTCACCGCTTGGGTCAAAACCAACATAAACACCTTTGTGATCTTTAAGTGCTAGTGTTAATTTTTCTTCGTTGGAAATCTGTTTAATAATGTTGCGTTTTTTAAGTTCAGAAATAAAGTTCATAAGCATCTGTTAAATATAAAATATCTTATTAATTATTAATGAATAGTTATTGATTATATGATCTAAAAACTAATAAGTTCGATCTTGATAAATTGGGTATTTTGCTAATAATTTTTTCACATCAGATTTAACTTTACTAATCACATTCTCATCACCCTTTCATTGAATAATCTCATCAATAAAGTTAGCAATCTTTACAAAATCTTCTTGAGTTAAACCTCTAGTTGTCATTGCTGCTGTTCCTAATCTAATTCCACTTGGAGTCATTGGTTTATTAGTATCGTATGGAATTGTATTTTTATTAACAACAATGTCAGCTTGATATAATCAATTTTCAACTAAATCACCGGTTAAATTGAACTTTTTGAATAAATTGATCGTAAATAAATGGTTATCAGTTCCGTTAGCAATAATCTCATAACCCTTCTTCATAAATGCATCACAAAATGCCTTGTTGTTATCGATTACATTTTTAATGTAAGTTTTAAATTCAGGTTGTAGCGCTTCATCAAAAGCAATCGCCTTTGCTGCAATAATATGCATCAATGGCCCGCCTAATTCACCAGGAAAAACTGCGCTGTCAATCTTTTTCATCAACTCTTCTTTATTTGTTAAGATCACCCCACCACGTGGACCTCTTAAAGTTTTGTGAGTAGTACTAGTTACAATATCACAATAAGGAACGGGATTTTGGTGATAACCAGCAACAATTAAACCAGCAATATGAGCGATATCTGCCATCAGGTAAGCACCAACTTTATCAGCAATCTCTCTAAACTTTTTAAAGTCAATTTCTCTAGAATAATTTGATGCACCGCAAACAATTAATTTAGGTTGCACTTCAATCGCTTTTTCCATAATTTTTTCATAATCCAAAAGATAGGTATTTGGGTCAACATTATAATGATGGAAATCGTAAATTTTTCCCGAGAAATTTACTTTTGCCCCATGAGTTAGATGACCACCATCATTTAATCCCATTGCTAACACTTTATCGTGTGGTTTTAGCAAAGCTAAATATGCTGCTGCATTTGCGGTTGAACCAGAATGAGGTTGTACATTTGCATGACGCGCACCAAACAATTGTTTTAGTTTTTCAATAGCAATTGATTCAATCTGATCAACATACTCACACCCACCATAATATCTTTTATTTGGCGTTCCTTCAGCATACTTGTTAGTTAATACAGATCCAGCTGCTCTAAGTACAGCTTCAGAGACATAGTTCTCTGAAGCAATTAGTTCAATCTGGTCTTTTTGTCTTTGTAATTCGTGATTGATTAGCTTAAAAATGTCCATATATATTTACCGGTTTGTAATTTTAACAACATGTTTATTATAAATAAAGAATATTTATGGTAAAATTTATATGCTTTATGTAGTTTAGTGGCTTCTAAACTATATTTATCGTGGGATTTCAAAACAAAGATTATTTAATATTAATAATTATTAAGGAAATTTAAAAAATGCAAAAAACAACAATGCAAAAGCCAGTTGTTGCAACAAGAAACCGCAAATGGTATTTAGTTGATGCTTCAGGTTTAGTATTAGGTAGATTAGCTGTTAAAGCTGCTAACTTACTAAGAGGTAAGAACAAACCTGATTTCACACCTAATGTTGATTGTGGTGATTATTTAATTATTTTAAATAGTGATAAAGTTGTTTTGACTGGTAACAAATTAGATAACGAAAAGTGATATCGACACTCTAACTATATGGGTGGAATTAAATCACGCTCTGGACGTGAAATGGTAGACCACTATTCAGACCAATTAGTATATGACGCTATTAGAAGAATGCTTCCTAAAAACCGTCTTGCTAAAGATATGATGCGTAAATTAAAAGTTTACAAAAATGATCATCATGAACATGATGCCCAACAACCGACTAAACTTGATTGGAGTAAATAATGGCTGTAGTAACATTTAAAGGATTAGGTCGAAGAAAATCTTCAACCGCATTAGTTAAGTTAACTCCAGGTTCTGGTAAGTTAGTAATTAACAACCGCAAAGCAGAAGAATACTTTCCAAACAAGATTGTGATTCAAGATATGCGTCAACCGTTAGAAGTTACTAAAACAGCTAGTATCTATGATATTAATGTTGTAGTTAACGGTGGTGGTTTCACTGGTCAAGCTGGTGCAATTCGTTTAGCAATAGCTCGCGCTCTTGTAAACATGAATCCAGAACTTAAAAAACAATTAAAACAACACAAACTAGTAACACGTGATGCGCGTGTTAAAGAACGTAAAAAATTCGGATTATACGGTGCGAGAAGAGCGCCTCAATTTACTAAGCGCTAGAGAGATAAAATCCCTGTCTATGGGATTTTATTTTTATATGTAAATCAATTTATATGTATACTAGAACTAAAACTAAGAAAGTTTTTGTCGGCGATGTGCAGATTGGTGGGCAGAATAAAATTGTGTTGCAATCAATGACGATAGCTAAAACAAAGCACGTTAAGAAAAGTCTTAAAGAAATAAATGATCTAGTTAAAGAAGGCGCAGACCTTGTTCGGATTGCCGTGTTTGATGATGCAGATAAGCGCGCGATTCGTAAGGTTGTCGAACAATCACCTTGTCCTATTATTGCTGATATTCATTTTAATCCCGATTATGCAATAGCAGCAATCAAATCAGGATGTAAAAAGATTCGATTAAATCCTGGTAACATTAAATCTAAAGAAAAATTACGTGAAATTTGCTTGTTAGCAAAACAACATAATGTGCCGATCAGAGTTGGTGTAAATTCTGGTTCAATCCCATCAGATCTAATGCGCGAATATGGCGTGACATCAAAAGCAATGATTATTGCTGCGCAAAGATATGTGCGAATGCTTAGACGTTTTGATTTTGACAATATTGTGATCTCACTAAAAACATCAAGCGCATTATTAAGTATGGAAGCTTATGAATTAGGTGCTAAAAAATTCAGTTATCCCTTACATTTAGGGATAACTGAAGCAGGCACATTAATCAACGGCACGATTAAATCAGTAGCAGGTCTAACCCCTTTATTATTAAAGGGGATCGGTGATACAATTCGCATCTCTTTATCAACTAATCCAGTTGATGAGATTAAAGTTGCTAAGAAAATGCTTAACTCGCTTGGTTTATATGATAACTTAGTTGATGTTGTTGCTTGTCCTACTTGTGGTCGATTGAATTTTGATTTATTTAAAGTTACACGAGAAATTGAAGATTTTGTAAAAGATCTTAATTTTCCACTAAAGGTTTCAATCTTAGGTTGTTCAGTTAATGGACCTGGTGAAGCTAAAGAAGCTGATATCGGAATTGCTGGTGGTAAACAAGAAGGAATTATCTTTAAAAAAGGTATTGTGGTTAAATCTGTGAAGCAAGAATATTTAGTTGATGAACTAAAACGAATGATCTTAGAAGAATACGAATTATTTAAAAGGAAAAATAATAAATAATAACAATGAAAAACTTTATCTTTAATCACCCACTAATCTCAGATAAACTATCAAAGATGCGCGATGTTAATACTGATTATTATTTTTTTAAACAGTTGTTAACTGAAATCACAACATTAATGATGTACGAAGTTGGTAAGGACTACGAATTAGATGAAATTGTAGTAACAACACCACTAACAACAACAAAAGCACACAAACTAAAACATAACTTCGTGATTATCCCGATCTTAAGAGCTGGTCTTGGAATGGTTGATGGTGTACATAATGTAATTCCAACAGCAAGAGTTGGTCATATTGGTTTATACCGTGATGAAAAAACTTTCCAACCAGTTGAATATTATGCGAAATTTCCCACAACTATGATCGATGCTCATGTGATCGTGTTAGATCCAATGTTAGCAACTGGAGCATCGGTTGTTAAAGCGATTAGCATGGTAAAAAAAAATAAACCAAGATCGATTAAATACATGGGATTGTTAGGTGCACCTGAAGGTTTAAAAGTTTTAAATGAAGCCCACCCTGATGTAGGTGTTTATCTTGCTTGTTTAGATGAAAAACTAAACGAAAAAAACTACATCTATCCTGGTTTAGGAGATGCCGGTGATCGTATTTTTGGTACTAAATAAACTAACAAAGATTATATAACTATGTTATTATTAGGTATTAAACGGTTAGATAAATAATTGAAAAGTGTTAATTTATTTGTCAAAATAAAAATTAGCAGACGCAGCCAGAATGAGTTTTAGACCAAGAAAAATTATTAAATGACCCTTATTAATTGCAGGAATGACAGTAGTCGCAACTACTGTTTCATCTTGTGGAATATTTGATTTTATAAATAATTGGGGAACACAAAAAACAGAAGTAAATTCGTCAAGAATCAATAATCTTAGTGCATTTTTACCATCGAACAATTATAAGAAGATTTACGATATTACTTTTAGTTTTGAATTTAACAATTCTGGTGGGTATAATCCATCACGTTTAATGTCAAATAGTGAAGGAGTTACTCCTAGCACTATTGATCGTCCTTACCGTGTTTTTGGTACAGGATGATTATTTGATTGACAAGCTCAGCAAGTTGATGATAATGATCCAAACGCAAAATGAACTGGATATTTTGCGACAAATTTACACGTAGCAGAAGCACTATTAAATCCTTTAGATAACGCAAAATATCGACCAAGCTGATACCAAAACGAACTACCGCTAGCTGGTGTTGATCAAACACTTTATTTCAATTTAGGTAAATGGGATGAAGATTTAGCGATTAAAAACGATCATAACCCTAAATCATTAACTTACATGCCATTAAGCGCGTTGCCTAAAACCGTATATACAGCAACTAGCTTTTATAAAGAAGCGCCAAAGTGGATTACTCCGATTGAAAATGATAATCCGAATGGGATTCGTGAATACATTGATTTTGCTGTTTTAGCAATTACATTAAATCTTTCATGAACAATGAGAGAAGGTCAAAAAGTTTATCGTTATAACGATGAAAGACAACTTTATAACCGTTGGATTATTCCAGCAATGAATGTTGCTAAATCGTTATGAGATAACAAAACAATTTATAACCAGCCAACAACATTACCTAATAAGAAAAATGAAACCGATGGAACAACAGATCAATTACCACAATTAGGTTTTTTTGACAATTCAAATTATGTTGATCATAAAGTTAGTTTAGAAGACTTTAGTGTATATCTTGGTGGCTATCCATACTACTCAGATTGACCAACAACTCCACAGTACACAAAGTTTAATGTTCCTTCAATAACTAACCGCCCAATTCCTGTAACAAACGATCCTAAAGGTTCACCAGGTTGAACAATCAATGCTTCAACTCCCGAAAAATTAAACGGTCAAAAAGTAGCAACATCAAGCTCAGTATTTTTAAGCGCAACTGGTGGAATTCGTTCAGGGATTTATAATGCTGATATCGCTAGAAACTTCAAATTAGTTTATCGTAACGTTAAATATAAACAATACGGTTTTGGTTTTATTATTCAAAATTCAAATTTATCAGCAGGTTCATCAGGCTCGTTAGCATTAACTTCAAACAGTCAAGCTTTGGGAATTTATTTTGGTACAGTTTCAGATGATGAAAATCAAGAAGCTAGCTTTGGTTTAGTGGCTTCATTATTCAACCGCAGCAAGATCTCAGTTAATGTTGCAACTGCTGCTAACCGATTTGAAACTGATACAATCCAACCATACGATTTAATTTATGGTAACAGTTTGATGACGGATGATTATGGTTCATATACAAGAGCAATAACAACACTTAAATTATCATCTCGTTTATTACAAGAGATGAAAAATCCTTCTTCATCTAACACGACTACAACTAATACCACTCAAAAACCAACTACGACAACAAACTCAAATTTAGGTACTAGCACAAACCCTACAACAACAAATACGAACAATACACCAAACAATAACAACGACAATTCGCTTAACGCTTGATGAACAGAAATTTTTAAAAATATATTTGGTAATAACCAAAATTAAAAAACAATTTGATTGGTTAATTTAACCAATCTTTTTTTTTATTATTAATTTATTTTCTAGCTTTTTTATCAATTGAATAAGTTCTTTTTTAATTTTGGTATCAATATCTTTAAGCATTTTTACTATTTATATTTATTAGGCGTATAATTTAATCGTTCTTTTATAAATATATTTAAGATCAGATGATAGTTGATAAAAAAATCATTAAATGCAACTTAATTGCTTTTAATGCTTTATCCATCTTAGCACTAATCATTTTATTGGCCTTAATATTCTCTAAAATCATTGGTTTACAATGGTTTTATAGTGGCTTGTTAACCTTGGTGTTTTGTAATATTAGCTTGGTAATTGGGTTAATTGTTCCCAATTTGTTGTATAAAAGTGCAACAAAGCTTAATATGAAACAAGTTAAATCAACACGTTTTGGTTTTTTTATCTTTGGGGTGTTAACTCTTTGTTCAAGAATTTTTTGATACGTGATCCCAATTGTGATCATTGGAGTTATGAATCAATGGCAATTTCAAGGCAAAGTGTTTAATGTCTTTCCTGCGATCTTATGACCTTTATCAATGATTGGAATACATATCGTAGTTAACTACTGAATATTAAATAAAGATATTAAAGAACGCAACAAACTTAAGGAATTAAATAGCAATGTTGCCACAGGAGATAGTCTACAAGAAGCTTTTTAGTACGCAGACACAACAAGCCTGACAAGACTTTTTGACGACCAAACCGCTTGCATCACAAGGAATTGAATGAACACCATTAATTCCCACAGCTCACGTGATGTCGATTTTTTTGGTGCTATTCATCATTGTAATATTAACCGCTGTATATTATTCAAGGTTAAAAAAATTAGATCCAACTAAACCACCAACAGGTTATGTTTTGGTTGTGCAGTTGTTAATCTTACAATTTGAAAATCTCACGGTTGATTTATTGGGCGAAAAAAATCGCAAGTACAGTCTTTTATTTATTGTTATTTTCATCTATATTTTGATTAGTAACTTAATGTCATTAGTAGGTGGAATAGCAGCACCAACATCTTCATCAACCGTTACATTCTCATTAGGATTAATGTCGTTTTTTGGAACGTTTATAATGGGGGTGAAATACCAAAAGTTAGCTTACTTCCATCAATTCTTTTTAGTGATCAAAATTAAAAAGAAAGTGATTCCATTGATGCCAAACCCATTAAATATTATTGGTTACTTCGCACCATTGTTATCAATTTCGTTGCGTTTATGAGGTAATGTTTTAGCTGGTTCAATTTTCGTCGCTTTATTGTATAGCGTGTTTAGAACACTATTTACACTAGGTCCACCAAGTACATTTAATGTTGGTTTGGTCTTTGGATCTTTAGCAGGGGGACTGCTCTTGCCATTCTTCCATGTCTACTTCGATATTTCGGTTTCAGCGATCCAAGCATTTGTGTTTGTTAGCTTAATGCTTACTTATTGATCTCAACCAGTAAAAGCAGCTGAATTCCAAGCTGAAGAAAAAAGACAAGAAATGCTTGAAAACCAACGACTAAACGTCAAATAATTTATCCTAATAAATTAATCTAATCAGATAAGTTAAAAAATATATTTTGTAAAATTTAATAGCAATTAAAAATAATTTTAAAAATTACCACAAGGAAAAAATAACTATGAACAACATTTTTCTAGCAATCCACGATCTAATCAACCAAGCTACTGAAGTTAATGTTACATTAACTAACCACGTTGGTGCTTATATTGGTGCTGGTATGGCGATGACTGCAGCTTCTGGTGTAGGTGCTGGTCAGGGTATTTCATCAGGGCTTTGTGCTATTGCCTTAGCACGTAACCCAGAGTTATTACCTAAGATTCAATTATTCTGGATCGTTGGTTCAGCGATTGCAGAATCTAGTGCGATCTATGCGTTAATTATTGCGTTTATTCTAATTTTCGTAGCACGTTAGTTATGCGATTGACCAAAGTTAAAAAACTTTTATTATTAAGTTTTAACTTCGTAATAATATCAGCAATTGTTTCATCTTGTTCAATTCCAGATGAATTGCAATCTAAGACAATTGTTAATGAATTCTTTCCCAATTTTTGGGTTTTTGTTGCTCACACGATCGCATTATCAATCATTATCATCTTGGGAATCTTCTTATTGTGAAAACCAACTAAACGGTTTTTAGCAAAAAGAGCAGAAGCAATCCAAGCTGAAATCAATAACGCTAATGAACTAAAAAAGCAAGCGCAACTTTTATTAGATAACGCTAAAAAAGAAAAGCAAAAAGCTGAACAACAAGCACGCGAAATGATCAATTTAGCGACTAACCAAGCTTATCGATTAAAATCTGATCTTGAGTCTGATGCTAAGCGTAAAGCAAACCGAATTATTCAAAATGCTCAAGCTGAAATTATGAAACAAGAATCTATCCTAAAAAAAGAGCTTGAAGATCGAATCGTTGATGTTGCTCTTGAAGCAACTTCAACATTAATTAAGAAAAACGTTGCTAAAGAAGATCACGAACGATTGGTCAATGAACTATTAAAAAACTTAGACTAATTTTATGGATACTAATATAATGGGTTTTGCTAGAGCATTACTTGATCTAGCTCATGAAGAAAATAATGTGCCGTTGTTTTATGACAACCTAAAAGTTGTTTTTGATTTAGTCAAAAAAGATGATGACTTAATGTCATTAATGAATAGTAAGGTCTTATCAAAACAGCAAAAGCGCGAGATTATTGATGTCGTTTTTAAGAATAACTTATGCGAAACGATCGTTAACTTTTTAAAAGTTGTGATTGATGATAACGAGTTCTTTCATATTAAAACAATCATTAAAAAGTTTTTTAGAATGATCGAAGAAGAAGATCGCACAATCTTTATTAAAGTGGTTTCAGCGATTGAACTAAATCCAGAACAAAAAGCCCAGTTGGTAAAAAAGCTCCATAAAAAGTTTGATTCGCAAATAAAAATTTTATACCAAACCAATCCCAGCTTGATAGCAGGAATCAGAATCCAATCAAACAATCTGTTAATTGATAACTCAATTGATGGCAAACTAAAATTATTAAAACATCAACTAAGAACCTTATCGAAAGAAAACTAGACTATGGCAATTAATTTAAATGAATATTCTTTATTAATTAAAGATCAGATTAAGAAATATGCTAATAAGATCGTAAGTGATCAAAAAGGGTATATTATGATGATCGGTGATGGAATCGTGCGTGTTAGTGGACTTGACGATGTTTTATTAAACGAACTTGTTGAGTTTGAAAATGGCGCATATGGGATCGCATTAAACCTTGAACCTAACTCAGTTGGGGTGGTAATGTTATCAGATTATTTTGATCTAAAAGAAGGTTCTTCAGTAAAAAGAACTGGTAAAGTGATTCAAGCACCAGTGGGTGATGGTTTATTGGGTAGAGTAATTGACCCAATTGGTTTACCAATTGATGGTAAGGGTGAATTAAAAAATATTAGTGGCTATGCTCCGATCGAACGTTTAGCTTACGGGGTAATGCAACGTAAAAGTGTTCACCAACCACTAGAAACAGGAATCTTAGCGATTGATAGTATGTTACCAATCGGTAAAGGTCAAAGAGAGTTGATTATTGGTGACCGTCAAACTGGTAAAACAACAATTGCACTTGATACGATCATTAACCAAAAAGGTAAAAACGTTAATTGTATCTATGTTGCAATCGGTCAAAAGAACTCATCTGTTGCTCAGATTACAAGATTATTAGAAGAAACTGGAGCGATGGCTTACACCACAATCGTTAGTGCGACTGCAAGTGAATTAGCAGCACTATCATACATTGCACCATTTGCTGGTGTAACGATTGGTGAAGAATGAATGAGACAAGGCAAAGATGTCTTAATTGTTTATGATGACCTATCAAAACATGCTGTAGCTTATCGTGCATTATCATTACTATTAAGAAGACCACCAGGCCGCGAAGCATATCCTGGGGATATCTTCTATTTACATTCACGATTACTTGAACGTGCTGGGAAATTAAGCGACGAATTAGGTGCTGGTTCAATTACAGCTTTACCAATTATTGAAACTCAAGCCGGTGATATTTCAGCTTACATTCCAACTAATGTGATCTCAATCACAGACGGGCAATTATTCACTACAGCATCATTATTCAACTCTGGTCAAAGACCAGCCATCCACGTAGGATTATCAGTTTCTCGTGTAGGTTCAGCTGCACAATTAAAATCAATCAAACAAGTTTCGGGTAGTCTAAAATTAGAACTTGCGCAATATCGTGAATTAGATACGTTCTCACAATTCTCATCAGATTTAGATGCTGAAACTAAGATCGTACTAGAACACGGTAAGCGGGTGATGGAAATGTTTAAACAACCGCAATCTAAACCGATCGATCAAACTAGTGAAGCAGTGTTGTTATTTGCAATTAGAAACCGCTTCATCAAATGAATTCCAACTGATCACATCATTAAATTTAAAGAATTTGTTCTAGATAAGATTAAAGAAGTTGATGTTTACAAACAATTAGAAGATAAAAAAGAATTTGATAGCGAGATCGATCAAAAACTAACAGCATTCTTCAAAGATGCAGTTAAAAAATACACTTCAACATTAGTGGATTATGATGGTTCACTTTATGGTGATCAAAAAGAATTGGAGTAATCTGATATGGCTTCGATGCAAGATTTAAAACGTCGGATGGAATCAATCACAGTAACTCACAAGATTACCAAAGCAATGAGGATGCTTTCAACTGTAAAGTTAAACCGTTTTAAAGCAACCTTAAGTAAAAACAAAGAGTTTTATCAAGAGTTTTATGAAGTAATAGGTGCGATCATTACCAATTACAATAAAACTAAACCTAAAACAGTTGTTGATAATAATAAATCAAATAAGAAACTGTGGATCGTAATCAATACCCAATTAGGTTTATGTGGTTCTTATAATACAAATATAGGAAAACTTTTAGTTAACGAGATCTCAAAAGATGATGAGATCATCTTAATTGGAACTAAATTAAATTCTTATCTAAAAACGCGCAACCACAAAGATCAGGTAATTAAAACTTACACAATCAATGATAAGCACATTGATTTTGAATCATCTTATATGATTGGTAAGTTTGTGCTTGAGCTTTATGAAAAAAATCAATATGATTCAATTAACTGTGTTTATACCAACTACATTAACAGCTTAACGTTTGAATCAAAAAAAATCCAATTGATTCCTGCTGATCCATCAATCTTTCAAAAAGACACCTTAGATCAGATTAATGATAACTTTCCTAAAAATATTAGTTTTGAACCAGGTGTTGATGTTATTATTCCCGCATTAGAAAAACAACTATTACAAGTAATCTTATATGGTTGTTTAATCGAATCTAAGGTGTGCGAATATGCAAGCAGAAGAAACGCAATGGATACGGCTGCTAAAAATGCTGATGATTTATATAACAAATATAAGTTGTTATATAACCAATTACGACAAGCCAAAATTACCCAAGAAATTAATGAAATTGTTGCAGGAGCGGCTAAATAGTTATGAATACAAAATACACTTATGGTAAGGTTTACCAAGTGGTAGGACCAGTAGTTGACGTTGTTTTTGAAAAACAATCTGATCTTCCTAATATCTATGATTGTTTGATCATTGATCAACCAAATATGAAACTTCATTTAGAAGTTGCCCAATTAATTGGGGATGATATTGCTAGATGTATTGCGATGGGTCCAACTGAAGGGCTAGCAAGAAACGTTAAAGTAACATCAACAAACCAACCAATCTCAGTTCCAGTAGGAACTGAAGTGTTAGGTCGGATGTTTAATGTGATTGGTGAACCAATCGATGAGAAAAAACCAATTGATCCATCAGTTAAACGAATGTCAATTCACCGTCCTGCTCCAAGTTTTGCTGACCAATCAAATGAATTGGAAGTTTTTGAAACCGGAATTAAGGTAATTGATCTACTTATCCCTTATGCTAAGGGTGGTAAGATCGGTCTATTTGGTGGTGCTGGTGTTGGTAAAACCGTATTAGTGCAAGAGTTGATTCATAATATTGTAACGGGTCATGGTGGTCTGTCAGTATTTGCGGGAGTTGGTGAAAGAACTCGTGAAGGAAATGACCTATACTATGAAATGATTGAAGGTGGTGTTATTGATAAAACCGCATTAGTGTTTGGTCAGATGAATGAACCTCCCGGTGCTAGAATGCGTGTGGCATTAACAGGATTGACGATGGCTGAATATTTCAGAGATGTTAATAACCAAGATGTGTTATTATTTATTGATAATATCTTCAGATTTACTCAAGCAGGTTCAGAAGTATCTGCATTATTAGGTCGTATGCCTTCAGCGGTTGGTTATCAACCAACTTTAGCTGAAGAGATGGGTTCATTACAAGAACGTATTACTTCAACTAAATCAGGTTCAATTACCTCAGTTCAAGCAATCTATGTTCCTGCTGATGACTTAACTGACCCAGCGCCTTCAACAACATTTACCCACTTAGATGCTAAGACCGTTTTAGACCGTAATATCGCATCACTTGGGATCTTCCCAGCAGTTAACCCACTTGATTCAACTTCAAGATTACTTGACCCAAGTGTGGTAGGTATTCAACACTACCAAACTGCGCGTAAGGTACAAATGATCTTACAAAAATTCTTAGAATTACAAGATATTATCGCAATTTTAGGAATTGATGAACTTTCTGAAGAAGATAAACTAACAGTTTCAAGAGCACGTAAGATCCGTAACTTCTTATCTCAACCATTCTTCGTGGCTGAAAAGTTTAGTGGTAATAAAGGTAAATACGTTCCGATTAGTGAAACAATTAAAGGCTTTAGTGAGATTGTTGAAGGTAAACATGATGATGTTCCTGAACAAGCATTCTTCTATGTTGGTACAATAGACGAAGCGATTGATAAAGCTAAAGCGTTAGACAAATAATGGTTAAACTCAAAGTCCTAAGTCCTAATGGCACTCTCTTTGATGAAGAGATCGAAATGATCATAGTTAAAGGTGCTGATGGTTATGCTGGTTTTATGAGAAACACCCAACCATCAATCTTTGCAATTAGTAATTCTGTAGGTTATATTACCTATCCTGATAAAACTAAAAAAGCCGTGGTTATTGATAATGCAACACTTTACTGTAACAAAGATCTAATTAAGATCTTTGCTTTAGATTTCATCATTGCTGACAACTTATCTTATGATGATATTATCAAACGTAAGCAAGATCTTGAATCCAGGATTAAAGATACTACTGATACTAAAGAATTGCTGCGTCTACAACACGCTTTAGATATCGAATTATTAAAACTAAAAGAAGTAAAATAATGCGTCGATTAGACTTAAATAATGTATCGGAATTACAAGACCATATCAATCAGATTGATCCTAGTCATTTTTATAGTGCACTTACGTATTATTCTTGATCTTTTTATGGCTTAGATATTAGTTATCATCTTGTTGAAGATGGCATTAGTTTTTTTGGTGAACCTAATTTAGAAAAAAACCTTTTGCATGAACTCTTGCATGATAAGTTTACACCAACCCAAAAAGTTATTGTAGCTCCGATCACAAAACCAAACCAACCAGATCTTTTTTTAGCTTTAATTAAAAAACAGATCGATCAATTGGACAAAAATCAACCAATCTTTATTGATGATTTAACTAGTATTGAACTAGAATGGTTAAAAACAAAATATAGTTTAGAAGTGATTCATGAGAACTCATCAAACTTTTTATATGAAACAAAAAAATTGATCAGTTTAGCCGGTAAAAACTTACAAAAAAAGCGCAACCATCTTAATTTTTTTCTTAAAGAATATGAAAAAGATGCCACGATTAAAATTAACAATGACGTTGATTTTAATCAGCTAGAAAAATTTTATTTGGAATGGATTAATGATTGGGAAGATCCAACTAGTTACCAAGCTGAATTAGCTTTATTCTATGCAATTAGACCTTTAATTGATGATGGCACACTAAAATTAACGGCGTTATATTATTTAGAAAAGATTATCGGGTTTTGTGTTTCTTATTCAGTTAATAATCGTTGCGAGATTTTTATTGAACACTGCGATGAAAAATACCGTGGATCATATCAATACTTATTAAGTAACAGCTTAAAGATTCATCACATTAACGACCCTCTAACCGATCGCCAAGATGATATGGGAAGTGCTTCAATCTTTTATTCAAAACTATCGTATAAACCTGAATTTATTATTAAACGATATCTAGTAAAAATCATATGTTAGAACTCACCAAAGATCCCAAATTAATCGAACAATTTAAATATTTTTATTTACGCGCATTTACCGAAGAAAATGAATTTTCTTGGGATTATTTGGTTAACGTTTATTACGGTCAAGAGATTAAAATTTTTGTTGAAAAAGATATAAAAAAAGATTTTAAATATGGTTGCTTTGTTTTAGAAAAAAAGTTGATGATTAACAATGAGTCTAAAACTGCAGCATTAGTTTTTGGAGTGGTAAGTGATGAACGTTTTCGTGGTAAAGGCGTACTCAACACTGGGTTTGAACCATTCTTGATCGAATTAACTCAGCAATATGATTTAGTTTTAATTCAAAGTTTTAATTGAAAGATCTATCGTAACTTTAATCTAACGCCATTAGATAATCTACATAAATTTGCTATCCGCAATCAGTATAAAAAAAACGATCATTCAAATAAGATCGATCTATTTAACTATCACCTACACCAAGATAAGATTAATGATCTTTATCAAATACGCAAGCAATATTTTATTCAAAATAAGATTGAAAATTATAGTGATTATTCATTGCATGAATATAAGAAATACCTATTATTTAATTTCTTAATCGGTGATGTGATCTATTATACTGATCATAGTTATTGCCAACTAAGTAAGGATTATGAAGCTTATCAGCTTTATTATCTGGATAAAAACGATATTAATAATTTAATCTTAAAGATTCCTACAATCTTAACCTTAAGCTTGAATGATTATCAACATGATGATTTCAAAGATAACAAAGCATTAGTGAAAACTAACCAAATTAATCTTACCCGTTGTTATTACCAATCTAAATTAAAAATAAATCAAATATTCTTTAACGAGTTGAATTAATTATGTTATAATTCATATGGTAATCACGACGGAAGTATAGCTCAGCTGGTTAGAGCACACCCCTGATAAGGGTGAGGTCGATGGTTCAAGTCCATTTACTTCCACCAGTTTTTCGGGGACGTAGCTCAATTGATAGAGCACCTGACTTGCACTCAGGAGGTCGAGGGTTTGACCCCCTTCGTCTCCACCATTAAACCTTACTTAATTTTTTAAAACTAATACCAATCGGTGATTTGGTATTCAATATAATAGAAACGAACAGCCTTGTAATAGCTGTTCGTTTTTTATATATAGTATAATAATAGACGTTAATACTTAATGGATTTTTAAAATATGAAAAAGATCGCAATTATCACAGATTCATCATCAACGATTAAAGCAGATGAATTTAAAGATGTTTTTGTAGTACCGCTACAAATTACGGTAAATAATACAAAAACATATTTAGATGGTGTGGACATTCAACAAGAAGAAGTTTATGATCTGTTAGTAAACGATAAAAATGTTGATATTAAAACATCAATGCCTATAGTGCAAACGATGTTGGATGTGACTAAGAAAGCAGCAAATGAATACGATCACGTATTTGTTTTAACGATTTCAAGTGGTTTGAGCGGAACTTACAACCAATGAAAGTTAGTGATCGATTCAGAACTAAGTGATCATAAGAATATTAGTATTTTTGATACTCATGATATTGCGATCTCATTAAGATGATTGGTTAATGATGTTCAAGAATTAATTAAACAAGATAAATCAATCAAAGAGATTGAAGAATATATTACGAACTGAAAATCACGAATTTGTTCAATGATCGTGGTTAATGATCTAACCCAACTACGCAAGGGCGGAAGAATTTCAAAGATTAAATCACTAATTGCAGGGATTTTAAAGATCAGCCCAATTATCGCATTTCATAAAGGTGTTAATCAGTTAGTTGATAAAGCAATTAATGTAAAAACAGCAATTGAAAAGTGTATTAGTTTTGCTGGCAATGTGCTGAAATTAACTAAAAACAAGATCATCAAACTTGGTTTTTGTCACACCTTTAAAGAAAAAAAGAAAGTTGATGAACTAATTAAATTAATTAAAGAACAACTAAAAGCACTAAAGATTAATGATCTTGATATCGTATTGATCACACCAGTAATTGGCGTACACACTGGAGTGAATGCGTTTTCAATGAGTTTTCTAATTAAATAAAAGTACTTAAACCAATTTATTTAAAGTTAATAGTTAATAATTTTTTATTAATTATTAACTTTTTATTAATTAATATTAAAATTTATATCGAGAATTTAATTAAAAATTAAAAGAAAGAGAAAACTTAAATGTCAAAATTAAAAATTGGTATTAACGGGTTTGGACGCATTGGCCGTTTAGTTTGCCGTGAGCTATTAAATCACGCAGATGTAGAAGTTGTTGCAGTTAACGACTTAACTGATGCTAAGACTCTAGCTTACCTATTAAAATACGATACAGCTCACGGTAAGTTAAGCCAAAACGTAAGCTCAACTGAAACTGAAATTGTTGTTGGTAAACAAAAAATTAAAGTTTACAGCGAAAAAGATCCAGCGCAAATTCCTTGAAAGAACCACAAAGTTGATCTAGTTATTGAATCAACTGGTCGTTTCTTAACAAATGAATCAGCAAGCGCTCACATTAAAGGTGGTGCTAAAAAAGTTGTATTATCAGCTCCTGCTAAAGAAAAAGACATCAAGACTGTAGTTTATAACGTAAACCACGAAGAAATTAAATCAACTGACACTGTTATTTCTGCAGCAAGTTGTACAACTAACTGTTTAGCTCCTGTTGTTAAAGTATTAGAAGACAAGTTTGGAATCAAAGTTGGTTTCATGACCACTGTTCACGCTTACACAGCTGATCAAAGATTACAAGATGCTCCTCACTCAGACTTCAGAAGAGGTCGTGCAGCTGCATTTAACATGGTACCAACTTCAACTGGCGCTGCAAAAGCAATTGGTCTAGTTGTTCCTAAAGCTACTGGAAAATTAAACGGTATAGCTGTAAGAGTACCTACAATTACTGGTTCATTAGTTGATCTAACAGTTAAGTTAGAAAAAGATGCTTCTGTTGAAAAAATTAATGCAGCTATGAAAGCTGCTGCTTCTGAATCATTCTTATACTCAGAAGATGAAATCGTTTCTTCAGACATTTTAAACGAAACTCACGGTTCAATCTTTGATAGTAAATTAACTTCAGTACTAGAAGCTAATGGTGAAAAACTATACAAAGTATACGCATGATATGATAACGAATCTTCATACGTTGCTCAATTAGTGAGAGTTGCTAAGTACTTTGCTAATTTACCAGATAAAAAAGTTGCTGCTAAAAAATAATTAAATAATGATTAACTACAATAAGAAAACCTTAAAGGATGTTGATCTAAAAGATAAGACCGTAATCGTTCGTGTTGATTTCAACGTTCCAATTAAAGACGGTAAAGTTACAGACGAAACTAGAATAGTTCAAGCGTTAGATACAATTAAGTATCTAATTGAACAAAACTGTAAGATCATCCTACTAAGCCATTTAAGCAGAATTAAATCATTAGACGATATTAAGTCTAAGAAGAAAAGCTTAAGACCGGTTTATGAGAACTTAAAAACAAAGATCAATAATGTTAAGTTCTTAGAAGAAAACGTTGGTTATGATGTTGTTGAAGCTGTGAAGCAATTAAAACATAAAGATGTTTTATTACTTGAAAACACACGTTACAATGATGTTGATCAAAACGGCGAAGTTGTTAAAAAAGAATCTAAAAACAGCCAAGAATTAGGAAGATTTTGAGCAAGTTTAGCTGATGTGTTTGTTAACGATGCATTCGGTACTTCTCATCGTGCGCACGCTTCAAACGTTGGAATTGCTAAAAACATTGCACATTCTTGTATCGGTTTTTTAGTTCAAAAAGAACTAGAAGCATTATCAAAATTAACTAATTCACCAAAACGCCCATTCGTTGTGATCTTGGGTGGTGCTAAAGTATCTGATAAATTAAAGGTGATCGAATCATTACTAAAATCTGCTGATCATATTCTAATCGGTGGGGGAATGGTTAATACCTTTAATATGGCTAAAGGTTATAATATCGGTAAGTCTTTATATGAACCTGAAATGTTAGACACAGCTAAAAAGATCTTAGCTGATGATAAGACTAATAAGATTATTTTAGCAACTGACCAAATGGTAACTAAAGCTAGTACGATTACTGATATCAAAACTGCACCTGCTGGTAAGTGTGTGTTTGCTAAAGATGAAACTGCTGATGAAGACTTTGAAGCTTTAGATATTGGTGTTAAATCTATCGAAACTTTCAAAACTTACATTGCTAAAGCTAAATCAATTTTTTGAAATGGTCCTTTAGGGGTGTTTGAAAACCCAAATTATGAACGTGGTTCATATGAAATTGCTAAAGCAATTAGTGAATCTGATAGTTACAGTGTAATCGGTGGTGGTGATAGTGCTGCTGCTGCTAACCAATTTAAACTTGCTGATAAATTCAGTTTCGTTTCAACTGGTGGTGGTGCTTCATTAACATTTATGGAAGAAACTGTGTTACCAGGTATTGAAGCAATTCAACCTAAGTAATCATCTAAGTCAACTCAAAGTTAAAACCTAGCTCAGCTAGGTTTTTTCTTTCATAGATATAGTCATTAGCTAAATTTTTAAAAATATTTTTTTCCTTTAAATAAAAAACATATATTGAGTAGATAGTTAATTTTCAATTTTGCAATGTAATTGATACGAATTTTTTAATTTCTATAAGTCAAGATATACATATGAGGGTTATATTTGCTTAACTTTTATTGTTGTTGATGAAAACGTAATGATGAACTGATTAAAGATAAAATAATGTAATCAATCAAATCATTTGTGTGTTGTTGATTGGAAATTTAGAATTGAACAATCTGGTTTAGCAATATTGGTTAGATTGAATGAAACAAATATCGCGATCAACGTTATGTTTCAATCGTCAAAATAAGATTTATTTATCATGATGTTGAATGATTTTACCTAAAGATGTAGACAACAAGTTTTTTTTGATGAAACAAATAAAACATGCTTTATTGATTAGCACTTTTTCAAGCACGCCAATCATTATTTTTGTTTAAAAATTTTAAACGCTTTTAACACGCAATAAAAAAACTTAGCAAGATAGTGATATTTTACAATATCGAGGTTATCAGATTTTTATAAAGTTTTAATCTAATCGATTATGGTGGTCTTTGGAAGCGTAAAAGAACGATAGTATTGGAATTAAAATGCTAAATTGAAATTTTCAAAAAAGACAAATACAAAGATATTAAGAAGCTTTGAAACTGTCTAATGATCACTGTTCAAACGTTCAGAATATAGGAGTGGAGTTTTTTAAATATATTAATCAAAATATTGTCAAAAATTTTATAAAAATTCTGAAAAACGATCAAAGAAGAACAGAATTTTAAAAAAATGAGTTTAAACGAAATTAGTTTCATGCTGTGACGAGTCATCAAATTAAACAATTTGATCAATGAATCCATTAGAAATGAGTATTATGATAACGCATGTATCAATCTTTTTTTAAATGAGTAATATTTTGGCACAAAATTTTAAGTAAATTTAATTTAAAAATTTAAGTTTTAACAAAATAAAAACCAAAAAAACATCAACTAAAAATCGTTTAAAAATCACATTTATCATGATTACAATTGCGCATTTTGTTTAATAAATTTCAATAGTGAATCACAAGAAAAAAATTTTGGCAAAAAATCATCAAAAAAGGGAACGAAGCTAATTTTGTGTAATCTGGATTTTTTCGAACTTTTAGTTTTTCTTAAGTAAGTTCGGAAATACATCCATTAACTCTTCATATATTCTATATCAATTTCTCAGTCTATTACTTTTCTGATTTAGTTTTTTGTACCTTGGGTTGTAACCAAAATGTACATAAAGGTCTAATAACAGTTGGTTTATGTTATTAAAAGACTTTTTAGCAGCTAGGAAACTACCAATTACTGAATTATAGTTTTCAACTATGTTGCTAGTA
>NZ_JADI01000009.1 GCF_000518305.1 Mycoplasma imitans ATCC 51306
TGTTTCATTTGTTCGTCTTTTGAATTCATTTTTGTTTACCGTTTATAAAATTATATTAACCTTTCTTTTTTGAGTTAATTAATTGTTTTACACAAAATTGAATTCGGTGCCGGGCAGTGTGTACTAAATAAAACAATTAACTATAACTTTTGAAATCGGTTTTACTATTGATTTAAAAAATATATTTAATTTGATCAATGTTTAAACTTGCTAAATAATTAGATAGAAGAAATAACTTTTTAGACAAAAACACATTTGATTTTTACCAAAATAATTTGTATAAATGTTTTATGAAAATATTTAAAATCACCGGTAAAAAATAGTTTTTCTATGATTTAATGAATTAATAAAATTTTGTTATTGACAATTAAAAAAAATCCATCTTGGATGGATTTTTTATAATCATTGTTCAATCGTTAATTATTTCTTTCTTCTTGATCTAGAATCGAGATAAATTCTTCATATCCTGATTTTTGTAATTCTTCATAAGGAATGAATTTTAGTGAAGCAGAGTTGATACAATATCTTAATCCGCCCTTATCTATAGGTCCATCTGTAAACACGTGACCTAGGTGACTATCAGAGTTTTTAGCACGCACTTCAACTCTGATCATATTATGAGATAGATCTTTTACTTCTTTAATTAATTCTTTAGTAATCGGGCGACTAAATGCGGGTCAACCACAACCTGATTCGTATTTATCAGTTGATAAGAATAACGGTTCGCCACTAGTAATATCTACATAAATGCCTTTTTTAAAATGTTTATCGTATTCATTAGTATATGGTCGTTCTGTTGCGGCATTTTGGCTTACTTCGAATTGTAATGGTGTTAATTCTTTTTTAAGAACTTCGATTGGTTTTTTCTCGTATTTTTTCATAATCTAATTTTGTATTAGAATGATTATGGAATAAAAAAAATTAATCTTTGAAACAATGCTGTTCAAAGATTAATTTTGTTATTAGATATGATCTAGAATTATAAGTGGTTTAATCCTGCTTTTTCTTCTTTAGCTTCATCATTAATCGCTACTTCGGTAGTAATTAGTAAAGCTGCTACAGAACAAGCTTTTTCTAAAGCAGTTTTGGTTACTTTAGTTGGATCAATAATTCCATTATTAATCATGTCAACAAATTCGTTTGTTTCAGCATTGTAACCATAGCCAGGTTGTTTGCTATTAATAATGTTATTAATGATCTTTGAACTATTTTGCCCAGCGTTTTCAATAATTTGACGTGCTGGTGCTGTTAGTGATGATCTTACGATCTCATAACCTAAAGCGATTTCAGGGTTTGATTCTTTAACTTGTTTTAGCACCTCAATTGCGTTCATTAAAGCAATTCCGCCACCAGCTACGATTCCTTCTTCAACTGCAGCTTTAGTTGAGTTTAGTGCATCTTCAATTCTTAGCTTTAATTCTTTTTGTGCAACTTCAGTAGCACCACCAACGTGAATTACAGCAACGCCGTTTGATAAGTTAGCAATTCTTTTACTTACACGTTCCTTGTCGTATTTTGAAGTTAAGTTATTTAACTTAGCTTTTAGACTGTTTAAGTATTTAGCTAAAACATCTTTATGGCAAGCGCCATTAATTACTGTAGTTTTATCTTTTGAGATAATCACTTTTTCAGCTGAACCTAATTTATTCAGATCGATATCTTTAAACTCGATTCCAGCTGTACTATCTACTAAAACAGTATTAACACTAATAGCTAAATCTTCTAGTGTGCTTTTTTGTGCTTCACCAAATTCTGAACACTTAACGCTAACAACATTTAATGTTCCGCGTAATTTATTAATTGCTAATGCAGTTACTACATCTTCAGCAATATCACTAGCAACAATTAACAATGGTGTACTGCTTTCAACACTTGCTTCAAGCAATGGTAAGATCTCTTTAACGGTGTTGATCTTATTTTGTGAAACTAAGATTCTTGGATTAGCTAATTCACATAGCATCTTTTCAGAATCGCTCACCATATAAGGTGAAGAATAACCACCCTTAAATTCTAGACCATCAGTGGTATCTAAAGTAGTATCAAATGATTTTGCATCATCAATCGAAATTACTCCGCTTGGTCCAACGATGTCCATTGCCTTAGCAATTAGTTCTCCAATAAATTTAGAACCTGATGAAATTGCACCAACTTGAGTAATTTCATCGATTGATTTGATTGGTTTTGAAACACTTGTTAAGTATTCTGATATTAATTTAGCTGCATTTTCAATCCCAATTCTCAAGTTAACAGGATTAGTGCCGTTATTAATTGCTTCAATCGCTTTATTTACAATTTCTTGGGTTAAGATTGTTGCTGTTGTTGTTCCATCACCAGCAATATCATTAGTTGAAATTGCTGCTTCAGCAATCAGCTTAGCACCCATATTTTCAACTGGGTCTTTTAATTCGATCTCTTTTGCGATCGTTACTCCATCATTAACAATTAGTGGAGCACCGTATTTTTTTTCGATTAAAGCATTTCTTCCCTTAGGTCCTGCTGTAATCTTTACTGCTTTAGCTAGTTTGTTAATTCCATCTAGCAATTTATTTCTAGCTTGTTGTTCAAAAGTTAATTGTTTAGCCATTATCTAATTACCCCAATAATTTCTTCATAACCTAAGATCTTATAAGTCTTATCATTTACCACGATCTCAGTTCCTGAATATTCCTTAAAATAAACAAGATCGTTAAGGTTGATCTTAAAGTCAACCTTTTGTTGTTTAGCATAATTGATTCCATCACCTAAAGCAACTACTTTACCTTTGGTTGATGTTGCTTTATCAGGATTGTGAGTTGAGATAACAATTCCCAATTTTGAAGTTTTTTCTTCAGTTAAAACTTCAACTAAAACGTTGTCGTGTAGTGGTTTAATATTCATATTTGATTTATTTTAATAATACAAAGTTAGTCTTATTATCTGGTTTAATTTCGAACTGTTCAGAGTAGTGTAAGATTGCTTTTTTAGCAACTAATTGGTAGTTAGCTAACGCTTTATTTAAATCATCCACTTTGTAAGTGAATACCCCATAATCAATACCATGACCTGTATATACGTTAATATCATCAGTCACAATGATCACACTAGCAGCTAGTTTTGCATTAGATAATGCAAAGATCTCATCTCGATTGTTTGTAAAGTGTACTAAGAAATGAGTTGAGAAGTCTTCGTTTTCAATCTCACGGTTAGGACAGATCTTTTTAGCAATCTCAAGTACTTTTTCACCAAAAGTAGTTTTGCAAATATCAGTCATTGGGAAGTAGTGAGTGATTGCGCGTTTGTAGTCAAATAACAATTCAGATTGTTTGTTAATCTTTTTCATTGTTTCAACTGCAATAATTGGATACATCCCATTAGCAGTTTCACCTGATAACATTGTTGCATCACAACCACGTTCAACCGCAAAGAACACGTCAGTTACTTCAGCGCGAGTTGGTTGAACATTCTTCTCTAGTGAGTCTAGCATCTGAGTTGCTACAATTACACGTTTGTTTTTAAAGCGACAAGCTTTAATAATATATTTTTCCCAGTAAGGTACTTCGTAATAAGGGATCTCTAACCCTAAATCACCACGAGCTACCATAATACCATCACTAACTTCGATAATTTCATCTAAGTTTTCAATCGCGTGACGGGTCTCAACCTTAGCAATAACTTGAACGTGTTCCATATTGTATTGCTTTAAGATCGCTTTAATCTCATAGATATCATCAGCACTATTTACAAATGATGCCGCAATATAATCTACTTTTTGTTTTAAACCAAAGGTAATATCGCTATAATCTTTTTGTGATAAAAATGGAATTGAGTATTTTGCGTTTGGTAAGTTAATACGTTTTTTTGTTACAATTTTGTGTTCGTTTTTAGCGATCACTCTAACATATGAGAAGTCATCAGCAATCTCAATTACTTGTAAAGTTAATTTACCATCATCAACTAATACGATTGAACCTAAAGATAAATCCTTAGCCATATTGTATTTTTTAGATGAATCAGATACTGAAAACTCATTAGAATTACCTAAGATCTCGCGGTTAGTATAAATCTTTACGATCTGATCTTTCTTAATTACGTTATTAGTTTCTGAAATTTGGTTTAATCTAATTTCAGGACCGTTAGTATCTAACATAATTGAGATAGGTAAGTTCAATTCATTAGCCACAGATCTAGCTAAAATAATTCTTACAGCTTGTTCTTCTTGATTACCGTGAGAGAAGTTCAAACGAATCGTACTAACACCGTTTAAGAATAGTTGCTTTAAATTATCTTTAGCTTTTTGAACGATATCTTGTTTTGATGGATCTTCTAGATCAGCTAAGCTAAATAATTTATAAGTGATTGAAGGACCACAAGTAGCAACAATCTTTGTCTTTTTTAAAAAGTTTAAATCGAATTTTTTATGTTTGTTCATATTATTTAATTAAAAACCACCGTTTATTCTATTGCTTAGATTAATCAATTTGATTCTTGAAGGGTTAGATTTACTTAATGCTTCTTGGAAATTGTAAGCAACAATTTCATCACCCTTTAATCCTAAAACCACACCATATTGTTGTTCATTAATGCATTCAAATGCTTTAATTGCAAATTTCATTGCTAAGATTCGTTCCATTGGTGTTGGTAACTGACCACGTTGACCGTAAGTTAGGATATTAATATTTGTTTTAATCCCTAATTGATCGTTGATTTGCTTAGCAATCGTTTTTAAGCTATCACGGCCATCTTCACCATAAATATGCTCACATACAATTACAGTAAATGTGCGTTTTTTATCTTCGAGCATTCTTTTAGCAGCTAGATTAACAATTTCCTGAGTCGTTTTAATATTTTCAGGTGTAATAACTAAATCGGCTTTAGTCGCTAAAGCTGCATAAACTGATAAATCTCCACAGTGACGACCCATTACTTCAGAGATCGATACACGGTTATGTGATACACTTGTAGAAATAATGTCTTGAATTGTTCTAGTGATGTGTTCAAGTGCTGAATAAAACCCGATCGTATAATCTGATGAAGATACGTCATTATCAATCGTTCCAGGCATTGCGATAACATTAACACCCATTTCTGATAATAATTTTGCACCTTGATAAGAACCATCTCCACCAATTACAACTAGTGTTTCAATTCTTTTTGCTTTTAAATTATTAACTGCTTTTTTTCTTACTTCTAGATCTTTAAATTCAACTAATCGTGATGAATAAATAAATGTCCCAGAATCAAAAAAGTGATCGATAACTTCTTGTTGATTAGCAGGAACGATCTGATCTTCTACTAACCCTTTATAACCTTCATATACTAAATAAGGTTGGATATTATTAATAATTGCTTGCTGAACTAAACCATAGATCGCAGCATTCATTCCAGGTGAATCTCCCCCAGAAGTTAAGATCGCAATTCGTTGCGTTTGTGTGGCCATAATATAGTATTTTTAATCCTTATAAAATTATAAATAATTTATTTGTTATCAAACATTAAGCTCAACAATTCTTCTTTAGTGATTGTACCTAAATACAACGATAGATCAAACTGATTTAACACCTTGCTAACACTTTGATAATCAAACTTGGTATTAACTAGTTTTTGTTCAATCTCATCAATCTGTTTGACACTTAAGAAGTCACCATTAAATTTAATTGCTTTAATTAATCCTTGATCGGTATTAAGACTTAGTTCTAACTCACCTCCACTAAAACGTTTTTTATTGTTGAATTTATATTCTTGTGATGAACCATAGATTCATTCTCAAGTCTTAAAATGATTGTTAGCGCGATCATGGATCCATTGTTTGGCTTTTTGATCTAAAACTATCTGTTTTAGATCATACTTTTTAAAGTAAAACTTTATTAGTTCATCAATAAATCAAGCAACTGGTTTTTTCTCATCCAAATGATCAATGATATTTGTTACTCGTTTTTTAATCGAATCAATACCTTTTGCTTCAATCTTTGATTTATCAACATGAAGGTAGTTGGCTAACTTACTCATGTCTGTGTTATATAGTAACGTTCCGTGATGTAAGATTTTATCTTGGTAAAGATATTGCGCGGTTCCTGAAAACTTCATTCCATCGATCTCTAGATCGTTTCGACCTTTAAAGGTCGCATTGATCTTTAAAGAATTTAAGAATTCAATAATTGGTTGGGCAAAAAACTGGTAAGCATTTGCACGTTTTTCATCTAAATAATCGATGTAAGAGTAACAAATATTCCCCATATCTTGAAATACCGCACCTCCACCTGAAAAACGGCGGATTAGATTAACGTGATCTTTAGTCGTTTCATTTGTATTTATCTGAGCTAAAGTATTTTGATTACGACCAATAAAAATCGTGTTTGCGTTTTGTCAGATATAAATAATTGGTAAAGAAAGATTTAGGTGTTTTAAAAGATATTCTTCAGTAGCAGCGTTAATATAACAATCGTTTGAATCTGATAAGTAAAAATGAGCCATAATCTTAATTATTTAATAAAAAACCCTTATAAAAAGGGTCTTTTTAATATTATTTATTAGTTTTGGTGCTTTTTGTTAAAGTGCGTGTAAATTGCTTGTTTAGCACATTCTGAGATCACTTCAGCAACTGTTGGGTGTGGGTGAATCGCTTGTTCTAATTCAAACACCGTTAGTTCGTTTTCCATTGCTAACGCAATTTCAGAGATCATATCACTTGCAGTTGAAGCGATTAATACACATCCTAAGATCTCACCATATTTCTTACCAAACATAAATTTGATGAAACCTTCAGTTGATCCATCAGCAATCGCTTTACCATTAACAGCCATTGGCATCTTAGAAACAACGTATTCGATATTTTTATCTTTTAGTTGTTGTTCTGTATAACCAATTGTTGCAACTTCTGGGTAAGTGTAGATACAACCAGGAGTTTTTAATGGCGCTACTTCTCTAGGTTTACGTCCTAAGATTACATCCACTGCATAAACTGCATGGTGGTAAGCGTAATGCGCTAACATTACTTGACCAGCAGCATCACCGATTACATAGATAGAATCAGTTGATGTTTGTAGTTTATCATTTAACTTGATGCGACCGCGTTCATCTCTAGCAACATTGAATGAACCAAATACTTGATCATTAACTACACGTCCTACAGATTCTAGAATGTATTGAGAAGGTAATTGGTAAGCTGTACCTTTTTCTTCGTAGATAATCGCATTATTTTGATAACCTAAAATTTTTGCGTTATACACTATGTTAATGCCTAATGATTTAACTCTTTTAGCTATAAAATCACTAGCATCCTGATCTAATGTTTCGCATAAACTATCAACTGCTTGTAAAATTGTTACTTTCGTACCAAATGAAGCGTACAATGTAGCAAATTCGATCCCAATTACACCTCCACCAATCACAACTAATGATTGAGGAATTTGTGGCAATTCAAGTGCTCTAGTTGAATCAATGATCACACCATCAGCACGTCCTTGATCAAAGCCTGGAAGTGGTAATTTTCTTGGAGAAGAACCTGTAGCAACGATAATGTTTTTAGCAGTAATATTTTGGTTATTCACACTTACAGTGTTTCCATCGATAATTCTTGCTTCACCAACGATCGTATCAGCTTTAGCAACCTTTAAGATTGTTTTAACTCCATTAACTAACTTGTTAACAACACTTTCTTTTCTTTTTTGGATATTTGCTCAGTTAACAGATAGTTGATTACTTCCTAAGTCTAATCCGTATTCAGCTGCTTTTTCTACGTAATGTTTTACTTTTGAAGATTGTAATAATGTCTTAGTTGGGATACAACCAACATTTAAACAAACTCCACCATAAGTTCCACGTTCAATTACTAAGGTCTTTAAACCATTTTTTGCAGCGTGTTCACCCGCTACATAACCACCAGGTCCAGCCCCGATTACAATAAGATCGTAATTATACATATATAACTCCAGTTATTAGATTAGTAAACCGTCTAAGTCTTCAATAATATCTTTTAGGGTTTTTGCAAATCTACCGATATCCGCACCATCAATTCATCTGTGGTCAGCAGCTACAGTAATAGGCATAATTTGCTTAACTACGATTTGATTTTCAGGAGTTCTTGTTAATTTTTCTTCTACAGTACCAGGAGCTACGATTGCAACTTCAGGGAATTTAATAATTGGAGTACCGAATAATGCACCAATTGAACCAAAGTTTGTAACACTGATTGTACCATCAGCTAAATCAGCTAAACCGATCTTCTTAGAACGAGCTTTTTCAGCTAAAGCGCTTACTTCTTTAGCAATTTCAATAACTGATTTGTCTTGAGCTGATTTAATGTTTGGAACCATTAAACCATCAGCAGTATCAACAGCAACACCTAAATTAATCTTTTTCTTTAATACCAATCTGTTATTAGTTTTGTCGTAGTGAGAGTTGAACACTGGGTGAGCTTGAACAGCTTTTGTAACAGCTTTTAGAATAAATGGTAAGAATGATAACTTAACACCATAAGTAGTTTGTACAGCGTCCTTAACTTGTTTACGGTATGAAACTAATTTAGTTACATCAAAATTGAAAGTTAAAACTGTTGCAGGAATTTCTTCGTGAGCAGTAGTCATTGCTTTTGCAATTGCTTTTCTGATTGAAGTAATTTCTTTGTAACTTTCGTTAGCATCTGAATATGAACTTCCACATGATGAAGTTGCAGGTTGTTGAGTTGATGCGTATACATCGCTTGAGAACACCTTAGCACCATTAGCAGGAGTTACATTGTTTAAGTTAACTTTAAGATCACTAGCAACAGCTTGTGCTAAAGGAGTAGCTACTGGAACTGGAGTTGGAGCAGGAGCTGGAGTGCTTGATCCGCGTTGATCACCAAATAATCCGAATAAGGTATTTGAAACTTTAACTTCACCAACAACTGAAGCACCACCACTTGGAGCAGCTTCTGGTTCAAGAGCAGCTGGAGCTGGAGTTGGAGTTACAAATGCTGCAGGAGCTGGTGCAGCAGCTGGTGCAGGAGCAGCGCTACTATCACCATTTAAAACAAGCATTACTTCACCAACATGAACTGTTTGCCCAACTGAAGCAAGGATTGCAGTAACCTTACCACCTTCAGGAGCAGGTAAGTCAGTTGTAACCTTATCAGTTTCAACTGAAAACATTGGATCACCTTCTTTAATTGTGTCACCTACTTTTACATAGATTTCAGCAACTACACCTTCGTGTAATCCTTCACCAACGTCTGTAAATTTATATTCAAACATGTCTGTATTTGTCTTTCTTTAATATATTATGAAAATTCTATTGTTTATTATAAATTAAATATTTATTTCGCAGCTTTTTTACATAAATAAATATCGTTTCTATTAATTGGTTAGATTAATAAAAACGATAGATATTTTTAATAAAAAACTAAGCTAGTAATTCGTTAATTGCGTCGATTGTTCTTTGCTTTAAATCGAATTGGATTGCTTCACCTTTTGCTAAAGGAACAGTAATATCAAATCCAGTTACACGAACTGGAGCTTTCTTTAAGCTACTGTGAAGTGTTTCACTTACTTTAGCAATAATTTCAGCACTTACACTGAATGATTTAACAGCTTCGTGAACAACTAGTAAACGACCAGTTTTTTGTACTGAACCTAAAACTGTGTTTCAGTCAATTGGTGAGATAGTTCTTAAGTCGATTAATTCAATATCACCAGCTGGGTATTGGTTAACAATTTCTAAAGTATCAATTACGTTAGCACCGTAAGTTACGATTGTTAATTTGCTACCTTGTGTTAATACGTTAGCCTTACCAATTTCAACGATGTATTCACCTGCTGGAATTTCTTGCTTGAATGAACGGTACAACTTCTTAGGTTCAAAAAACACAACTGGGTCTGGATCGTTAATAGCAGCTAACATTAATCCCTTAGTATCATAAGGAGTACATGGCATAACAACCTTAACACCTGGAATGTGAGAATAGATTGCTTCTAATGATTCTGAGTGGTGCTCTAAAGCTTTAATACCACCACCCATAGGCATTCTAATTACCATTTGAGAGTGCAATTGACCTCTTGATCTGTTTCTAATTCTTGCAGCGTGACAGAATAATTGTTGCATTGCTAAGTAACTGAAACCAGAGAATTGAATTTCTACGATTGGCTTTAAACCAGCAAATGAAGCACCAACAGCAGCACCAGTCATAGCAGCTTCTGAGATTGGAGAATCCCAAACTCTGTCAGCACCGTGTTTTTGTTGTAGACCTTTAGTTGCTCTAAACACACCACCTTCAAAACCAGCATCTTGACCGTATAATACCACACTCTTATCTTTTGTAAGTGCGATATCTAAAGCGTTGTTTAAAGCTTCGATATTATTTACGATAATTTTATCACTCATTGTGTATATTCTCCAATTTAGAATTATTTATTTCCGAAGTATTTTTTAGCAATCGCTTTTTGTTCAACTAAATTTTGAGGTAAAGTAGCGTAAGTGTGGTCAAACACATCATCAACTGTAGTGTGAACGTGTTTTTGCATTACTTCGTATTCTTCAGCGATCTTAGCTTCGATTTGTTCGAACATTATTTTTTCTTTAGCTTCGTCTCATAGACCTTTAGCAGTTAAGAACTTCTTAATTCTTGCAATTGGGTCTGATTTCTTAGCTTCTTCTTCTTCTTGTTTAGTTCTGTAAATTGAAGGGTCATCTGAAGTTGTGTGAGGTCCTTGGCGGTAAGTTACGAATTCAACAAAGATTGGTCCCATACCACTTCTAGAATATTCAATAGCTTCTAGCATTGCATCATAACAAGCTAATAAGTCATTACCATCAACTCTTACTCTTGGCATATTAACTGCAATCGCTTTAGTTGATAGATCACTAACTGCACTTTCTAAGTGAGTTCTTGTAGAGATCGCAAATTGGTTGTTGTTTACACAGAAAACTGTTTGTCATTTGTGAATTGAAGCCATGTTCATTGCTTCATAGAATTCACCTTCAGCAGTACCACCATCACCGATGAATGTTACAGCAGCTGCTCTTTCTTTATTTTGTTTTAATGCATAACCAATACCTGCAGCTTGAGAATATTGAGCACCAATTGTAATGTTAATCGGGATAACTCTTACACCTTCATCAAATACGTTACCCTTTTCATTACCATTTCAGTAAAGCATTAATTGGTAAGGTTTAACACCTCTGTGAAGCATTAAAGCTCCTGATCTGAAAGCTGGTACTAATCAGTCTTTTTTAGTCATTGCAAGTGAAGTACCAATTTGAAGTGCTTCTTCACCTAGGTTAGGTGCTAATGTAAGCATCTTACCTGAACGTTGTCAAGTTAACATTTTTTTGTCAAGTTCTCTTGATAAGTTCATGTAGTAGTAAGCTTCAATAACTCTTTCATCTGATAGCTTTTGAACATAGCTAGGGTCGATAACGCGTCCTTCGTTATCAATTACTCTATGTAAAAGTTCAGGAATTTTGTTTTTAACAATGATTGCCATATTTATCTTGTTTTTCCTTAATTTCTTGGTTTAATTGTAATTTAAATATTTTTAACTTTATTATTTAATGCTTTGTTTGAAATAATTTAGTCCTAATGCTTGTAAAATCGCACTAATGATAAAGTTGAATGGTTTGTTGTAGTGAGGTAGGAAGAATACGTCAGCAAACGCAATATCAACTAATGTTAATTTTCTTTGGATTGCTAATGCTAAGAAGTAAATAACTTCAGAGTGATTGTTTTTAGTTGAACCTACTTGAGCACCTAATAATCTTAAAGATTTAGGATCAAATACTAATTTAATCTTAACTCGGTCATAAGTGTTCATTCATTCTGGTCGGTCTGCATCTTCAAAATATGAAACAGCTACATCAATACCGCGGATTTTAGCAACTTCTTCTGAAATACCAGTTGAAGATAAGTGGTGACCGAATACGTGAATTGCGTTTGTACCAACAACGTTTTCTAACTTAATGTTGTCCATACCATTAATGTGAGAAGCAGCTACTACACCAGTTTTAACTGCGTTAGTTGCTAAGTCAATGTTTTGGTATTCGCCAGTTGCTGCGTTCATAATTGCTGCAGCACCACCAATTGCATAAACGTCTTTAACAGATGTTTGACAGTATTGGTCGATGATTAAAGCACCATTTTTAACTTTGTGACCATCAGGTAATAATGATGTATTTGGTAAGAAACCGATACATTGAATTACTAAATCAGCTTCTACTTTAGTTTGAACACCATCTTTTTCTAAAGTAATTCCACGAATTACTTTCTTACCACCATCAGTATCAACTAAATACCCCATTACTTTAGTTCCACATCTAACGTCAACACCTTCTTTTTTCATTGTTGTCATTAGATCAGTACCAAATTCTTTGTCGAAGTAATTAGCTGCAGGTCTTGGTAACATATCAACTAATAATGTTTTCTTACCTCTTTGATGAGCAGCTTCAACTAATTCAACACCAATATAACCAGCACCGATTACAACTACGTTGTTAACATCAGGTTTTTTAAATTGGTCAATAATTTCTAAAGCGTGTTGGTAAGTTTTACAAGTTACTAAACCTTCGATTCCACCACAGTATTTTTGACTGTAATGAAGGCTAGCATCTGCTGTAGTAATTGGTCAAGAACCAGTTGCTAAGATTAACTTATCATAACCTTCTTCAAAAGTTGAGTTCTTAACTAAATCACGAACTACAACTACTTTTCTTTTGTGATCCACTGAAAGCACTTCGTGCTTCATGTGAACTTTTGCACCCATTGATTTAAGTTGTTCTGGGTTTGAGTAGAACAGATCAGTTGTATCTTTAACTACACCACTAACAGCTAAAGCAATACCACATCCTAAGAAAGAGATATTGTCATTGCGGTCGAATGCTACTACATCTAATTTAGGATTTTCCGCTAGCATCGTACGAATAGCAGACGTACCAGCGTGGTTAATTCCTACTACAATAACTTTCATTTTTTATGTTTATCCTTGTGAATTCTATTTTGATAATAGACACAATAAATATAATTTATTATTATTTTTCACTTAACTTTTTTTCAAATCAAAGTGTGAAATTGGTAAAAGTATCTACCACCTTATTTTCTTTTATATTATATATTGACAAATAAAATAATTTATTTAGACAAACGAACTACATCACGCATAATCATGATTTCTTCATTTGTTCTTACTTGATATACTGCTACAGCGCTCTTATCATCTGATAGTTTGCGACAATCTGGATATTTTTGTTCAAAGGCTTTAGGATCTAATGACACCTTTAATAGGTGAACTTTTTTCATTACTTCCTGAACAATTAAACTTGCGTTTTCACCAACACCTGCAGTGAATATAATACCATCAATTGGCGCATTAATTTGGTTAGCATACTTAACAATGTAATCTGCCACTCTTTGAGTGTAGATGTCTACAGTTAATTGAGTCTTAGGTAAGTTACCAGTTACATCTCTCATATCTGCATAGTTCGCTAAACCTAATAGACCAGATTTTTTATTCAGATCGTCAATTACTTGATCTAAAGTTTTATTAGTTTGCTTTGCAATGTATTGAACTACAGATGGGTCAATATCACCACTTCTAGTACCCATTACCAAACCTTCTAATGGAGTGAAACCCATTGAAGTGTTGATTGATTTTGAGTCTTTGATTGCTGCAATTGAAGCACCATTACCTAAGTGACAAATTACTAAATTTACCGCTTTTTTATTTAATAATTGTTCAAAACGCTTAGTTACATAACGATAGCTTGTACCATGGTAACCATAACGTCTAACTAGATGTTTTTCTTTTCATTCTGCTGGTATTGCATATTGATATGCAACAGCTGGCATAGTTGTGTGGAATGAAGTATCAAACACTGCTACATTTTTAGCAGACGGAATCAACTTTTGTACTACTGCAATTACATCAGCTTCTGGCTTGTTGTGTAATGGTGCTAGTTTTGCTAACTCATAGATTTTATCTAATACTTCAGGAGTAATTAAAGTTGAGTCAGTTCAATAAGCACCTTGTACCACGCGGTGACCGACACCAACAATTTCATTTAAATCTTTAATTACTTTATGTTTTTTTAATGATTCTAATAGATGACTTAATGCTTCTTTGTGAGTAGGAAAATTTGCATTACCCTCATCTTTAGATCCATCTTCAAATTCATATTTAAAAGCGCCATCAATAAAGATTCTTTCACATAAACCTTTAGCTAATACTTTTTCACTAGCATCGTATAATTGAAACTTGATTGAACTTGATCCAGCGTTAATTACTAAGATTTTATTCATTGCTATCCTTGTCCTTGTAAAAATTAATATGTTTAATAATAAAATATCGATTTTTTTAGAACTGTTTTTTATATCTTATTGCTAGCAATAAAGTTTATCCAATCTTAACATCTTCATCAACATAAGAGTAGTTTCACTTAATAACGTCACTCTTAACCCAAGCTAGAATTGATGTACTTACCCCTAATTGACCAATAATCATTAGCGCGATTAATAGTACTAATGGTACTAAATTAATTGAAGTTAAATATGAAGTTATACCAACAGATAAACCTACCGTACCATAACCAGAAGAATATTCAAAGAATACATCCATAATGCTAAAACGAGCGTCTGGTTGAACAAAATCAAAGGTAATTTTAGTTCCAAGTGCTGCCACAATTAAAAAAATCGCACTTAATAAAGTGATCAGATAAGCACTATTAATTGTTTCAGGTGGAATTGAGCGTTTAAATAATTTTACTTGTTTGTAACCCTTAAATTTTTGAAAAATTGCAACCATTACTAATGCAAAGGTTGTTGTTCTAATACCCCCTGCTGTAGAAGATGGCGCAGCACCAATAAACATCAATAAACTAAAAATCGATTTTGAAACATCAGTTAAGTTGTACATGCTGATTGTCGAAAAACCTGCTGATCGTGTTGAAAAAATCATAAATCATAGATTAAACACGTAATCTAGTTTAGGATTTTTTCCATAAATAGTTCTATATAGATCATCTGAATTTTGAATATTTAATGAAGGTTCGAATCTGATCTTATTATTTACTGACTGCTCAAAAATTTGAGATGTAACTCTGAATGAACCATTTTTACTTAGTATTTCAACGGGTGCAACAATAATAATTGGCAACAATAACAATGTTGCTGATGTAATTAGTGATAATTTGGTAAAGATACTGAACTTGTACTTAACTGCGTTCTTGTACAATTTTTTGTATCTCATTTTTTCATAAATATCAAAAATCGTTGGATAACCAATTCCACCAATGAAGAATTGAGTAGCAGTAATAAATAATAAAACGATGTGATAGTCGTTTCTAAAACTAGATAACGAGAATGGTCCAAAGATATCAAAACCAGCGTTGTTGATTGAAGAAACTGAGTGAAAAATTCCAGCTCAAATAGCTGATCCAGCATTGTGATAAGTAAAGAATTTACGGTAAGGATTATCTACTGTTATTTGAGATGCTTTGAAATCGATTAATGAACTATTAACATCGGAGTTTTGTAAATCAATAATATTTTGTTGCTCAAATGATGGAACAAAATAAAAATATAATGAGTAAAAAATTGAATACAAAATCTGAAAAATCATTACTGCAGTAACTGCAACCATAATTGTTTTAGATGTTGTTGATAGTTTTTCACCACCGCGTTCAGATTGAAGTAATAAGGTTTTTTCTAATGATGACTGATCTTTAAAAATCTTGGCAAAAATTCTTCAAATTAAATATCAGAAAACAACGAAACCAACTCCACCAACTTCGATCAGAATTGCTAAGATTACTTGTCCAAAAATTGTGTAGGTTTCTCTTACCACCAAGGTTAATAAACCTGTATCACTGAATGCTGATGTAGCAATAAAGAAGGAGTCAATAAATGAATATTTTGCTTTTTCAATTACCGGCTGAGCAGCTAATCCTTGAAAGGTAACATTAGTCACTTTTTCATATGTATCGCTATATTTTAGAGATATTGGTAAGTACAATAAAATCGATCCGATTAATATGAAATAAATATAGAAGTGCGCGATCTTTTGACTGATTGTTTCACCAATAAAAATGATCTTTAGTCATCTAAGGATCTTATTCTTTTTATTCAATGATTTTTTGCTATTTTTACCGCGAATTTTTAACATTTTATTAATTTGTTTCTATTTCAGTTGCATGGACTTCTTTTTTAATGATTTCAACAAGTTTAATCTTGGTTTCTTCATCATATTCTAGATATTTAACAGTCATGAAATCATCGTGATAAATACCATTTTCAAATCTTGCGTTGTGTTCAGAATTATTATTAATATAGTCTAATAATTTTATATTTTTCTTAACATTAATACTCTTATTTATGTATTTATGTAAAAAGTGCTGAGCGTTTATTGATGAATCAACCATTCAAGTATAAGCATTAATTTCTTGAACTTGACCTACTTCATCTTGTTCGTCGTAAATTTGACCCACTAGTTGTTCAAGCAGATCTTCCATCGTGATAATCCCGATTGATTCGTAATCATTAAAATTATTAACAACGATTGCAATCTGAACTCTCTCACGTTTCATTAGATACAAAACTTTATCTAACTTATAATCGGTTGATACATAAATCGGTTCACTTAGATATTCCAACCAGTTATCTTCATCTTTATTTTCGACGATATCTAAATAATCTTTTAAGTGTAAAACACCAATCGCTTTATTCTCATCGTTAATAATCGGCATTCTAGAAACATTATCGGTTAAAAAACGCTTCTTAATCAACCCAATGGAACTATGCTCATGAGCATAAACAACTTCATTTCATTTTGTATATACCTGTTCAATTAAAGTTTCGTCAAAGTTGATAGCATTTTTAACCAATAATGCTTCATCATTTTCAAGTACCCCTTCATTCTTCGCTTCATCAATGAAGAACGCCACTTCTTTTTCGCTAGTTTGAGTTTTTGAATACTTCTTAAAGATTTTTGATATTAAATAGGTAATTGGATACACTAAATAATAAAAGAAAATCATTACAAAACTAAATAATAGAACCGTTTTAATAGGTCTAAATTTAGCAATAGATTTAGGTGCTATCTCTCCAAAAAATAAAGTTATGAATGTAGTTACAAATATTGCTATTGAAGATCCAACAGCTTGATTTGAAATAATTTGATTAAACAAAAGTGTCGAAAGTGTGGAAATAATAATGTTTGCAACATTATTACAGATTAAAATCGTTGATAAAGTTAATGTAAAATTTTTAATTAACTTGTTAATAATCTTTGTTCTTAGCTTTTTTTGGATATTGTGCTCTTTTATATATCCATTTCATTTAAAGCTTGTTAAGCTTGTAAATGCTGTCTCTAAAGCAGAAAAAATTACAGAAATAAATAAAAAAAGCAGCATTAGGACACCATATATTACATATATGGCTATGGTACTACTATCCGTGACGGATGAACTATCAGATGTCATATAATTTAATCTTTAAATTATAGATAATTATATTATATTTAGCCCTTAGATTGTCCTTGACAGCTATAAAACGCGATTTATTGTTGTCAAAATTTTACAAAAGTTATTAATTGTTAGATTAATAATGTTTATAATAATAAGGCTAACTATTAAATAATTAAAGGGATATTTAAGTTGTTAATCGGAATAAGTGGCATGGTTGCATGCGGTAAAAGCGTTTTGTCTAAAAGAATACACGAGCACTATAAGAACTCTTTATTCTTAAGAGAATTTAAAGAAGACGATGTTGTTTTTAATAAGTTCTTAGAATGACTTTATGAAAAACGTCCAAATACAGAAATAAGTTTTCAAGCTTATATTTGTGAAAACCATTCAACGAAGATGAATGAGATTTGAAAAAATTATCGAGCTGAAAATAAAGACCCTAAGAAAGATCACATTATTATTGATCGTTTTTGTATCGAACATAACATTTTTGCTAGATTAATTTTGGCTAAAAAAGGCAAGAAATTTTTAAACGCCTATCAAGCGATGTTTGATATGATGATTGATAAAAATGAGATTCCAGATATTGCTATTTTCTTAGATGTTAATTTTGAAAATTTCAAAAAAAGATTATTCAAAAGAAATCGCGAAGTAGAAGTAAATAATTTTGATGAAAATTTAGATTACTGAAAAGAATTACATCAAAATTACCGTAAAAACTTTGAAATTTTGTGTGAAAAATACAAAGTTAATGCGTATTATATCGACACAAATGATATGACTGAAATTGAAGTTTTTAATAAGGCTGTTGAGATCATTGATAACCACAATAGATAATTATGCTTGTTGCTATTAGTGGAATGGTTGCTTCTGGAAAATCTACACTTTCCAACAATCTGCATTCACATTATAAAAACTCAAAACTTCTTTATGAGTACGACGAAAAAGATGAAGTTTTTAATCAATTTTTAGAATGACTATATAATAAGAATGCTGTTGTAGATTTTGCTTTTCAATCCTACGTTGTACAAAATTATTCTAGACATCTTAAACAAGCTTTATCTCAAAATTATCACTTTATTTTTTCAGATCGCTTTAATTTAGAGCATTTTATTTTTGCAAAAAATAAAATATCTCAAAAACCTAAAAAATTTATAAATGCTTATGAAGCGATGTTTGATGTTTTGGTCTCAGAAGATAAAATTCCCGATCTTGTTATTTATCTAGATTTCAATTTTGATGAATTTAAGAAAAGAATTTTTAAGAGAAATAGAATCGTAGAAACATCAACATTTAACGATAATATAGATTACTGAAAAAATCTTCATAGCATTTATAAAAAAGAGTTTATAAACCAACAACAAAAATATAAATTTAAAGTTGTTTATTTAGATACAAACAACAAAAATGAAGAAGATATTTTCAAGCAATCTGTTAAGATAATTAACCAATATAGTGCAAAATAAAAAACGAGATAATATCTCGTTTTTTTATCATTTTTACCGTGTATTTTTAATTTTTTAAGATACAGATTTTCTTAAATTTACAAGAGTATATTCATTTGTTTCAGCATTGAATGTGCAAACGTAAGATTTGTTCTTTTCAAGCTTGTTTTCGATTATTTTTTTTGCTAAAAAATTCTCTACTTCTCTTTGAATATAACGTTTTAATGGGCGAGCTCCAAAAACGGTGTTAGAACCATGCTTAACAACATTTTCAACAACCTTTTTATCAAAAGTAATGTTTATTTGTTGCTCTTTAATTCGGCCACTTAAATCACTTAGTAATTTTTGAGCTATTGCAGATAAATCTTTGTCATTTAATGCTTTAAACGTAATTAATTCATCAATTCTGTTTAATAATTCTGGTCTGATTTTTCTTTTTAACTCTTCAATTGTTTTAGCTGGATTATTAGCTAAGATATGTTCAGCACCAATATTAGATGTCATTATGATTATCGTGTTCTTAAAGTTTACTAATCTATTGTGATTATCTGTTAATTGACCATCATCTAAGATTTGAAGCAAGATATTTAAAACATCTGGGTGTGCTTTTTCAATTTCATCAAATAATACCACCGCATAAGGTTTTGTTCTAATTGCATCTGATAAAACACCAGGTTGATCATAACCAATATATCCAGGAGGAGAACCAATTAGTTTATCAACTGAATGTCTTTCCATGAATTCAGACATATCAATGCGAACCATTGCTTTTTCATTATCGAATAGACAATAAGCTAATTTTTTAGCTACTTCAGTTTTACCTACACCTGTAGGACCTAAAAATAAAAATGAGCCAATAGGACGATTAGGATCATTAATTTGAGCTCTACCTCTTAATACTGCATCTGAAACATTTTTAATTGCATGATCTTGACCTTTAATATATTTAGAAAGATCATTTTTAAGATTTAATAATTTTTGTTGTTCAGAAGCAACTAATTTACTTAAAGGAATTTTTGTAGCTTGTGAAATTACTTCAGCAATTTCAACTCTAGATATTGAAGTCTTTATTAAATTGTCGGTAAATTTGCTCAATTCTTTAGTTTTCTTTTCAATTTCTTCTTGACGTTTTGGAATTTCTAAATAAAGTAATTTAGATGCTTGAGTATATTCACCTTTAGCTTGCAATCTTTCAATTTCAGACGTAAGATTTGTTACTTCTTCTTTTAATTTATTAATACGTTCATAAATCGTTTTTTGTTGATTTCATTTAACTGTTAATTCATTTTGTTTATTAGTTAAATCTTTAATTTCATTTTTTAGTTGATCTATTCGACCTAGTCTTACGTTAGCGTGATTTTCTTTCTTTTCGCGCTCAAGTGCAGCTAATTCTGTACTTAAATGAATAATCTTTTGCTTGATGTTATCTAATTCTGGTGGTAAAGAATGAATCAAAGTCTTGATCTTAGCGGCAGCTTCATCAATTAAATCGATTGCTTTATCTGGTAAGTAACGATCTGAAATATATCGAGCTGACATTTCAACAGCAGCAACTAAAGCATCATCAAAAATTCTTACTTTATGAAATGCTTCTCATCTTTCTCTAAGACCGCGCATAATTGTTAGCGCTTCTTGTTTAGTTGGTTCATCAACTAAGATTTTTTGCATTCTACGTTCTAATGCTCCGTCTTTTTCGATGTATTTACGGTATTCATCAATCGTAGTTGCGCCAATTACTTTAATCTCGCCGCGAGCCATCATCGGTTTTAAAATATTGGCTGCGTCCATTGCAGAATTTGATGAATTTTTTCCCATCCCAACAAGTTGGTGAATCTCGTCAATAAATAAAATAATTTTTCCATTGGAATTCTTAACTTCTTTTAAAATTTTATTTAATCTTTCTTCAAAGGAACCTTGAAATTGCGTACCTGCAATTAATGAAGATAACGATAATTCAACTACTTCTACATCTTTTAAATTATCAGGAACATCTCCGTTCACAATCTTTCTTGCAAAACCTTCAACAATTGCTGTTTTACCAACACCAGGTTCACCAATTAAGACTGGATTGTTCTTATTTTTTCTACTTAATATTTCAATCAATCTTCTTATTTCATCTTCTCTACCAATAGTAGGATCAATTGCGTTTCTAGCAATTTCATCGTTTAAATTACGTGAATATTTACTTAAAACGTTTTTTTCTTCAGTTGGAGTAAAACTAGCAAACATATATACACCTCTTCGATCTATAGATTAATTATAACAAAAAATTAGCACTTACAGATTTAGAGTGCTAATTTATTAATAAGAAAATGATCTTAAGGCTAAAGCCTTATTTTTATAACTTTAACAAACCACGAAATTTACTTATCGCATCTTTTGCTGCTTTAACTTCTGCTTTGTGGGTATTTACATCTTTACCTTGACCATACATTATTCCACCAGCATAAAGGTTCACTGAATAAAGATTACTATTATGATCATAATTTTTATCATAATGAATCTTCATGTTTAATCCGGTTGAATGAATAATTTCTTGAAAGATCGACTTGTAATCAGTGTTTTCAGTCAACTGTCCCTTTTGGTAATATCCAATGATCGTATCATTTAACACTTTTCTTACTGCATACTCTCCTTGATCCAAGTACATTGCCCCAATAAATGATTCGAAGATATCTTCAAGAATCTTAGGTGATAATGGAACAATTTTTAGCCCTTCTCCAACCCTAATATAATTGATTAGTTCCAATTGACTAGCAGCTTTGATCAACGTTTTAGATTGGATAATCTTGATGCGATCCTTAGTCATTTCCCCTTCAGATGAATCTGAATGATTAAATAAGTATTCAGCAACAACTTTATTAATGATTGCGTCACCTAAAAATTCTAATCTTTGATAGTTGTATTTTAACTTCATCTCATTAGAATATGAGTTGTGTGTTAACGCTTCTTCATATAATCCGATGTTATTGGTTACAATTTTGAATTTTTTTAATAGCAATTCAAGATCTTTAGCTTCATAATTTACATAAACAACAAAGTTTTGGTCATCAAGATTACTATTATTAAAATCAACCGAAGTTTTTTGTTTTAGATCATCATAGATTACAGGATAGTTGTCTTTAATGTAGTTTGTAATTTTAGCAATCTCTTGATCAGAAATGTTCTTTTTTAAAAACTGAATATTACTAGACTGCTTTTTTAAATCATCGTTTTTTTTATTATTGTTTTGATTTAAATTTTTAACCTTTCGATTTGCATCAGGATTACGATTATTTTTTTGTTGTGGATTGTTTAAATTATTAAAATTTACCGGTTTATTCTGTAAATTTTTATTTTCTAAAGATAACTTTTTTTTAGTTTCTTCTTGTTTAGATTCGTTGCTTTTAAAATCAATTGTTTTAGTTTGTTTTACAACTGGTTGTACTTTTAGTGATTCAGTTTTTTTATTTTTTATTTTTTTTAATTGGTTTTGATTGTTATGTTGATTATTTGAATTTAATTGCTGGTTTTTTTTATTTTTGTTTTGTTTCAAATCTGGAGCAATTAAATTGTTTTGTTTTGTTGTTTCAAAGCTTTTTTTAATAATTAAATTTATTGCAGTATTTGACGCTGGTTTTGCAGAATTTCGATTATTTTTCTCTTTTTTGTTATCAACCGCTTTTTGTTTTCAACCATCACGTTTTTTGCTATTAGAAAAGTTATTGTTATTAACTTTCGGTTTATTGTTTTTATTAGATTTCTTTTTAGCTTGTTTATTATTTTTCTGCTTTTTAGAATTTTTATTAATTACTTCGTCTGATCTGATCTTCTTAGCTTCTTTAGCTTGAATCTCTCTGATTTTCTTTTCATAATCAGGATCATTTAACGGAACTGGTTTTTCGGTATGCTTTCTTCCAGTAACACCAAGTTGGTGTAAAAATTTACTAGATTTGGGCGTCATTTTAAACATTCGCGGTGTTGGTTTTTCAGGTTTAACCACTTCTGTTTTTTCTTTAATGTTTTTTGCTTTTTTAGCTTTAGGATTTCTTTTAAAATTTTTAGATTTTTTGCTTTCTTTTTTAGTATTTTTCTCTAGGTTGTCCATATTAAATAGCACTAATGCTTTGTGTAAATATTTAAAAATTTACTAGAATTTACTAATTAATTTAATTCAAAAAAGTTAAGCATTCTTCTGTTATTTTTTCAATTAAATTATTTACTAAACTTTCGTGTGCTAAACGAATTGTTGAATAAAATTGTTTAGCGTCTGCTGATCCGTGTGTTTTTAAAACTAATTGTTTTAGCCCTAATACAACTGCGCCAGCATTATTCTTATAATCAAATGTCTTAGTAATTTGATATATAACGTTCGCTGAGAATAAAGCTCCCAGTGGATTTATTTTATAATTTTTCTTTAAAATTTTGCCAACAGATTTTAGCGCACCTTCTAGTGATTTAAGCACTAGATTTCCAGAGTAACCATCACTAACTAATAAATCACATTCACCATAGATTAATCCGCGAGGTTCAATAAACCCTAAAAAATTAACCGATTTATCGTTTTCTAAAAGGTTATAAGCAGCTTGATGATATTCAAAACCTTTGTTTTTTTCAGTTCCAATATTAAGCACGCCTAATCTAGGTTGATAACTAAATACGTTAGTAATGAAAGTATTAGCCATCTTTCCTAAATAATAAAGTTCTTCACCGGTGTATTCTTTATTAGCACCAACATCTAAAAACCAAAACCCACGTTTGGTGATTGTTGGAACATATGACATGAAACCAACTTTGATCTTTTCGTGAATTTTGCCAATTAAATTATATGTAAGTGCTACATAAGCACTAGATGATCCAGCTGAGATGATTGTATCAACTTCATTGTTTTTTAATAGTTCAATTGTCATGTACATTGAACTATCTTTTTTGCGATAAGCAGCTAAAACTGAATCGGTCATACTAACTTCATTAGTTGTATGAACGATTCGATAGTTTAAGAATTTCTTATTCTCAACAAGAGGTTGGATCTGATTTTGATCACCAACTAAAACAAAAAATAAGTTTTTATGCTTTTTAGCGTATTTTAATACCGCTTTAACAACTTCACTAATTGGGTTTTCAAAACCCATGCAATCAACCCCAATCTTAAACATTATTGAACACCTATGTAATATTGATATAGTTTTTGAGATCCGTTAATTGCTTCACAATAGATCCCGAATTTTTCTGAGATTAATTTAACGATAGTTCTAACTTCTGAACTTGAAGTATTCTTACCATAGATGATTAAAATTAACTCAGGTTTTTTAACTTCATCCACAAGTTGGGCTACTGTATCTAGTAAACATTTGTAGATATCGCTATCACTAACAATAATTTTTTTTTTGATCATCCCAATGTAGTCACCCTTGTGAACTTGGAGATGTGGATATTTAATGTTCTTTACTGATGTCGTGATGCAAGCTGATCCGGTTGATTTAATGATCTTATTTAAAACTTTAACATTACTCTTTAACGTATCAGATCGCATATAACCACTGATCCCACTTAATGATTCAATGAAGTTTTGGCATGAAATTAATTCACAATTAATGTATTTTTTTAATTGTGAAATCGCTTCTTTAGCAGCTAATAATAAGTTTGTATCATCAACAACAATAATTACGTTTTTAGACTTAACTGCGTAAATGTTTTTGATGAAATCTTTAATTGTTGGATTACCAGTAGCTGATGTATCAATGAACTGATCAACATCGTAGTTTTGAACGATCATCTTACCTAAAACACGAGAAGGAACTGTTGCAATAATTGCAGTTTCATTTTTAAAGTTCTTAACCTTAGATAGATCGATGTCCATTAAAACATCGATCTGATTTTTAGTTAATGAATCAAGGCTGCTATCATCTTGCTTACGTTCAGTAACCTGTTTGTTCATGTTTTCGATCTTAACTTTTAAAAATTCACCATAAGCTTGTGCGTGTTTTAAAACAATATCAGGCGTTAAAGTGTGAGCGTGAAGTTTGATAATATCATCTTCTTTGTTGTTGATCAAAACTAAAGATTCAACATCCTTCGAGATCTCTTTTTTGAATTTTTCTTCATTAAATTTGATCTTAGTTTGATCATCCTTAGCTTTTAATCCTAATTTTAACAAGAACTCAGTACAGTATCCATGTCCTTCTTCAACTAGTTCTTGTTCAGCTTTTGCTGATAAAGCCTTCTTATTAATAAAGTTCTTGTCGTTATTCAGCTTAGAAAAATCTTTAGTTAGATCAGCCAGCATCCCTTCAAAAAATGAAACTAAACCAAAACCACCAGAATCAACTACGTTAGCTGTTTTTAGTGCTGGTAACATCTTAGGAGTTTGGCTTAGTGCATCTTTAGCAAAATCAGTCGCCATTTCAAACAATTGTTCAACTGAATTAATCTCATCTTGTTTTTTAATCAGACGATCTGCTGTTAATCTAATTACGGTTAAGATTGTTCCTTCAACCGGAGATTGAATCACACTATAAGCAACTTCTTTAGCTTCTTTAAATGAATTAACTAACTGCTTGATACCAACTTCGTCACTATCAGGTAAAGATTTAGTAAAACCCTTAATAATCTGGCTAAAAATCACCCCAGAGTTTCCACAAGCATTCATAAACAATCCAGTCGCAAAAACCTTACCTAACTTTTGTACTGAGCCAAATTCAACATCACTAATTGCATCAACACCACCTTTAGTGGTTATCTTCATATTAGTTCCCGTATCACCATCAGGTACGGGAAACACGTTTAGGTTATTAATGTATTCATAACGATTAAAAATAACATTATAACCTTCAATAAACATCGATTGAAGTTGCTTGGTAGTTAATGTATCTGAAGCCATAAAAAAATCTATCCTTTAATTTCTTTGATAATTACGTTGATAAAATACGGGTTATGATCATCCCAGCGTGATAATTCATAATATATCATACTTTGAGCCATTAAACATACCTGATAGGGTCTAATGCCTAGCTTACAAACAACTGTTATCGTAATTGTGTCCTCATCAATATCGATATCGTCATCACTAAGCTCACTAGTAATCCCTGGTACTAACTTAATAACTTCTTTTAATCTACCCTTAATGAGTTCATCATTATATATTGTTTTAGTTGTTTCCATTTAAGTAGTATTTTACCAAATTTATTTTTATTTATGGTATTCGGTTTGTAATTCGTTGGTAAACCAAGCTGGTGCTTTGGTTTCATATTCATTAGTATCAAGATATTTCAGAATAAAGTTTTCATCATAGTTAGCTAGATCAAAAACAATCTTGTAACTATGTAATAGTTGGTGCTTGAAATTTCCTTGATTGTTCTGATATTGTTTCTTAGCATACTTATAATCCCCCACCACTGGGTGATTAATATAAGATAGATGAGCTCTAATCTGATGAGTTCTTCCCGTAATTAGTTCAACATTTAATAAGGTATAGTTCTGTTTTTTGTAATAATAAAGCGTTTGGTATTTAGTGATAATTGTTTTGTTATCGTTTGTTTTTTGATTTTGAATTGTTACCAGAGATCTGTTTGGATCTTTGGTTAGATATGCAGTTAATGTGGCTTTTTTAGGATTAACTTCACCATGAACTAGACAGTGATAAAACTTTTTAAGATGGCGATTTTTAATAATCTCATTAAGCGCTTGTTGTGCTTTGAGATTTTTTGCACCAAGCATGATCCCAGTTGTGTATTGATCAAGACGGTTTACAATACTTGGTAAATATGCTTGATTATTTAAATAATCATATTGATTAGACTTAACTAAGTAATGCAACAAACGATTTTGCATATGATCTTGGTTGCTTGCATGATTTGTTCCTTGAGCTGGTATTCCCAAAGGTTTTTCAAAAATCACGAGATTTTCATCTTCGTAGATTAAATCTAATTCGGGTTTTGCTTTAAAAAAAGTTGGTTGTGCTTTCTTGCTATCAGTACGCAAGAAATCATAATAAGTAATCTTGTCATTAACCCTTAAGATGTAATCAAAATCAATACGTTTATTATTAACTGTAATGTCTTTTTTACGAATCATCTTATAGATATTAGTTCTGGTGTAGTTTTTTAATAACTTAAATAAGAACTTATCAATCCGAATACAATCATCTACTGATTTGATGGTGATGGTTTTTTTCATAACTTATTTAGTTCGTATAAGATGATTCCGCTACTTGTAGCCACATTTAGTGATTCGGCGTATTGATTATTAATTACGATCTTCATAATTAAATCTGATTTATCTAGTAATGTTTTAGATACTCCGTTGGCTTCATTACCAAAGATGATGATATTACCTGATTGATGGTCAAATTCATCAAGAGCAATTGCATCTTTGTGATTAGCAGTTGCAACAAATCTTAAACCTTTGTTTTTAGCAGCAGAAATAAACTGATCTAAATCTTTGATGATACTGATTTGATTACTAAAAATCGCTCCAGCAGATGCTCGGATTAATTTAGGATTATATAGATTAACTGAATCATTAATAAAAACTTTAGTTAAATCAAATGCAGCAGCATTTCTTAAGATCGTACCCAGGTTACTTGGATCTTGGATATGGTCCAAGAATAAGTAATTATATTGATCATTAAGATCAAAACTTTGGTGATTAAGATCTTTTAGTAAGTAATAAAAATAACAATCACCAGCTTGAGTGTTAATCTCTTTTAATTGATCGTTTAATTGATCTGAAATCATAATCCAACGCACTTTGTTTTGTTTTAATTTGGTTTTAATATTGGTAATCAACTTTTGATCAAAAGATTGACTAACAAATATTGTGTGGGGAATCCAATTGTTGTTTAGAGCTATTAGGTTATTCTTAAGCCCGCCTACACAAAAATAATCGCCAATGGCTTTGTTATATCCGTTTTTAAATGCGATCTTTAAGTCTTTGAAGATCGGATTAGTCTTTGCATTAATTTTGTGAAAGTTGATCATTATCAATTGTTTTTAGATAGTCATCTAAAACCTTAATTAATTTATAAAAGTCTTGTTTGTTGTCTAGACTAAAACCACTAGCAAACTTATGTCCACCACCATTAAACATTGCAGCAAAGTGGTTAATTGGAACATCATAAGATCGGATTGATCCCTTTCATTTTTGGGATTGATCATCAAAATAGATCGCAGTCCAAATTCTTACTCCATTAATATTATTAAGTGCATGTACCATCGTCATTGGCGATTTGATACCAAAACGCTTGTGCGCACCTTTTCTAATTGCGATATAAGCTAATCCATTTTTGGTAATCTTAGCATGATTAACCACATACGAATAATACTTGTGTTCTAAGATTGGTTTTAAATAAACCGCATCATGCACTTCATTGCGGTTAAAACCTGTTGCAAGGATTTCGGCTGTCATCATAAATGTGCTTGGAGTGGTTGCTAAATACAAAAATCTACCAGTATCTGTAATAATTCCGGCATAAATGTATTTAGCAATAATCGAATTTAACTTAAATCCCATTCATTTGATAAACCAACCAATCATCTCAGCTGTTGAAGAAAAAGTCGGATCAACTCACTCAATTGAACCAATAATCTCTGTCTTGGGGTGATGATCGATTCGGATAATTTCTTTAACTAACTTATGTTGGCCTGTAAGTATTCTTTCAGCATTAGCTGTGTCAAACACAATCCCTAATGAACGTTCTAAAAAATCAATATCAACCGGTTCTTTTTCAAACGGAAATAAACTAGCACCTAGTTCTGGGTCTAGTTTATACGTTCCCATCACATAGACTTTTTTGTGTGGGTACATATTGTTAATTAATTCTTTAAAAGCAAAAGCAGAACCTAATGCGTCAAAATCTGGTCGCTCATGAACAAAGAAAGTAAGGCAATCGAATTCTTTGACTTTAGCTCAGATTTGATCGTGTACTTCTAATTGTTGTCTCATTGTTTATTTAAATCAAAATGAATAATGTCGTTAGTAATTGAATTATCAATAATCACATCTAAAAAATCTAATTTAGATTCGATCTTATCAATAACTTCAATCCTTGGATTGGTAATCGGTTTTTTAGGTGCATATAATGAACAAGCATCATCATAAGGTAAGATTGAGATCTCATATGTATTGATCTTTTTGGCATGTTCAATTATTTGGGTTTTATCATAACACAATAAAGGTCGTAAAACTAATAAATCTTTGGTTGCGTTAGAAATCACTTTCATGCTGTTAATTGTTTGCGAAGCTACTTGTCCAAGCGATTCACCAGTTGCAATGCAGTCATATCCATACTCATTAACGAGTTTATTAGCGATCTTATAAAAACATCTGCGCATTAATGTAATACGGTAGTTTTCATACTTAGTATGCGATAACTCTTTTTGAACGTTTGCAAAGTTATGAATAAAAATCTTAGCATCGTTTACTTCATTGTGCTTAGCAACAGTTTGCGCTAGTAAAACAGTTTTATCTAGTGCTTGCTTTGAAGTGTGTGGTGGAGTGATGAATGTTAAAAAGTCAACATGCATTCCACGCTTGTATAATAAATCGCTTGCTACTGGCGAGTCAATCCCACCTGATAATAAAACTAAAACCTTACCAGATGATTTTACTGGTAATCCACCAGCTGCTTTATATTTATATAAATATAAAACGAAATAACCTTTGATTACATCAACACTAATAACTTTTGTTGGGTTTTTTAGATTAATCTTAATCTTGTGATTTTTTAAACAATGTGATGCTAAAGTTTTTTTCAACCCAAGACTGTCAATCTCATAACCTTTGTCTTTTCTTTTAATTTCAAAAGCTAATTCATCATTATCTTCAACCATAACTAAAACGCGATCTTGTAATAAATTTAAATCACGTTCTAATTGTTCGATTAAGCAAACATAACTAATTCCAGGAATTTTTTTAAGAATGTTAATTAGTTGAGTTTGGTCATGGTCGTGGTAATTAGTAATTACAAAATGATCATATTGTAATTCGAGTTTAAACTCAAATTCACTAATCGCCTTAATAACATTTTCTTTTAACTGATTAATGAAATTAATTCGGTTGTTATTTTTTAGCCATAACTCACCGAACTTGATCATGATTTGATAGTTGTTAGTAATCATAAAGGTTTTTAGTTCCTAAATAATTTTATGCGATTTTAAAAATTCGCGGTCAACTCTAGTCATCTTTGGACTAATTCCTGTGATAATATGATCTTTATATCAGTTCGTTGCTTGTTCAATATAAGGTTCAATACTTGATTTATCAACCTTCATATCAACAACTTCGATTAAGCGTTTACTTAAATCGATTTCTTCTGGTTTTTGGTAATCTTCTGGTCGTAAAAAGATAATTCCAAAACGACCAAATTTTGCATTTCTTAAATAAAGATAAAGAGAAAGCTGCAAAACATATTCTTTTTTGACTTTTATCTGTTTGTTTTCGTCATATCATTCAAGATATTTTTCGCGTTTATTTTTAACGATCGGTAAGCCATTTTCATCAACCATCATTCTTAAAGCGCCATCAACCTTTTTGTAGCTCAATTTATCAATTGATGTAGTTTTAATTTCTAACATTGGGTGCTTATCATCATATAAAATCTTACCATCAGCATCAACTGGCTCACCATCTGGAATTCCACCAAAGATCTCATTGTCTTTAAAAAGATCAAAACCAACTTTAGCAGGTTCATAGGCTTTATAGTTGATCTTAAACTTATCGATGATGTAATCACGAACTTTAGGTTCAATCACCACACCAGCGTTTGCTAATACAGGATCCATTGTTTCATAATAAAGATTAACCATCTTTAGCCACTCCATGAATGGAGTACTAAAATCATTAATTCCTAAAACTGTAGGAAATCTACTTCCAGTAATTTTTTTGAATTTACTACTGTTTAGTTGTTTGTATTTATCAGATAAAATTAATTGTTCTCCAACAATCTTAAAACAATCTGATAGATTTAAATCTTTCTTAAAAGGCATATCTATTTATTAAAATTATTATATAAAAACCATGTTTAATAAAAGATATGTAATTAATCAACGTTTAGAAATAAAAAAAATTGATAATTACCAAATTAATCATTTGTACGATTTTTTAAACGGCCTAAACAACGAGCATCATCTTGGTTTTAGTAAAAGCGATGTTGATCTAGTCAATCTAGAAAATTATATCGATTTTTCTAAAAGAAGATGGGCTGAAAAAAGTTCGTTCTTTTTTGTTATCTACTTGGATAATGCAATCTTTGGTCTTTTAAAGATTAATGTTGATAAAACCAACGGTCAGATTAAATATTTACTAAAAAACTATGATCAAGAGATTATTAAACAACTAATTGATTTCTTAATTAGAGTTTGTCAATCTAACAATTTGAAATGGCTATATCTAAAAGTCGAAAAAGAAAACACTCAATTAGATAGTATTTTGGCTTCAATCGGAATGTATCAACTAAACCTAATTGAGTTAAAAGAGATCAACGTAGTTAAAACCAATCGCAAACTTGCTGATAATTATTGAGCTAAGCGGGTTTAAATATTTTTTTATTTTATAATACTATCGAGTTATTAATGCGCCCATAGTTCAATCGGATAGAACATCTGACTTCGGATCAGACGGTTATGGGTTCAAGTCCTATTGGGCGCGCCATTAACTTAATACTAATAAACTAACTAACTTAGACGCCAAGTAATTTATTACTTGGTTTTTTATTACAGTTTGAGTAGTTAGTAAATTAAAAAAAACACAGCCTTGTATATTGGCTGTGTTTTTTTTGTTTTGTTGATGATTATTTCTTAGCTTTTTTTGCTTTTTTCTTTTTCTTCTTACTAGATAATAGACCGAAGTCATCATCCATGTCGTCATCATCAACTTCGTCTTCATCATCAAAGATTTCAGATGCTGCACCTTCATCAAATTGTGATAATCAGTCATCAGCATCAACTGAATCAGTATCAACACCTTTTAATGCAGGGATGTCTTCTTCAACATTAACTTCTTCAGGCTCACCTTGAACATATACGAATCAGTTACCTTTTTCATCAAAGTCACCTTCGTATCATTCTCATTCACCATCTTCTAAGTAGTAACCAAAGTTTTCATTACCGATGTAATCATCAAAGTTGATTTCACCATTTTCATCAGCATAGATGTAGTGTTCACCTTCAACCTCAACTTCTTCAACATCTTCAGAATCAGCTTCAGCGTTTTCAGATTCTTCTTCTGTTTGTTGATCTTCTGGTTGTTCTTCAGCTTCAGTAACTTCTTGTGCTTCTGGTTCTTCTCAACTTACTTCTTCTTCATTCTTAATGAAGTTGTTATCTTCGTCAAAGTAACCTGCTCAGATTCATTCACCATCTTCGTCGTAATGACCATAGTCTTCATTACCAACGTATTGTTCTCAGAATTCTGCTTCTTCTTCTGGTTCAGCTCGAGATTGTTTTTCTTGACTTAGTTCTTCGTCAGCTGCTTCTTGTTCAACTTCTTCAGGTTGATCTTCTTGAACTACTGATTGTTCTTCAACAGGTTGTTCATAAGCTGGTTCTACACCTTGAGTATTAGCACTAAAGTCAACGATTTCAGGCTCATGTTGATCATCTTCGCTAATTTCGTGTAATTCTGAATCATCTTCAGATTCATCATCTAATTCAACACCTTCAACTGCTTGAGTTGATAATGATTCTTCCTCAGATGGTTGTTCTGAAAGTTCTTCTGGTTTGGTTTGTTCTTCTTGTTCAGCAGTTTGAGCTTCTTCGTTTCTGAAGAAGTTATTATCTTCATCGAAGTAACCATCTCAGATTCATTCTTCGTTTTCGTCGTAGTGACCGTAGTGTTCATCACCAACGTATTTTTCTCAGAATTCAGCTTCTTGTTCATCTTGAGTTAGAAGTTCTTCGTCAGCTTGTTCTTGAGCTTGTTGTTGTAGCGCTTCTTCTACTTCTTGTTGAACTTCTACTTCTTCGTGAGCAGTTTCTAAGTTCTTGGTATTGCCACTGAAGTCGATGATTTCAGGTTCAGGTTGTTCATCTTCGCTAATTTCTTCAAGTTGAGCATCTTCTTTTTCTTCTTGAGTAGGTTGTTTCGTGTCATCAAGTGAATCAGCGCTTGAAGTCATGTATTCACTATCATCATGGGTTTCAACTTCAACCTCTTCTGGTTGATCAAATCCTTCATCATTTCTAAAGAAGTTTTTATCTTCATCGAAGTAACCATCCCAGATTCATTCTTCGTTTTCGTCGTAATGACCATAATGTTCATCACCAACGTATTTTTCTCAGAATTCAGCTTCTTCTTGAGCAACTTCTTCGTGTTGTTCTTGTTCAAGTGAATCTTGAGTTGCTGATTCTTGTAATCTTTCTTCATTAGCTTGTTGATCAGCTAAAGCTTCTTGAGTTTCTGGTTGATCTTCACTAGCGTGTTCTTCTGCAAGTTCATCAACAATTTCATCTTGAGTTTGTACTTCTTCAAATTGTGCTGTTGACTCATCTGCTGAAGGTTCTTGAACAACTTCTTCGTCAACTTCTTGTTGAGTTTGTTGTACAACTTCTTGGTGATCTTCTTGTTCAACTAGATCAGATTGTTCTTGAGGTTGTTCTACAACTTCTTCAAATTGTGCTGTTGACTCATCTACTGAAGGTTGTTCTACAACTTCTTCATCAACTTCTTGTTGAGTTTGTTGTACAACTTCTTGGTGATCTTCTTGTTCAACTAGATCAGCTTGTTCTTGTGGTTGTTCAACTTCTTCAAATTCTGCTGTTGGTTGTTCAATTTGAACTTCTTCTTGACTTAATTCTGGTTCAACTTGAACTTCTTCTTCAACAAGTTCTGGTTCAACTTGTAATTCTTCTTCAACTTGTTCGATTGCTTGTTCACCAACAACCGGTTCAACGCTAACTTCTTCTTGTTCAGGTGATTTAGGTTTAGCTAACTCAAATTTGCTATCAGCTAATTCAACAGCCGAAAGATCAACGCTTACAACTTCACTTGGAGTAGTTTCGTCTGCTAATTTAACTTCAACATTAGATAAATCTAATTCTTTCTTAGCGAATACATCAGGTTTGCTGATTTCAACTACAGGTTTACTTGCTTGATCACTAACAATTGAAGGACTAATTTCAGTTAACGCTAATTCTTCTTTGAATTCGAATTGTGGTTTAACAACTTCTGTTTTAACTGGTTCAGTTCTAGTTTGTTCAACAAAACTATTAGCTGAGAATTTTTCAGATGGTAATTCTACTTGTTTTGTATCAACAACGATACGATCAAGATCATCAGCTATCTTATCATTAACAACAAATTCAACTTTTTGTTCAACTGCTGTAGGTTCAAAGCTAAATTCAGCTGCTTTTAGTGATTGTTCAACTACTGGTGCTGGTTGTGGAGCAAACTCAACTGGTTGAGTTGGTAATTCTGAAATTTCAGATACACCACTAACGAATTGATGAATTGATTTGTAGTTATCTTTATTTGGCTTAATGAACTTAGTTGACTTAATTTGTTTTAGTTGTTCAGCAATCTCTTGTTCTTTAAGCGCTTGCTTCTTAGCTTCTTCTTGATTTCTTAGTGATTGTTGTTTTAACTTAAGAATCTCTTCTTTAAGTCTTAACGCTTTTTCATTTAGCGATTGTTCTTTTAGTTTTAGTGCTTCTTCTTTAGCTTTTTGTTCTCTTAAAGCTTGTTCGCGTAATTCTAATTCTTTTTGAATTTGCGCTTCAACTGCTTGCTGTCTAGCAGCTAGTTCACGTTCAACTTTTTCTTTTAATAAATCTTGTTCTTTTTGTTGTTGTGTTGCTAACGAAACGATCTCATCTAATAACTTATTGTTCTTAGGTGCTTGATCTGGAACAAATTGGTTATATTCATTAAAGTATCCACTTCAAATTCAAACGTTCTTATCGTTATAATAACCATATTCGCTATCACCAATAAACTTAGTGAAGAACTCTTCTTCTTTTTCTTTCTTATCAGCTTTTTGATTTACAACTTCAACTTTCTTAGCTTTTGGTGTATATTGTAAGATCTCTTCTTTGTTAGCTGGTTTGAAGTACTCATCTAAGTTTGTTTGATCATCTAAGATTGAAGTCTTAGTTACATCACCAGTTGGTTGGCTAGAATCTTCTTCAACTCTGTTTGAAACAAATTCGTATTGATCATCGAAGTAACCATCAAAGATTCAGTCACCCTTAGAATTGTAGTGACCATATTCTTCATTACCAATGAATTCTAATCAGAATGGTGCTTGTTGACTTGATGATACACCTAATACAGATCCATCAATGATTTCATCATTGTGAATCTTAGACTTATCATAAGTCAAGATACCAAGATCTTCGTCAGTTGGTTTTTGGTATCTGCTCTTGTTAATTAATTGATTTCTAGCTGGTTCTTCTTGTTTTTCAACTAATTGTTCAACCTGATCATCATCTGGTTGTTCTTGTTCATTAACATAAACAACTTTAGGTTTAGCAGTTTTGAATCGCTTAGATTCAATTTCGTATTCTAAGTTGTTTTGATTGTTCTTCTTTCAAGAATCAAATAAAGTTGAGAAGTTCGATTCTGAATGAACGTTTTCAGATAAGATTTCTAAATCAACCTTATCAGGTTTGAATTCGCCATTGTTATCAAAAGTACCAGTTCAGATCCAAACGCCATCGTTGTCGTAGTAACCATATTCTACGTTACCAATGTGTTTTTTGTATCTTGGATCATCCAGTAACATCTTGTGTAGATCTGAGTCTGGAGTGATCTCATTAGTTTTAAGAACTTTTGGAGCGTTAGTTTTTTTACTTACGTCTTTCTTCTTAGGGAAACTTTGTTTTTGTTTTTCAGCTAAAACTTCTTCTTCAGTCTTAAAGTCATGAGTTGGGTCAGGAATTCAGTTTAATTCTTGGTCAAATACCCCGTGTCAGATTCAAACTTTAGAACTTCCTTCAATGTGACCATAAACTGGATCATCAATTAATTCTTTTCATAACTTCTTGCGTTCAGAAGCCTTAATTGACGATAAAATTACATGTTTAGTTCCATAGAACGGTACTTCTTCATCACTAGTAAATGGAATTCATTTTTGTAGTTTTGAAAACTTACCTTTTCAGTTCCAAGTTTTGTTATTATAGAAACCGTATTCTGGATTACCAACATAAGCTTCTCAGAATCTACGTGCTGGATCACTCTTTTGTTGATTACCAAACATCTCATCGATCACTTTAGTTGGAACGATGCTATTTTTCATTCCTTCTGAGCGTTCTTTACCTAAATCTAATAGTTGGTTAGGTGTATAGATCTCTTCGGTATCTTCTGAACTAGCTAGATCCACATCCATATCAAGATCAAATTGCGAATCTTTATCAGCTGATGAACTTTGAGATTTTAGATCATTAGATACAACTGGAAGTTCGTATTTGATTTGAGGTTGAATTGTGCTGGTAATATCATCATCCAATAAACTTAGATCTAATTCATCATCGATATTATTAGCATCAAACTCTTCAAAAGCAGCTAGCTCTTTGTCTAAACTTTCGGTGTTAATTAAATCATCTGATTCTAGTGATGAGATATCAACAATAGGATCATCTGATTCAATATCAAAGATATTTGTAACAACTACTTCTTCTTTAGTGTTAGTTAGTGCTTTTTGTGGTGTTAATTCTGCTACTACTTCAATATCAGATTTACTATCATCTTCTACTGAATCAGTAACCACTGATTCAAAGTTGTGTTCAGTTGTAGGAAGGAAATCTTCTGTGCTTAATTTAGCTTCACCAATTAAAGCTGTAGTTTTTTCTTCAGTTAATTCGATTACTTTAGTTTGTAATCTTTCGATCATTTCATTTTGTTTTGAAACGATACGAAGTTGTTCTTTCATTCTCTTATTGAAAGAACTAATAATATGACTTAATTCTGATTGTTTTTTGTTAACAACAACTAATTCATTTTGGTTTGGGCTTAATTGATTGTAATTATTTGCTGGAACTAATTCAGTTGTACTAGCAAATGGATCAAAATCAATTAGTTGTTGTGTATAACTATTTTGTTGAGGGAATAGTTCTTTTTGTTGTTGGTTTAAATAAGGCGCTTGTTGATATGGGTTTGCATTTGGCGGTACAAATCCAGGATGTACTGGTGGATAATAATATGGCGGAACGAAATATGGATTAAAGTAAGGATTGAATGGCGGACGACCATAAGGGTTCATTGGACGAACATAACCCTTAGGAATGTACATTCTTGATGGAATTGGTTGGTTAAAACGTTCGTTGTTAAAACGATCAAAATTGTTGTTTAGTTGATTATTAAATTTTTGTTTATTTAATTTAGCGTTTTTATTTGGTTTATTACTATCAAAATTTAATGGTGAACTATCACCATCGAAATCAGGTAAATCATCAAAACTGTTAGATGCTACTGCATCATTGAAACTTGGGTGATATTGGTTTCTTACAATAAACTCACCTTCATCTTCTTTTTTATTGTCGTGTTTCATTTCGTTTGAAATCACTAAATTTTTCTTATCGATATCTTTCATTTCCTTAAAATGATCGCTGTAACTTTCGTCCTTCATTTCTTTAGTATAGTCTAAAGCAGATTCAGCATAAAAAGCCTCTGCTTTAATCTCTTCTTTAATTGCTTCTTTATCTTTAATCGTATCTATTGATGCTTTTTTAGCCAATAATTCAAAGTCATCTTTCTTAGATTCTAGATACTTCTTATAATAGTCAGAATAATTTAAAGATTCTAACGCCTTTTTAGAAACCTTTTTCTTACTGTTACCATCTAGTGAAATAGAAGCAGGCTCATTATCGTGCGCGCTTTTATTTTTAATAGTTTTTTTCTCAGTTTTTTTGTTGTCAGCCATATTTCTTAAATGTTATAAATAAATGATTTTATAAAACAATGATCAGAATAAATATTCTGAATCCATAATTCAAATATATTTTAAAATAAAATAATTTTAAAAACGTTATTTTTCTTCTGTTTTTTCTCGTAAAATTTTTGAGATTAAAAGTAGTAAATTATACACTTTTGATCTTGCGATTTTTTTTCTTATAAGAACTAATTAAGCGTTGTTTAACTTTAGCTTCGATTGCTTGACGTTTAGCTTTAGCTTTAATCTTATTAATCTTTTGTTTAACTTTCTTTTTATAACCTGGTTGAACTTTTTTAGGAGCTGAAATCAACACTTTTTTGATCTCATTAGCAACCGCCTCATCCTGGGCTTTTTTATAAGTTGATTTGACAATTTTGTATTTAGTTAAAGATAAATCCCGATTAATCTTTAATGGGATAAATACCAACTTCTTAGCTTCAAGTCGTCTTAAGATCGCTTCATCGTTCGGATCAAAAAACACATATGATACCCCGGTTTCATTACCTCTAGCTGTACGCCCAGATCTGTGAATATATCAAATATCATCTTTAGGTAAGTTTCATGAAATTACGTGAGATACTGCTTTGAAATCAATACCTCTAGATGATAAATCAGATACAATTGCATATTTAACTTGATCATTTTTGATTAAGTTAAATTGTTGTTTTCTTACCCTTTTATCTAACTTTCCGTGTAGTGTAGCAAAAGCAATCTGGTTTTGTTCAAATCAGTTTTGAATTGGCGGAATATCTTTTATCTTATTAACAAAGATTAAACAAAGATAAGGATCAATATTTTTAATCACTGCGTGAAGTGAATCTAATTTATCTAGACTTTTATTTTTAATTAGATAATGTTTAATCTTTTCGTTAATCCAGATCGAATCTGAAACGTTGATTGGTGTCGCATTTTTAATAAAACGTTTGATCTTATTAATTACATCAAGGTGTAATGTTGCACTAAAGGCTGCTATTGTCAATTTTTTATTGGCATTAGATAGGTAATTTTGCGTCTTTATTAAATCAGCAAAAAATCCTTGATCAATCATCATATCGATCTCATCATAAATTAAATATTTCGTTGATTTAAGATTTCAATTTACTGCATGATCAATCGCTTGGTTAAATCGACTTGGAGTTGAGATCAAAATGTGTGGTGGATTATTTTTAATATTAATAATTTGTTGATCAAATTCAGTATTACCGACAAAATCCTTAATTTTGATTGCTTTATTATTTTTAATAAAACTGAGTAATACAGTTTTGATCTGATTTGCCAACTCTCTAGTTGGAACTATAATAACTGCCTGAATTAAATTTTGTTCTGGATCTAAATTTTGTAAAATTGGTAATAAAAAAGCTAAGGTTTTACCAGTTCCCGTAGGTGCAACACCAATTACATTTTTTTGCTTAACTAATGGTAAAATTGCTTCTTTTTGAATCTTCGTTGGTTCATAAATCCCTAGTTGTTTTAGGGTTTTAGTAATAAAATCTTTTCAAGGATATATCTTGTTCATAAGTTAATTTTAAAAATAAAAATAAGAAGTTTTTGTTTAAACTTCTTATTTTTGCGTCTAAGTTAGTTGTTAGTTAATTATAAAATTATTTCTTTGTTTTTGCTTTTGGTTTAGCTTTTGTAGCTTTTTTAGCAGGGGCTTTTTTAACTACAGGAGCTGCTGAAGTTAGGTTATAGAAAGTTTTACTTCCTAAGTATTTAGCTTTATTAGCTAATTCAATTTCAATTGCTAATAAGCGGTTGTATTTAGCAATTCTTTCAGATCTTGACATAGAACCAGTCTTAATTTGACCTGTGCTTAAAGCAACTGCTAAATCAGCAATGAATGAATCTTCAGTTTCACCTGAACGGTGAGAAACTACTGCAGTTCAATTAGCTTTTTTCGCAATGTTAATTGTTGAAATTGTTTCAGTTAATGTACCAATTTGGTTTAACTTAATTAACACTGAGTTTGTAGCTGATAATGAAACACCTTTAGCTGTTAACTCAGGGTTTGTACAGTAAGTATCATCACCAACGATTTGTACTTTCTTGCCAATTTTCTTAGTTAGTAATTCCATACCAGCTCAATCGTTTTCATCTAGACCATCTTCGATTGAAACGATTGGGTATTTCTTAGTTAATTCTTCTAAGTAGCTAATTAATTGTTCAGTAGTTTTAGTACCTTTTTCTTCAGAAAGAATTCCAGCTTTAACTGCTTTTTTAAACACATAAGCTTTCTTTTCTTTGCTGTAGAATTCACTAGCTGCACAGTCAAGTGCAAATGCTACATCTTTACCTAATGCATAACCTGCATCAACAACTGCTTGACTCATTAAGTCAAGTGCTTCTTCTGCTGATTTTAAGTTAGGTGCAAAACCACCTTCATCACCTTTGTTAGTGTTGAATTTTTTAGACTTAAGAATCTTTTGTAGTGAGTGGAACACTTCACTAGCCATTTGTAATGCCTTAGCCATAGTTTTTGCACCTACTGGCATAATCATGAATTCTTGGAAGTCGATTGTATTATCAGCGTGAGCACCACCATTAATTACGTTTAACATTGGAACTGGTAGGATGTAATCAACGCTTTTAACTTTAGCTACCTTTTTAGCAATGTATTGATATAAAGGTAATTTTAATGATTCAGCAGCAGCTCTACATACAGCCAATGATACCGCTAATAATGCGTTAGCACCTAATTTAGATTTAGTCTTAGTACCATCTAGTTCGATCATAAACTCATCGATCTGAGTTTGTAAAGTAGCATCAACACCTAAGATTTTTGGACCAATCTTTTTGTTAATATTGTTAACAGCTTTAGTTACACCTTTACCATGGTATTTAGTTCCACCATCTCTTAATTCTAGAGCTTCCTTTTCACCAGTTGAAGCACCAGATGGAACCATTGATAACCCTTTAGATCCGTCGTTTAAAACAACTTCACATGCAACTGTAGGAAAACCTCTTGAGTCAAATACTTGGTATGCAAAAACACTCTTAATTTCTAATTTTTTGTTTTTGCTAGTACTGTTTGTTTTTGCCATTTTATTTTTCTTCTTTTTTTTATTTTTAATTGAAATATTTTCACTATTTATTTTATAAAAATAAAAACTAAATCTCAAAATATATTTATAAGATTTTTTCATTGTGGTACTTATGAGCAGAATCAATCAAGGCCATTTCGGTAACGAAGTGTCAACTTGTTGTTTTGAGATGAACTAAAATATGATCAACGATTGGTAAAATTCGTTGATCATGTTTTTTTATTTTTGAACTAAATTTATTCTTTTGAATCTTTCATTTTTTTGAATAAATTTTTTAGCTCTTCTTTTTGCTTTTCTTCTTCTTTGATTGTTTTAACACCGATACCTAACTCTTCTTCAATGTTATCTTTATTCTCTTCTTGAACAGATTGGGTATGTTTTAAATTTTGCTCATCATTAGCACCGGATAATGGTGATTTAAACTTAAAGATATTTTTGTATAAGTCAGCAGGATTAACATTACTTGTCGCTGTTTGTGTAGCTGAGTCATCTTCTTTATTAACAGTTGTTGTTTGTTCTACTCTTTGACTAGATGCGCTTTGATTATTATCAACAGTTGTTGTTTGATTGTTGACCTCTTGAGTTTTAGTATAAGCATGCATCTTTTTAAAGACATCTTTTAAATCTTTAGTTGGATTATCATTAACCTTAGTTTCTTTGGTTTGATTGCTATTAACTTCAGTTTGTGGAGCTGAAGTTGGTGGTGGGGTGTAAGATTGCTGACTAGAAGTTGATTCGCTTGAAGTATACTCTGGATTTGAATCAGTTTTTGGATCTACTTTAACAGTTTGTTCTTTGTTAATCTTTGTTGTTGGTTGATCAGTAGTTTTAGTTGTATTATTTGGATCAACTGCTTGAGTTTGAGTTGCTGAAGCACTAAATGTTTGTTTATTAAATTTTTTAAACAGGGCATCCAGATCAGGATCTGGATTAGCTTTAGTTTGAGCATGTTTTTGTTCGTTGTTTGGTGGAGTTGAACTAGATTGAGGTTTAACTTCTTCTTTTGATGGTTCACTTTGTGCTTGTGTGTTAGATTGAACATTTTCAGATTGTGGTTGCTCTTGTTCATTTGGTTTTTCAACTTTTTCTTCTTGTACAACTACTGTTTCAGCATCCAACTTAACAATTGCTTTTTTTAATTTAGATAAAGAAGTAAAAAAACTATATTGCACACTAAACACACTCTTAATTAGGATTGAAGCAAATAATAAGATGACACCAAAACAAAAGAAGATTCCCAACATCCCACTAATAAGTGTTTTGGTATTTATCGTTGAATCTTTTTCGATTACATCATCTAAAGTTTTTTTACTTTTGATAATTTCTTCGTAATTGCCACAGAAATTAAAGAAAACAAAAAAACCAAAGATCGCTAAAAAAAGCGTGATACAAGCGCACACCAAACTAACCCGATTAACAAAATTAAGTTGTCGTTTAATCTCTTTAATTGGTGTGTCTAACTTCTTATGGTTATTAAAATAAAACCCAAAACTAATTAAAGTAATCAAACTAACCAAAATGATTAGTAGAAAACCAAATAGCACATGACTGATTAAACGGTTTGCATTGAACTGTTCTAATAACAACTTGATTGAAGTTTTATCATCAAAATTTGGTTTGCTATTATAAGCCGTTCATAAAACTATAAAAACATTAACTGTTAGTAGTAATACTAATAAAGCGCTGATTAATAAAAAAGTAAAACTACTGATTGATAAACCGTTTTGTTTTTTAATTAAAGAACAATGCGGTTTAATTTCAGTACTAATTAGGTTTGAAAGGTAATTAGACAATTTTGCTAAATTTACTGTGTTATTATCATTAACCATATAAATTAATATTATTATTATATTAATAATTTGTTTACTAACAGTTTAAAGAGTATAAATATGACAGCGACTAATTGTGTTTTTTGTAAGATTATTAATAAAGAGATTGAAGCTAATATAATAGCTGAAAACGATTTAGCAATCGCTTTTTTAGATGCATTTCCTGTATCAAACGGACACACACTAGTGATCCCTAAAAAACATCATAAAGATTTTAGCCACACACCTAAAGAAGAAATGCATGCGGTGACTGATCTTGCTCAAGAAGTTGTTAAGATCTTAGATCGTTCAGATCTAAATGTTTATGGATATAATTATTTATCTAACCAAGCATCGATTGCAGGGCAAGAAGTATTCCATTTCCATTTACATATTATTCCTAAGTATGCTGCTAAAGAAGGTTTTGGTTTTAAAACTAATAAAGTTAATATTTTAGATCTTAAAGAACTAATGAAGCAAATTAAGCGTTAAAGTTCGCTTAATCCACCTGAAGCTTTTTCGGAATTTTTATCAGCTTTAGAACTATCAGATTGCTCTTGAGCAATCTTATTATTTTGATCAAAAGAAATAATCACTGATTTATCATCACTATTAACTGGTTTGATGTTCTCATCAGTGTTATTTTTTCTCTTATCAAGCGCTTGTTCAATAAATAAACGCGCTAAACGAATAATTACAAAATTAACGATTGTAATAGCACTCGTTAGTCCGATCGAAACATAAATTAAGATCGTGCTAATTCTAAAACTACTGATCACACTATTAGCATTAGCAGCATCAGCACTACGATAAAAATGAACTGATAATACCACGAACAACATTCCCAGAATGATGTTGAATAAATATACCGAAATTCCACCTATATACATCCTGGTATATTTTTTATCGTAATGAAATTTTTGATAAAAGAAATCTTTAATAAAAAACTTAATATCAAGACCTATAAAAGCAATTCCGATTAAACTACCAATAAGCGATGTTATGATCATTACTTCGGGATTTAGTTGCACCCGATTATTGTTAATCGGATTGATTTCTCGAAGTAAAATGGCGTTAATACTAAAACCGATAAAAACAAATAGGTTAGCTAAAAAGGTAATGTAATGATTTCTTCATTTTTTTCACTTCATCATAATTTAGATCACCTTATTTAAAATTGCGCTAATCAACTTAATACTATTAAGATCACCATATTCTTGGATTAGTTTTGTTGCTTGAGAGATTAAAACTGCTTTTTGGGTTTTTAGCACTTTAGCTTCAGTGATCACCAAATTAAATAACGCTTTAACCATATAATCTAGTCGGTTTCAACTTCAAGTTTCTTTTAAATGCGCTGAAACGATTGTGGGAACTTGATTAATGAAACCAGTTCAATTCGTTAGGAATTCTTGATCATTAGAATCAGATAATTGATTAATCTGCTCATAGATCTCATCAAGATTTAAATCAAGCAACAATACTTGATAAATAAAAGTTAAACGATCATACCTAATCTGATACTGTGATCTTTGATTAACTTGTTTTTTCATTAGAATTGTTGGATAAAATTAACAGAAGTGATTACTAAACCCAATTCAACATTGATCGCATTAATAATTTGTTTAGACAAATTTTTAATGAAGTTGTTATCATATTTCTTTTTTAGATACTTCACGTAAATATTAATTTGCGCATTCGTATCATCATAAAAGTGATATAGATCAACCTTGATTAGTTCGATAACTTTATTGTTTTCAAGATAGGTATCAATCTTGTTTTTGATAAAACTACGAAACGCTTTATCTGTAATCTTGATACTGCCAAACTTGTTATAAAGAATGCTCTTGATGTTAATTTGCTCTTGAGACATATTTACCGTCGACCGTTGATACGATTACTTTTTCTTTAGATTTGATGAATTGAGGAACTTCAATTACATAACCAGTAACTAAAGTTGCTTTTTTTAGTGCATTGTTAACACTATTACCTTGAACAGCATCTTCAGCATACTCGATCTCGATCACCACTTGATCGGGTAAACTTACACCTAAGATCTCATCTTCATAACGCATGATCAGTGCCTCAGTGTTTTCAGTAATAAAGTTCTTTTCATACTCTAGTAATTTACTAGGTACTTCGATTTGCTCGTAAGTTTCATTGTTCATGAACACAAAACTATTTTGATCTTGGTAAACAAACGACATTTTTACTTTTTCAATGTTAGCTTGTTCAAGTTTCATACCAGTTAATACTTCAGTTGTTATTGAACCAGTACGTAGGTTTTTAACTTTACATTTAACGATCCCTTCGCGCATTGCGGTCTTGTTAAATGAGTTTTCAATAACCAAATAAATTTGGCCGTTTAATGTGAATGTATGACCACTTCTAAGGTCTTTTGCGTGGATAATTGATGCCATAATAACTTATAAGATTTTAATATAATAAAAAATCTCTTTGATTATATCGGATTATTGTTAGATTTTGTTCAGTTATTCTTTATTTATCAAAATCTAGAATATGTGAAAAAACTTAAAGCGTGTTTTTGCTGCTTAAGCTAATAAAGATAAACTTATAAGTTTTTGGTTATAAAAAAAATAACACTAATTGTTTATAAAGATAATCTTCATGAAGATTATCAAACAAATAAAAGTAGTTCCACATCGTGTAGAACTACTTTTATTTTTGAGTTGTTAATAAGCAATAAAAATTCTTTAAATCTTTGGTAAATATCACAAAACGTTAGCTGTGTATTATACTTACCATTTTATTGTTTTCTAGGTCTGTAAATTAATTGAAAGGTAATTGAGTATGCTTATTAAAAACAAATGTAATTGCTTTTGCACCTGTAACATTACTTCGCAAAAATAATTACACAAAAAATTAATCCTATTAATTAAAGCAAAAGTGTTACATTTAAATAATTGCTCTTGCCTTAATTATATTTATTATAAATAAAAATTCGAATATTTAAAAAAAATATAAATAAGAACTGAGTTTATTGAAATTTCAACACTTATTTTTTGTGAGGTTTATAACCTAGATATAGAAAGGAGAACTAAGCATGTTTGTTAAAAACGAATGTAGTTGTAAATGCAAAGACAAATGCACTTGCAAAGATTGTACTTGCAAAAAATAATTACACTAAAAATTAATCTTATAAAAATAATAAAAAGTAGTTCTTGAAATCTAGAACTACTTTTCTTTTTAAATTAACTATTAATGGCGGAAGCAGTGGGATTCGAACCCACGCACCATTGCTGATCTAACACCTTAGCAGGGTGTCCTCTTAACCACTTGAGTATGCTCCCAGTATTATCTTAAAAATTTTAACATTTTTTAAGACAAACTAAAAGAAATTATTATTGAGATTAAAAATCAAATTCCGTAAATTAAAAAGGTAATATAAAAAACTTTAAACGATGCTTTGTTTTTTTCGGCTGCGTAAGTTAGATAATCATCATAGCTTTTAATGTAGTTGGCTGCATTACTATGATCATATAAAAAATCGCGTTTTTCTCGGTGTTTTTTAAAAGAAAAGAACAATTCAAGTTTCTTGAATTTGTACTTTAACATCATAAAAATATTCTGGCGATTAACAAAGCCAACTGCATGAAATAAAAAACCTATTCCACTTGAAATCGTTGTCGCGTCTAAAATTTGTGTTTTCGTTGGAACGTTTCTTTTAACAAAAATTAAAAGAAACAATGCGACTACTACAACAATCAAACAAAAACAAAAACCAAATCAGCCCCTAGGATACTTAAGGCCTTTTTGGTTGATTGTGTTGTCAATCTTATCATCTGTTAAGTCGTTTTTGTTTAACGACTTAACATATTTATTAGAATAGTGGTTATAACCAGTTTTTAGCGCTTTTGATTTACCCATAAATCAAATTGCTCTTTCGTACAGAACACCTCGTGATTATCAGATACTACGTGGAATGTTGGTTTGTTAATTACTGAATAATTCTTGTGGTAACTAAACCCTTCATCAAATGAAGCTAGATCTAAATGAATATTAGATAGCTTTGGTGAAGCTTTCATTAATGATTTGGTATAAGGGTGAATTGGGTTTTTGAAAATCTTATCAACATTTCCGCGTTCTAAGATCTTACCTCGGTGCATGATGATCACGTTTTCACATGCATAGTTAACCATTGATAGATCGTGGGCAATGAACAAGAAAGTTACACCGCGTTTTTCGACCATCTCTTTCATAATATTAACAATTTGTGCTTGAATAGACACATCAAGTGCTGAAATCGGTTCATCAGCAATCACGATCTGAGGATCGGTGATTAGTGCACGCGCAATCACGATTCTTTGGCGTTGACCACCAGAGAATTCGTGAGGGTAACGATAAGCGTGTTCTGGTTTTAGACCAACTTGACTTAAAGCATCAAACACCTTATCGCGAATTAAGATTGATCTTAATGGGAATAGATAGATCCAACTTAATGATCTAGGTAATTTTAAAAATAAGTTACGGTAAACGTTTTTATCTTTAGTAATTACTCTGTGCTCAAAATCAACTGCATCCATTGATTTGAAACGTAACTTAACTGCAGATAATAACAACTTAACATCCTTATTGTGTCAGTGATTTTCGCGGGCTAAATGATGAATTTTTTCGTGAACTAGTTTTTCAAACTTTCGTTTACTACTTATGTACTGCTCGCGGAGTTTTTTAACTTCTTGTTTTAGTTGTTCGCGTTGTTGATTGATCTTTGGTAATTGGTTACGATAATCTTGAATCACCTGATCACGTTTAGTCTTTTTATCTAAAGTAACTTTCTTAGCATTTAAAAAGTTCTTAGTTGCATCTGTTTTATTACTTTTTTTGTATGAACTATAGGTATCACTAATATCACGATTTAGTTGTTTAATTTCTTTCTTTAAATTAAACAAATCAATGTTTTTTTCATTAACAATTCGCTTAGATTCGTGTTTGTGATTATCAACATCATTAACTAATGATTTGAAGTTTTTAATTATCACTTCTTTTCATTGTTCATAACTATGTTTTGCATAATTAGCATGCTTAATATAATCATTAGCATTTGCTAATGAATCAATGTAACTAATTGTGCTGCTTAGTTTATCTTGATCTAATTGATTATCTATTGCTTTGAATAATTGTTTAGCTAAATCTAAGTAAGTAGTTGCTTGATTATTAAACGGATTGGTTTTTAAAATATCCTTAGTTAATTCGATCGAAAAATTAATCACGATCGTTAACAATGGTTCAAAAATATCAGTAAAATAACCGTTGATTTGCTTAATTAATCCATCAAGATTTTCTTTTTCAAAATACTTATCATTCTTAATTAATTTAATGATACTTAACTCAGATTTTTTTCAATAATAATTAATTCCTGCATAAGCATAATCTAATGGTGTTGATGCCATTACCATTTTGTATTTAAAACTCTTTAGTTCAGATTCAACGGTTGTTAATCAACTTAAAAGTTCTGAGAAATTTCTAAACAAATAAAGTTCGTTAAAATCTTTAATCGTTTTTTTATACAACGCTTGTTTTGCTTGTCTTTGCACTTTTAAATCTAAAACTGGTTGCGAATATTTTAAAAGTTTTTGCTTATGAGTTTGATCAAGTTTAGCTTGATCAAATTCTAGATCTACTGGATCGTATTTTTGTTGATCATAATCATCAATATAATCACTGATAATCTTTTTATAATCTGAAAAATAAGCTTTTGATAACTCAATATTATTTTGGACTTTTTCAGATGCGTCATCTAATAAGAAAACCAATTCTTTGTAACCAGCATTAAAGTCGTTAGTGTTTACACTAAAACTGTTAATTTGGTTAATCGCATCAGTGTACTGATCAATTAACTTTTGGTAATATTTAGTTTGATACTGATTGGTTAAATCAAACTCTTTAGTCTCAAACACATAATGAAAATATGGCTTGATATAAGTAATCTTATTATAAAGATCTCTAGCCTTCTTATGGATCATCTTATTGATCATAATTGGCTCAGCCACTAGTCTTAGCACCGTTTTAATTGGGTTTAGCGAACTCATTGGATCTTGAAAGATCATCTGAGCATTTTGGTGCAACCAAGACTTATTAGCTCGTGTTATTTTCTTATTACCAATCAACCGACCATCAAGATTGATCATTCCCCCGCTAACTTTATTAAGTCTTACCAGAGTTTTACCAATCGTTGATTTTCCACTACCAGACTCACCAATAATCCCAAAAAAGTCACCTTTATTAACTTTAAAAGAAACGTTGTCAACAGCCGTAAACTGCGAACCCCTAGAGTTGAATACTACTGATAAATTAGCGACATCTAATAATGGTTTTTGCGCTTTATTTTTTTGGTTACTCATCGATCTTTTTCTCTCTAGTATCAAATACGTTATAAACTACTTCAGGGGTTTTATCTTTTATTTCTTTATTGTTTAACTCAGATAGCGATCTCTTGTAGATAGCAATCTTTTGCTTTACCAAATCAGGTAATTCAACTTTAGGTGCATCTGGGTGTAATAATCAAGTTGCTGCTTTGTGAGTGTGAGTGATTTGTACTAGTGGTGGTTGACTATTAAAATCTAGTTTAATGGCATATTCATTTCTTGCAGCAAATGCGTCACCTTTAGGTGGTGAGATTAAATTAGGTGCAGAACCTGGAATTGATTTTAATTTACCTTCAATTCCCTCATCAGGGATTGAAGAGATCAACGCCCAAGTATAAGGGTGGCGTGGGTCTAAGAAGATATCATCAATATTCCCTTGTTCAACGATCTTACCAGCATACATCACATAAATATAGTCACAAAAGTTGGCCACTAATGCAATGTTGTGCGAGATGAAGATCACTGTAATTTTATAGACCTGATTAATTTTTTTAATTAGGTCTAAAACCTTAGCTTGAATCGTCACATCAAGTGCAGTGGTAGGTTCATCGGCAATAATCAATTTTGGTCGTGATGCAATCGCAATCCCGATCACAATTCTTTGTCTCATCCCACCTGAGAATTCATGGGGATAAGCATTGATCTTATGCTTAATATCTACGATCCCAATGAATTCTAAGATCTGATAGATCTTAGTTTTAATTGATTTTGCGCTTTTTTCGTTACGATATTTGATCTTAGCATCTGATAGCTTGATTGTGTAATTATTTTTTAATTCATCCAGTTTTTTAGTTAGTTCTACACTATTTGATAATTCTTTTTCTAACTTTTGTTTTTGCTTGATATATCCTTCTTTAATCGCATTAACTTCTTGGCGGTATCTTCTTTTTTCAGCAATTACCAAAGCTTCTTTAATCTGTGCGCCAATCTTTTTAGTCGGATTTAAAGACATTAATGGGTCTTGGGGAATATATGTAACATATTCACCTCTTAGATTTGACCAGTCGCGGTGTTTAATCTTGGTGATATCAATATCATCAAGATTAAGATTATCAGCGACAATCTTAGAGTTATCATTAAAACCAATTAATGATTTAACACACACTGATTTACCACTACCAGACTCACCAATGATTCCAATAATCTGACCTTGTTTAGCTGAGATCGACACCCCTCTTACAGCTTGTAGCATCCCGTCTTTTGTTTTAAAAGAAACATTAAGGTTATCAATATCCACCATATAACCTGGTTTTAGTTTCTTATTAGAATCACTAACTAAATAACGTTGTTTGAATTGCATTATTTTCTACCTATAATTCTTGGGTCAACCGCATCATTAATTGCGTTAGCAATAATCTGTAATGAGATTGTAAATAATGAGAACACTACAATTGGTGGTAATGATACGTGCAATAAATCAGGCGTTACGTTTTGATATGTTGATGATAGGATCGTTCCCAAGCTTACATCTTGTCCAGATTTAAGTCCCAAGAAGACCAAACCTGCATCAACAAAGATTGCAACTGGAATAAAGTTAACAAAAATAACTGCTAATCTCCCTGAGATGTTGGGAATTAAATGATTGAAGATAATTCTTCATTGGTTAGCACCTAATGTACGTGCAGCTTGCACGTATTCAGCATCTTTAGATTTAACAATGTAAATTCTTGTTACTCTTGCAGGTCCTGTTCAATACAGTGCGATTAGTGCTGCATTAATTGCACTCACACTTAAATTACCACCAGACCCCCCTTTGGTTTGCGTAAAGATTTGTGCAAGGATAATAATCAAGATAATTGACGGCAATCCCCCTATAATCTCAACGATTCGCATCATTACGGTGTCAATTCATTTACCAGCAAAACTACCAGATATAGCTCCATAAATCACCCCGATTAATGTTGCAAACACTGCAACAATTAATGCAGATTGAAGTGAAGTAGCCATCGCTTGTCACAAATTAGTTCAAACATCAACTCCACCTTGTGTAGTCCCAAAGATCGGATATAGATCTTTTAATTGGGCTAACATATATGGATGGAACTTAATCAGCACATTGTTGTTTCCTACATCAGTTTGCTTTACGATCGTGCCTTCAAACATATACAAGAAGTCTTTTGGAATAATCAGATTTTTAGTCGGATTGGTTCCTAAAATTCTTGGTGGTAAGTTGAAATAAATTTGATCGATTCCAATTGGTTGGATTGGACTGAATTCTGATACCAACGGAACGATAATTGATAATAGGATAATGATGATTAACACTACACTAAAAATACCAGCTGCAGGGTTTTTAAAAAACCGCTTGATAATCTCAACAATGTAGTTACTTGGTTTACCAATAACCAAACTTTGCTTGTTTAGTTGTTCGTTAGCATCAACTCGATCAAACAAGGTTTTATCAAATTGATATTGCTTACTTAATTCTGATATCGTCATAGCATTAACCTAGCACTTTCTCTAACTTGTAAATCTTGCTATCAAGAATAATGTATTCAACATTATTTGGAATGTTGAATTTCTTATCAATTACAACTTTTGGTTTTGATAAATCATTATTATCTTTAATTGAATCAATTAAAGATTTATCTTTTTCTTTAGATAGAACATAAGCATTTGATTCATTCACCAACGATCATAGTTTTTTGGTTCTGCTTCTAACAATGTTATTGTGAATTCATTTTATGAAGATGAATGAGTTAGCTTCAGCTAGACGAATTCTTGGATCAACTAATGTGTAGATGAAATCTAATAAGATCTGTATCAAAAAGCTTAGTGATGAGAAGAACAGGACTTGGAATGCTAACATATTAACTTCATTATTTTGAATAGCGGCTACTAATAATGAGGCTGTTCCAGGAACGCTGAAAAACGTCTCGATAATAAATGAAGACGAGATCAATCCAAGGATTGATGGAACAATAATCGATAAGATTGGAATTGAAGCATTTCTAAATGCGTGCTTAAAGATAATCGCACTGTTGCTTAATCCTTTAGATTTAGCAGTTTTAATATAGTCTTGTTGTAAAACTTCAACCATCTCGTTTCGCATATAATAAGTCATACTTGAAAACCCACCCAAACTTAAAGATAAGATTGGCAAGGTTAACGAAGCTAAGAACTTACCGACGGTATAACCATCAGAACCAGGGGCGATATACCGTGTGGGAATATTAGTATTTCTAAAGATGATTAATAAAACGATCGCGATGACAAAACTAGGAACTGAAACAAAAACAACCGATAAGATATTTAAGGTTGTATCAATCGCCTTACCGCGATACACTGCAGACAAGATCCCAAAAGTCACACCTAAGATTACTGAGATTACAAAAGAAAATGATGTAATCAATAAAGTATTAGGTACAGTTTGAAAGAATCATTGTCCGATATTAATTGAACTGTTTGAATAATATTGCCCTAATGAGTGGTTAACTAACAGACCATATAGATATTTTCCATATCTTACAATGATTGGTTGGTTAAAACCAAGCGCGTCTAATCTTTGTTTAAAAGACTCCGGAGATTCATTTTGACCAGGGCTTATTGGTAAATAAGGCAATAGTCCAGATAATAAATATGTTATTGTTAAAAGAATAAAAACAGCTAGTACTGCAAAACCTATTCTTTTTAATATATAAGTTAGCATTGTTTTTTTACATAAATGAGTAAACAACTAAGCTCAACTTAGTTGTTTACTCATAATCTTTTATAGATCTAAGATCTATACAAATCAATCATAAAAATTATAATAAAGTATTTTTTTGTTTAATTAGACCTAATCCTATTAGCAAGACTAATTACTTGAAGGAACGGCCGGTTCAAAGTCGGTGTATGGTCTTCTTAATCAACCGCTATAACCATTAACTTTGAATGCGTCAGGGAACTTGTTTAGTTGTGCAGCCATTACTCCATCATTAAATGGAACATTACCAAATAAAGTTTTATCAGTTAATGATCTGTAAGGAATTGAAGTGATTTGGAATGTTCCTCTGTCTTGAACTATTTGCGATAGTTTGTATCAGTTAATTAAGTTAACTATACCAGCACGGATAATTCTAGAATCATCACTGTTTCAATTTTTAAAGATATTTTGAGTTACTTTATCTTGATATTGTAAATTTGTTGCATTTGGTGAAGCAGATCATGCATAGTAAACCATAGCTTGAGAAGGAGTGGTTACTTTAGATTGTCAGTAGAATGGTTCGTACGCACTAGTTGTTGAGGCATTAATAATCTTACTTCTAGGAACGACTAATTGTGTTGGGCTTGAGTTATCGTTGCGGTAAGCAGCATAAATTACGTCTGGGCTTCGACCTCCACCGTAGTTAGTTAGTGCTCTTTGTACTGGATTTTTATTAGAGTAGTAGTTTTCAGTAAACGCTTTTTGGTAATTAGGGTTGTAGGTTTGCGCATATTGGTTAGCAGAATAAGCGCTTAGATAGTATGAACCTGAGTAGTAGGCGTTGTTTGTGTTTTGTGAGTTATCACTTGCATTGATGTAACCAAATATTTGTGGTCATTTAGTTTTGTTTTTATCAATATTTTTTGTGCCATCTGCAAGAGCAACTGCTCCGTCAACTGATTGATCAGTTCATTTTGCACCATTGGTTTTAAATTCTACGTTAGTGTTAGCATTAGCTGTTACAGTTTGTACAGTACTATCAGGTTGACCTTGAATTCTAAGAGCTCTTACTCTAGTATCTCAGTAAGGCATTGGCGTCATGAAGCTCTTATTGAACATTTGCATTGCATATGCATAAGGTTGTTTTAGATACATTCTAAACGTATCATCTGTACTTGTGAATTTACCAATATCGTATTGTGGCGAAGTGATATCTTCTTTTCCAGGTTCAACAACATCTTTACCATCAACTTGTTTGACTGTTCCATTTAATGTTTTTTCAAGATCTATACCTAATGAATCAAGAAGATAACCATTAACAGTATATTTAATGCCAGATGCTAATCAGAAAGACTCTAAACCTCTTTCAAAATCACGACCCGATAAACCTGCTACTGGTTTGCCAGTGCTGTCTGTTCATTTAACATTATGATCGATTAATCAGTCATACCTTACTGCTTTATCAATATATTGTTGTAAATTATTATCAACCTCAGGATCCACAATTCCATTTGTTGAGATGTAAACACTAGAATTTTCTTTTCTAGCATTATCTTCAACGGTTTTAGCTCACTGATCAGCACCATCTCCTGTAGTAGGTCTTAATATAACTGCTAATAACTTGTTATTAGCATCATATAATTTCACCCCTTTAGCACCTTCTAATTTGTAAGTGTCAGTAACATTAGCTGTTCTTGTTCTTGTTGCTGAGTCATAAGTAATATCACCAGTTGTCTCAGATGAAATTAAGTTAGCAAATGAACCCGGGTAATAAGAACCACCTCCTGCTGTAAACGTAGATTGAAGCGGAAGCTCAGTTCCTCTTGTTGGACTATCAGGTATTTCAGAAACAAAAGGTTGTCCTTCTGGACCATTCGTATCTCTTAATAATAATTCTGAAGATTTTCAAGTTCTGCGAATTTTTCATTCTGGACTTTTAATTAATAAATGGGTAATTGAAGTGTTGTTTGTGCTTGGTGATGGAATGAATGAAAATTGATCATCTAAAAATGATATTAAGTACAATGCACGAGGTGTGTTACTTGCAGTTCATTCCCCTAGATATTTAGTGATTGAACTTTCATATGTATCAATTTTATTTTGATCTGTTGATAAAACTTCGTCAACAGTTTTACCCTTAAATAGATTTAAGAATTGTGTGTCTTTTGCAGTTAATGTTAAATTAGAAGCACTATCAGAACTACTTGGTGCATTTAATTGCGTTAATCCACTTTGAACAATAGCGCGTGCTAGTGATGCTGTTAAATCAACGTATTCTTGGGTATACACTTTTGAGTAATCACTAGGTTTATTAGCAACATCAATTATTCTTTGAATAATGTAATGACTAATTTTTGGTCCTTTGGTGTTAGCAAATCAACCTTCCATAAACGAACCCACTGCAGGGTAGTCAACAACCCAAATAAAACTACCAGAGGTTGCATCCCCTTTACTAAAGAAGTCCTCAATAGATGGTGTTGTCGAACCTCTTAAAACAAATTGATAGTCAATTAAACCGTCAGACAAATATTTTAATGCTTCTGTTTTGTTGTTAATCATTGTTCTTAAATCGTCTGATTGTGCAGTTACAACTAATGATTTGTCAACAATTTTTCATGGATTTTCCTTAGTAGCACCCATATCTTTTAACGCTTTTACAAACGCTTCTTTATTTAATGGAATATCTCTAAGACCGTCTGCTGCTTTAATTTTTACGTTAGCATTATTTTCAAAAACGTATCCTTTAGCAAAGTTTTCGTCTCTAAAACCAGAATTAGCACATGATGCTAAAGTGCTTGTAGCAATGAGAGCAAACGAAAGCGTCGAAGCGATTTTTAAAACGGTTTTGTTTTTGTTTTTCATTGTCATTTAAATTTATAATTTTCTTTCTTGATACTTATTTTGATTAATAAGTTGATTATAATATGTTATTAACACCAAATAAAAATATAGTGATTGCCTTAAGCAATCACTATAACTCAATTATTTATATTAAATATTTATCGCGATTGCTTATTTTCTTAAATAGTTTTTTGGATAAGCAATCTATATAATACTATGATGTAATATTAGAACACTCATCCACAGACATCTTCATCTTAACAATATTGAAATATGAAAATGTTGAAGAACTCGTATTATTCTTCATAATCTTCTTATTAATATTTCAAAAACTTTGTTTGAATGTCTGGTTAGTTATTAACATAATATCATTAATATTATACACGAAAATTTGTTATCTGTGAATTTAATTAATTTTTTATTTTCTTGCTTATTTATTAATCAAATAATCTGATTTTTATTAGCTTTTTATCTATAAAACAAAAAACCAACAACACGTTTTTCTTTGCGTTGTTGGTTTATTGTTTTTTTTAATCTTCTTTATATTTACCTTGTTTTCACTCTTCTAGTTCTTGGTCTGTGGCTAAAACAAAGTGGTTATCGTTAATCTTTTGTCATATCGGTTGGTTGTTATGATCATAACCATGGATACTTGGATCGTATTTGTAACCAATTAAACTTCCCTTGTTGCTAGTAATTGAAGGCACTGCATCTAGCAATGATTTAGTATAAGGGTGAAGTGAGTTTTTCATAATCTCTTGAGTGCTACCAACTTCAAGTAATCTTCCCTTGTTCATTACTGCGATTCGATCTGAGATGTATTCCACCATTCTCAAGTCGTGAGCAATGAATAAGATCGTTAGGTTGAACTTCTTCTTTAAGTCGTTAAAGATATTAACAACTTGAGCTTGAATCGAAACGTCAAGTGCTGAGATTGGTTCATCAGCAATTAACAATCTTGGACGCAACACCACAGCACGAGAGATTCCAATCCGTTGTTGTTGACCACCAGAGAATTCAAGTGGGTAACGCTTAAGTACAGATTCATCTAATCCTACTGAAGCTAAGATATTTCTTACTAAGATCTTTTTACAATCAACTTCAGTTAACTTATTTAGTTCGTTACGCTTTTCTTTTTCTTTTAGTAAATATTGACTAGCTTCTTTAAGATGACTAAATTGTTCAAGTTTGTTAGCAAACCCATGATAGATTGCATCATAAGCAGTTATATCATCCTTACTAATTAATTCTTCTAGTTTAGCTTCATAACCTTGATAAAAGGTGCGATCAATCTGTGAATCGTTTTTATCTAGTCATTTTTCGTATACATGTTTTATTACATCTTGATCGATGTTGTATAGATAAATTTCTTTAGCATTCTTTAAATTGGTTAAACCTTCAGAAACGATACTATCCACATTAACGTGGGGATTAAGTGAGTTAGCTGGGTCTTGGAAGATCATCTGAACTTTATTAACCATAAAGTTTTCAATCGCTTTATATTCTTTAAGCGCTTTACCAAACTTAAAACCACGGCGCATTTTTTGCGGTAAGGTTTTATCTAAAATTTGGATCTTACCAAAACTGTGTGGAACTAAACCGATTATCGCACGACCGATCGTAGATTTACCACTACCAGACTCACCTACTAGACCTAACACCTCACCAGTGTAGATATTTAAATTCATATCTACTACTGCTCTAAATGCCTTTGAACCCACCCCATAAGTGATATCAACGTTTCGTAAAGATGCTAAAACTTCTTTTCCTTCAGGAACCTTTAGCATTTCATCAATTCCTGGAGTATTAAATCTTAAATAACGTTTTTTGAAGAATAATAACTGTTTCTTTTCTTCAATATAGTAATCTTTATGATCTTTTTTATTATCTAATGTACTCATAATTTATCTAAGCTTTATATGCATCTCACAATTCTTGAATATGTTTAGGTGGGGTGTATTTTTCACTTCGTTCATCAAGTAATGCTGATTTAACTCGATGAGTTGGTGATACTCAATAAAACTTTGGTTCTTCAACAAAGTCGATTCCAAGTGCGTAGTCATTTCTTACTGCAAATGCATCACCAACGATGTTGTTAAGATTTGATGGAACTGATCCACGGATCGTTGCTAAACGATCCCCTTGGTTTAAATCAGGCATACTTAAGATTAAACCCCAAGTATAAGGGTGTTGTGGGAATTTTAAGATCTCTTTAGCCGTACCTTCTTCAATGATCTGACCAGCATACATAATTGAGATGTAATCGCTGATCGAAGCCACTACTCCAAGATCGTGGGTAATGAAAACGATCGAAAGATTTAGTTTTTGTTGTAAATCTTTAATTACGTCTAAAACTAATGCTTGAACAGTAGGGTCAAGTGCGGTTGTTGGTTCGTCCATTACCAAGATTTTTGGTTCAAGTGAAACGATTGCAGCTATCACCACCCGTTGGATCATCCCCCCACTCATTTCGTGTGGGTATAACTTCATTACTGCTTCAGGGTCAGAAATTTTTGTTAATTTTAAAAATTCAACAGCACGTTCATAAGCCTCTTTTTTAGTTTTAACGATCTTGTTGATCATCATTCCTTCCATGATCTGTTCACCAACTTTCATTGTCGGATTAAGTGTTGACATCGGGTTTTGAAAAACAGCTGACACCACTCGACCACGGTAATGTGATTTTTCCCAATCTCGGAAACTGAAATTTTCAACGTTGTTGTTAAACAATTTAACTTCACCACCATCAATCACGGCATTATCACCAGTTAATCCATAAAGTAATGAAGTGATTACTGACTTACCACTACCAGATTCACCAATGATCGCGTGTACTTTACCTTCGTAGATCTCAATCGAAGGACCACGTAAAACTTTATTTTTTTCACCTGGTCGTGAAGGGTTTAAGAAAGATAGTTGAATATCTTTAATCTCTGCTACAACTTTTAATTTTTCACCATTAGCAAATTCTTTGTATCGAACATTTTTGGTAAATTCTTCCCAATTAAAGACAAATTTACGATTAGTTATAAAACTAAAAAGATTGGAAAAATAGTCTTTAACGCGATATTTAAAACTCTTCTTATTTGTTTTTGTATTTTTCATAAACTAATCTTTTTATTATCTTTGTCTTCTTAGTGAATCTTGAACAGTAGCACCAATCAATTGAACACTAGTTGTAATTAAGATCAAGAACGTAGCTGGAATAAATACATATCTAGCGTATGTTGGGAACACTTTTTGCCCTTCAGAGATAATATTACCTAATGTTGGAATATCTTTAATTGCTAAACCAATGAATGCTAATGATGTTTCAGCTAACACAACCCCTGGAATAGTAAACACTAATTGGGTGATTAGGATTGGTAAGATTACTGGAACATAATTCTTTAGAATCTTTCACATAGGTGTTCCTAATATTCTTGAAGCCATCACTCACTCTGAGTGCTTAGCTCTTTTTACTTGAGCACGAATTTGGTTAGCCATCCCCGTTCATGAAGTTAATGAAAGTGCGAACACAATAACCCAGAAACTTGGTGAAATAATAATTGTTAATAAGATCAAAATAATGATTGTTGGAACGATCGAAATGACTTTAATAATAAAAGTCATTACCTTATCAAAGAATTCGAATTGCCCCATCATAATTCCAATCGTTAGACCGATCATGACTTCAATCACGGTTACAGCAAAAGCAAGTGCAATCGAATATCTTAATCCCCATCAAAGTCTTGCTCAGTAATCTCGACCAAGATCATCTGTTCCTAGAAAATGATAAACGTTTTGTGAATCTCTAGAGTTAAAGATCAAGTTACGGTCATCAATATTAGTTTTATTTGGATCTTGTGTGAAAAACGGAATGAAGATTGCTAAAACAACGATTAATAATAACATTACGATTCCAAACACTCCAGCAAAAGAACGCGAATATCGGTTAACGAATTCTCGGAACGGTTTTGCTTGAGGGCTCATGTGTTGATCTGCTTGGAAATCAACAATCTTACCAACTAACTTTCAAGATTGGTAATTGAAAGGTTGAGTAACTGGGTTTGGTGCTGTTTTTGGATCTACAAATTCATCGCTACTAAGATCAGAACGACTTCTGATATTATTAGCTACTCTTGCTACTCAGTTTTTAAACTTATCTTTAAATCCAGGTGGTTTGGTTTGCAGATTATTTTCTTTAAATTTATTCATATCAATTTATCTGTTTTATTCATTAACTTGTTCTTCGACGAATTCTTGGGTCAATTAGCTCGTATAAGATGTCCCTGAATGCATATGAGAGCACTGTAATTAGAGCAAACATTACGATTAAGAATAAGATTACGTTGTAATCTTTTGTTTGAATTGCTTGTAATAAAGTATCACCAGACCCAGGGATTAAGAAGATCTGTTCGATGAAAATACTACCAATAAATGAACCAAAAATTACTGCAGGGAAGAATGTCGCAATTGGGAACAGTGACGGTTTAAGTGCGTGCTTTCATACAAAGCGGTTTTTTGATACACCCTTTAAGTAAGCAAACTTAGCGTGAACTGAATTTAACTCACGGTTAAGTTCGGTGCGAATATATTTAATATAAACAATAATACTTCCAAGTGAAAGTGCAAGACCAGGTAAGATGTAAGTTACAAAGTTAGCTTGATCAAACACATAAGGGATACCCATCGCTCTACCAATAAACACTAAAACTAAAGCGAAGATAATTGACGGAATTGATGAGAACACACTCACAAGGATTGTAGAGATATTATCAACTCATCCACCAGGGTTCTTACCCACTCAGATTCCAAGAGGAATTCCAATACCAACTGTTAGTGCAACTGAGAAGATTCCAACTAAGAATGATTTATAAAATCTATCTCAGATAAAACTATTAATAGATTGTTCTGGGAACAATGCTAATGAGATACCAAAATTACCAACAAAGATCCCTTTAAGATAATTTAAATAACGTTGGAATAGCGGTAGATCCAATCCATAGCGTTGTTCGATCGCTTTTCTTGATGCTTCATCTAATCCTTGGGTTAATGGGTTTTCACCAGGTACTGAATTAATCAAGAAGAATGTAATCGAAATTACGATTAAACCAATCACAAAAAACTCAAGAATAATCTTGAAGAACTTTCATAAAGTTCTTAGTAACGGTGAGTCAATTGCTAATAGTTTTTGGATCAAAGTTAACTCTTCAATCCGTTTTTTCCTAAAGATAACAGTGTTATCACTGATATGATAACTTTTGTTATGCTCAATTAAAATTTTATTAGTCAAGCTGTTCTATGCCTCTCTACTTCTTGGTAGACCTTCTCTTGGTGGTCTAGTGTAATCATACGCATATTGTAATGAGAATGTGAATAAGCTGTTTACACCACCAACTCTGGTTACCTCTCAGTTAGTATCAACTTCCATCAACGGAATAATTAAACCAGAATCACGAATAATCTTTTCAAGTGAGCCAATAAATTGGTACACATAATCTAAACTTCAGTTTTCTGCTAATTCTTCATCAGTAAAGTTACCTGAGAAGAATGATGATAGTCTTGATGAATAAGCAATTTTACTTTCATTAAATCTACCTAAAGCTAGATCGATGAATTTTTTCCAGAAACTAGGTTGTGTTTTTTGTGTGTCTGGGTTAATTAAATTTAGTGTATCGATTTCAAGACGAACTCTTGTATCATCAGTTAGTTGAGCAATCTCATCAATTGTTTTAAATGATGGCAACATTAAGTTAAATGCGGTGTGTAATCTTGAGACTGCCACGTTTTCATTACGTCTTTGGTTAAACGGATCTGGATCTCTTCTTCAACTAGTAATCACCATGTAGTCTAACAGTGCATTAATGTATTCGTTAGAATATCTAGTGTTTTCAAATCCAGTATTTAAGATATTTAGTTTTTGAATAATTTGATCTAGATTATCTTTAGTAAATGTGTTTAAATCAAGCACATTTAATGAGTTAACTGCTTTGTTATAATCCGCTAAGATCTTAGGATCACTATTAATGATAATACTGATCATATCCATATCAGGTTTTAGGATTGATTGACGACTGATATTTGGATCAGTTTTTTGAAGCGCTTCTAAAACTAGTTTAGCTAAATACTCAGTGTAGGTGTATGAACCAACTGGGTTTTCTTTAAATCCAATATTTTTCTGTCTAAAGCTATCAATACCATCATCTTTAAAGAATGTTAGTACCCCATCTTGTGGTTGACCACCACTAAATCGGTCGTAGTTTTGATAAATGATATCGTATTGACCTTTTTCAATGTAGCTAGCAAAAATGTTCTCAGGTAATGATTTCTCTTCAATGTTAATGTAATTACCAAACGCTTCTTGCATCGCTTGTTTTAGATAAGTCCCCCCACGAACTTGCTCGTCACTACTGTTGTCTAAAAAGTTTAATGTTACTTGTCTTAGGTTTGGGTGTTTGGCTTTAAAACGTTCAAGATAAAATCTTGCAGTATTTAGATCAAACACTAAGTCATCACGTTTTGTTTTTTCGAAGTTAAATCCTTTTGATAGGTGAACTACGAAGTCATAGTTTAATAGATCAAACTCAACCCCGTTTTTAGCACGTGAACTTTGACCTTCAAAGAATAATTCGATGTTTCTTCCATCGTATGCTTTGTGTTGACCATAAGCAGTTCACGTATTTGTTGGAAAGCTGAAATCTCATCCTACAAATCTTAAGATATCAGCACGGTTAATCGCGTAATAAATCGCGTTTCTTAAATCTTGATCTTGGATGTAGCTATTTGCATTAGTTTCAAGATCTAAGTTTAGACCATAAGCGATCGTACCAAATCCTTGGTTTTTATTTAAGAATGGTCTGATATTTGGATCAGCTCAATAACGGTTAATTCTATTAGCTGGAATATATGTTTGAGAGATTAAACCATCTTCAAAAAACAACGCATTAGTATTACGGTTTTGTGAGAAGAAGATTTTAATACGGTTTGAAATCGTATTTTCAACATCAAAATAATCTGGGTTTTTTACAAGAATAATATAACCGTTAGGTCCTAATAAGATTCCGTCATTTTTAGGAATCAAGAAAGGTCCGTTAGTTAAGAACTTATCAGGTTCTGAACCATACTTATCAATCCCGCCACCTGTAGTTTCAATATATCTTCTATTAACCGGATATAGGTTTTCAAGAATTGTAAAGACTAAGTAAACCAGGTTTGGTGTTTGGTTCTCATCAAAAATTAACGTGAATGAGTTTTCATTTTTAGATAATGTTTGAATTGATCCGGCTAAACCAGAGTTGGTCTTATCAAACTTTTGGTAGGGATTAACGTATTGGTTTTTTACTAGTTTGATAGTAACTTCACGATTGTCAGGTGTAATTACTTTAAAATCTTGAATCTCAGCATCTAGATCAAAGTCTGGATTTTTATCTAGATTTTGAGCAATAAAATCATTATCAAAATCTAAGAATAATTGACCAGTGTAAAAACCAAAACTTTTAGCAGCGTCTTTAATTGCTTGAACTTCTTGAGTGTCAATCGGTTGGTTTCTTTCATCAAACGTTTGTGATTGATACACTTCTTGGTTTGGATCTTGAACATACATCTTTAAATCATCATTAAAGATGTAGTTTCTTCGACCAAACGGATTTTTATAAGTTTTATTAAACTTTGCTAAGTAATCACGTTGTGCATCGATGAACGTATCCGCACCGCGGATCCCATATCTTCTGATCGTATCAAGTTTTTGTGAACCGGTGTTTAGATCTAGAATGTATTCTAGATAATCTCTCATATCTTGAGAGTTGCTAAACTCACCATTTGATCAACGATTCTTTTTAACGTTTGTATAACCAGTAATCGCCATGTAGTTATTCGTATTACGTGGGTTTCTAAACGCATAGATCGTTGATTTGGTGGTTAAATCTGATCCCGCACCTGAGTCATCAGCCAATCCCCCAACAATGTTAAAGTTATCTAGAGAATAAAATGACGAACCAATCACTCCCGTTCCGTTGTTAGCTGTAATATTAGCTAAATTTGTATTATAGTAAGTATCAAAATTTGAAGTAGTACGATCTTGGGGAATATTTAACAGCGCAAAGTTATATCTTCTTTTAGCTGTTAACACCCGCTTTAGTGCATCACTTGGACCGTTCTTTAAGTATGAATCAACAAGTGAAGGAATAACCTTATCTAATGAACTGTACTTAATGTAGTTAAGTGTGTTCAACGGTTCGGTTACCAAACCTAGATCATAATCAGACTGGTTAACAGACCTTGATCTGTTAACTTGTTTGTCGTCTTTAGCTGCATAACTACATGAGCTTAGGATCATTGATAATGGTACAGCACCTAAAACGGCTAATTTAATTATCTTTTTTAATTTGAATTTCATTTTTAATTACTTATTGTTTTTCACTAAACTAATTAGTTTGTTACGTTAAATTGGAAATCAACACTAATTACAGTCTTAATCTGTTTATTATCACCATCAGTTGTGTTTTTATTTTCAATCTTCACTGGAGATTGTTCTACAGCTTTAGCGTTTTCTGAGATATATTGCGCATCTCCCAAATCAACTGCTTGTAAGAAGTTGCGATCCTTATCAACAAAATCTACTGTGTAAGTATTACCAGGTCTTAACAAAGTATTTCGATATTTACCCATTAATGCATAATCTGATAATCATGATGCATAACCGTAATCTTCAAGTGTCTTCTTGCTATTAGGGTCACCTTGCTTTTGTAATCAGAAGATGTTGTTAGTTTTTTTCGTATTAACTTTTAGATATAAAACTTCGTTAGTTTGGGTGTTTGTAAATCTTAAGTAACCAATCTTGTTAGCTAATTCAATAGGAACATAACCATATAAAGCTAAAGCATCTAATCTTTCATTTCTAAATAGACCTGATACTGTTCTTCTAGAAACACCATAGTTGTATAGTTGCGATAAGAAGAATGCCTCTGGACGTTTGTTTACTTTGTTACCTTTAAAGTCAACTGTTCTAATGTTGTTATCGATAATTGGATCTAAATTATCGTCGTATAATTGAGCTCCAATTGTTGCTTTTTCAAAGTTATCTTTGAAGAAACCGTTATTCTTAGAAATAAACTGTCCAAAGTAAGTTGATGTTCTTTGTTCTCTGTCTTGGAAGAAGTTATTGCCATTGCCAAATACTTCTTGTCTTGTTTGTGCTCTTAAGTCATCTAAAGCTTTTTGAGCTTCGGTAACTTTTTGTTCTGCATCTTTCATTTTTGCTAGAGCTTCTACAACTGGTTGTGCATCTTGATTATTATTATTTTCTTTAGCAACTGTGTTGTAATTATCTATTGCTGCAGAATACGCATCAACCGCATCCCTAAAGTTTTGTACTGCATCAACTTGAGCTACAATCAACTTATCGTAATAAGTTGTTGTTAACTTACCTTGTCGGAATGTTTGTAAAGCTCTTGATAGTTGGGCCTGAGTCACCTTAGTATCGTTTACATGATTAATGTTTGTTGCATCAACAATGTAATCTAACCCACTCATAGCTTCTGATAAACCAGTTAAAAACTTCGGTGTGTTTTCAAAGTCTTTAGTATTAGGAACATACGTTGTTTGAACATAATCTCTTGTAAGCGCTTCAGCAATATTAAACACGTAGTCGGTAAACTTATCGTTTAATAAAGGTTCAACTCTAGTTGCGTTGTAGTTCAACACGTCATCTGATGATAAACCTGGTGAGAAATGACCAAAAATAAAACTATCTAATTGTAAAGGAACATTACCGTTGTTTCCGTAGTATACGATGTTACCCACTAATATTAGTAAGTCATGGAAACTGATTCTATCTTTAACTGAATCTAATTTGTTATCCTTAACAAATTTTTCGAAGTATTTTTGTAATCTCTGAGTGTCAAAATGAATTCCATCATTTAACTCATCGGTTAGATCTTCAACATAATATTTGTTGAAGTTTTGATCTAACATTGTAACACCATATAATTCAGAGAAAACTGCACGGTTAGCAACTAAATTAGTTACCGGAGAGAAGTCTTTAACACTCATGAATAAGTTAGAGTGTCTAAACAAGTACATTGCATAATTAGCTTGTGCTTGTTTTTTAGCTGCTGAATTTTGTCCAGCTGCTGTGATTGCTTCTTTTAATTTAGCAGCTTCAGGAGAGTTGTCATCAGTAGAAATCTTTGAAACATTATCTAAATTAAATTTATTTTCAACATATGATACATCTCAATTATATTGTTTCTTTGTAGTATCATATTTAGCTTTTGAATAATCTATAGAAACAAAGTCTAATAACCCACTTAAATTTCTACTGTTAAATGTGCTCATCTTTTGAGAAGAGCTGTTAGTAGAAACAGATACTTGAATTTTATTAGTATCTTTTACTGCGTTAAGCAATTGGCGGTCAAGATTTCCTAAATCAGTTCCAAATGGGTTAACTACGAGTGAAGTTTCGTTGTCAATTGTTTGTATTTGTTGAGCTATTGTTGTCGAATTTCCATTACCGTTTCTAATAGCCGTTCTTATTCTTTGAAGCAAATTAAGCGTTCCTTCTAATGTGTAAGAATTAGTAGAACTTGAAGTTCCTGAAGATCTCGAATCTTGTTTTACATATGATATGAAACTGCTTTGATATGCATTTCCACCAGCTAGCGCTCTCAACGCAGTAATTAATGATCTAGTAAAGCTTAGGTTGTACAAACCATCTGTAGTTGTAAGTTGGTTACTAGAAGCTATACTATTTACACGTCCTATTAATCCGTCATCGTCAGCATTAGAAATGTTTCCTAGAAATACATTTCCTTTAACATATGGGAAAACATACTTATCAAAACTATTCAGATCATTTATGCTACTTGATCCAGATTTTTGCACAACCACAATCTTATTAGCATCTGATCTGATATATCTATCGCTTGTACCTACTCAAGTTCCCGCCTTAACAGCATCATCAATACTGTTTCAGCTAATAACGTTCGAAATCAACGTTAACAATTGAAGTGATAAACTATTTTCAAAAGATAAATAACTAAATCCACTTCTTACATTACTAGCATTAAAGTTATTTGTGCCTGGATTAAACTCATTCGCTTGAGTTCTAGTTTTAATTTTATTAACAAGATCAGTTACACCTTCACCACCAAATACAGAACCGATTGATGAAGAAATTTCTCCACCAAGAACTGTGCTTGGTGTGTTTCAACCATTATCAGATAAGTTTTTAATAATTGACGAACGGATTGTGTTAGCAATCACATCAGCTTGTTGACTAACATAAGCTAACTCAGCATCACTTAATTCAACATTAAGTGGAACTTGGATAACTGGAGTTCCATCTTTGTTAAACATGTTGATTTTGGTAATAATTTTAGAATTTTGCGGATCAGTTTCAAAAATCTTAAATGTTAGTTCATCATTGTCTGAAACCATTACAGCTTTACCTAATAATGGATTTCCAGCACCATCAGTTAACTGACTAACGATTGATTTTGAAGTAACTGGAGTTCATTTGTATTCAGATACTGTTCCATTAGCTTGAGATTTAGCAAACGCTCTTGCTAAACCTGAGATTGAAGGGTTAATTGTTCCTGAATCAGCATCAAATGAGTTCGCATAGAATAGATCACTTAATTTAACATTTCTCAATTTAGCAGCTTCAGTTAAACCACTAAAGTCTTGTAAGAAACGACGTTTCTTATTTTTTAAAACATTAGTAATACTGTCATTAGGATCAGTTGTTCCTCAGATATCTTCTAAACGTTCTGTTTCATATCTAATTACATTACCTGATTCATCGATGATTCCAAATCTGAAACGAATGAACTTACCAGTGTTAGTAACTTCATTATTAGCATTAACACGGATAACTTCTAAGTTACTTCTAGCATTTAAGTAGTTAATTAATGCTTGATAAGAATAGAACGAAGCAGCATTTGCTCCACCTCTGGTTGATAACCCACCAACAATTACCGGGTTATCTTTATCAATAAACGCTTGCCCTTGATCTAATGTGTAGTGGTGACCATATTCGTGAGTAGCCACATACTTCAAGAAATCAATTGGTAAACCATCAAATCCAGGTACTAAAGTTGATAAGATGATTGGTAAACCAATACGATCGCTTGGAGTAAATCCTTGGAATGGACCTTCAGCTAGTTCGTATTGAAACACTCCGTTAGCATCAACAGTTTGTTTAACATGAGGGCCGTCTAACTGTCTTAGTAAGTGTGGATATTTTTTAACAACTTTTTTAATTAAGTTGTTATAAACAGAAACATAAAGTTGGTAACTTCTTGAAGCTAATCCAGTTAGTAGATTACCTTGTTCGTCTCTTGCTTGAATATCAGTAGGTGTATAGAATAATGAAACTGGATCAATACCACCTTGATAACCAATAGCTTCAACAAAATCATCAAAACCTTCTGGAGAAAAATCGTTAGCTTTGTTTGCCACAAATTCTAATGACGTCATTTCACCTTCTTGGTTATCTTTTAATACTTGTTGGATATTAACTTTTAATGTGTATGCTTGTGTTTGAGCGTTAGTTGTTTTTTCAAAATCTAAAACTTTATACTGTTTAACTTTAGCCTGTTGTTCTTCTGTAGTCTTTAACGCTTTAAGTTCTGGATTTTCATTGATTGCTTGAACAAACAGATTGTAAAAGTGTTTGTTGTTATTATCATCGTTATATAGATAGAAAGTACTATCTTTATATGCATCCATATCATAGAAGTTTAAATAACTACTAATATTATCTTGATAACTTGCTAATAAAGTTTTGTATGAGATGTACTTATTATTGTTTAAAGTGTTTAGATTAATTTGCGCAGTTACAGCAGCTTCTTCACCTGGTTTAGCTAATGTTAAGTTTAGCGTTGGTTCGGTTTGATTATTTGCAGGTGGTGTGACATTAACTTGTTTAACTTGGTAATCTTGAAAGCTTTCTAGAGTTAAATCAGCTAGAGAAGGATATTGTGTTTTTAGTGCATCTAGATCAGCTTGAGCAAAATCAGATTTAACAAATATTGCACTTGGATAAACATTTGGATTATTTTCACCTTGTGGTGAACCTAAAGCAACTTTATAAGTTTTATTTACCAATTTGTTGGTTCTGTAAATCTCACCAACAGAATCTTGAACCATATTTCTTTGAACGTCGTTTTTTAATGCGCTTTCAAAACCAATATTTGCTAAAAACTGGTCTAGATCTGCTTTAGATACTACGTTTGAAAAAACACTATAAGCTAATGAATCAGTTGCGTTACCTGGTCCAGCAATTGTTGAGTGAATCGGTAAAGAACCAAAGAATGCATCTGGAAAGAACTTAATTTCACTTACTTCTTTGTGTAATGTTGAGTGCGAACCTAATGTAATTGCATTCCCGTTTTGCTCTACCCCTGGAACTAATCTGAATGAGTCTAATGTTAATAGATCAGGACCTCAAGCAACGTTAGAAATAAATCAGTTAGTAAACTCTAAAAACTGTTTTGGTCTAACTGCTAGTACGTATTCATCAAAGAAACTAAATGAACCATATTTAATTTCTAATACGAAAGGTTCATTAAAGCGATCGTAATACTCCTTGAAAAATTCATCAAAGTTATACTCTTTTGAACTATTCAAGAATGAGAATTTAGTAGCATCACTAGAAATTTTTCCGGTTATTCTAGTTTTTGTTCCGTTAGTAATGCTTAATTCAGGATTTAAATTACCTTCTTGGTCATAAATTTTTGAATAATCATTATCAAACAAATTTTTGTTGATCGGATATATTTCACCATTCTTTTCTGCTGAGTTATCAGCATAACCAATCATGGAACCAATAACCACACCATATGTTATTCCTATAACACCTAGAGCTAATCCCGCCTTTAAAAGTAATGATTTAGATTTTAATGATCATTTTTTTATCATTGATCCTGTTGTTTCCTTTTTCTTGTTTTTGATCTACGTTAAATATATTAATAAGATAGTGATTGCTAGAGCAAGCAATCACTATTATCCAACATGTCCTATTCTTTTTAAAATTTATTGAATTAATAAGATCGCTTAATCTTTTCTTCTATTTAAGAATAAGCAATCTATATTAAATCCTACCTTTATTATTTAAACTGCTTATCCATCTTAATCTTGGTATTAATTTCATTATTAACACATGAAATCATAGAAGATGTCCATCTCTTCATAATCTTAATAATGTTATTAATACGTTGACTATATGATTTGCAATTTTTTAACATAATATCGTTATTATTATACACGAAAACTTGTTATCTGTGAATTTAATTAATTTTTTATTTTCTTTCTTGGGAACGAAGCTAATTTTGTGTAATCTGGATTTTTTCGAACTTTTAGTTTTTCTTAAGTAAGTTCGGAAATACATCCATTAACTCTTCATATA
>NZ_KI912418.1:0-50438 GCF_000518305.1 Mycoplasma imitans ATCC 51306
AATCCGCCCTTTTTAAGGACAACTTATGAATACGAGCGAACGCTTTGCAAGTAGCGAAGATGCATATATCACGCTTCCAAGAAAAGCTTCTAGGGTTAACTATTTGTTTCCAGTACCGAGAACGAACACACGTGGTCAAGGAGAAGATCCTAAGGTTAGCGAGTGAACTATAGCTAAGGAACTCTGCAAATTCATCCCGTAAGTTCGCGAGAAGGGATGCTCAATGTAAAAGTTGAGCCGCAGTGAAGAACGAGGGGGGACTGTTTAACTAAAACACAGCTCTATGCTAAATCGCAAGATGATGTATATGGGGTGACACCTGCCCAGTGCTGGAAGGTTAAAGAAGGGTGTTAGAGCAATCGAAGCTCCCGACTGAAGCCCCAGTGAACGGCGGCCGTAACTATAACGGTCCTAAGGTAGCGAAATTCCTTGTCGGGTAAATTCCGTCCCGCTTGAATGGTGTAACCATCTCTTGACTGTCTCGGCTATAGACTCGGTGAAATCCAGGTACGGGTGAAGACACCCGTTAGGCGCAACGGGACGGAAAGACCCCATGAAGCTTTACTGTAACTTAATATTGGGCAGAGTTTAGACATATAGAGAATAGGTGGGAGACTTTGAAGCAACTTCGCTAGGAGTTGTGGAGTCACCAGTGGAATACCACCTTTGTTTACATTCTTCTCTAACTAGTTGCTGTTATCCAGCAATAGGACAGTGTTAGGCGGGCAGTTTGACTGGGGCGGTCGCCTCCCAAAAGGTAACGGAGGCGTGCAAAGGTACCCTCAGCACGGTTGGAAATCGTGTTAAGAGTGTAATGGTATAAGGGTGCTTGACTGTGAGACTAACAGGTCGAACAGGTAAGAAATTAGGTCATAGTGATCCGGTGGTTCAGTATGGAATGGCCATCGCTCAACGGATAAAAGCTACTCTGGGGATAACAGGCTGATACTGCCCAAGAGTTCACATCGACGGCAGTGTTTGGCACCTCGATGTCGACTCATCTCATCCTCGAGCTGAAGCAGGTTCGAAGGGTTCGGCTGTTCGCCGATTAAAGAGATACGTGAGTTGGGTTCAAACCGTCGCGAGACAGGTTGGTCCCTATCTATTGTGCCCGCAGGAAGATTGAAAAGATTTACTCTTAGTACGAGAGGACCGGAGTGAAGACACCTCTTGTGCTCCAGTTGTAGTGCCAACTGCACCGCTGGGTAGCAACGTGTCGAACGGATAAACGCTGAAAGCATCTAAGTGTGAAACCGACTTTAAGAATAATCTTCCCTTCCAGCAATGGAGTAAGAATCGTTGTAGACTACGACGTTGATAGGCTAAAGGTGTAAGTGCCGCGAGGTATTTAGCTGATTAGTACTAATAATTCGAGGACTTAGATTTGATCAAAAAACATTAGTTGTTTTTTATCTAAAATGATTTGTTGTATTTAGTTTTTCAAAGAGCAATGGTGTGTGTGATATCGATATCGTGATGGAAACACCTGGTCCCATTCCGAACCCAGAAGTTAAGCATCATGGAGCCGAAGGTAGCGCAAGCAAGAATAGGAAAATATCACGCAAACAAAATAATAACACCAGATTCAAACTGGTGTTATTTTTTTATTTTTATCTACGAATTCTACGTTTATTTTTCTTGGTTAATTTCACAATTCCATAGCTTGTTCCTATTATCAGCGCTAATGATATTAATGAAACACTGACAATAAAAATGATTAAGTTTTTCTTATCTTTTAAATCAAAACTAATATTTGTTGCTTTTTTATTATTAATCTGCTCGTTTTGTTGGTTCTTGGATTCTTTTTCATTATTTGTTGATCTTTGGTTATTAGAATTATTTCTTATAATTTCTTCTCTAGAAATATCGCTTTCATCTTCATCTAGTGAAGTAGTAGAAGTGTTAATTAGTTGAATTTCATTAGATGGGTTAGCAATATCAAAGTTGTCTCAAGAGCGAATTACAAAGTTATATTTATTAATCTCGTTCTTAATTAATTCAGTTATCTTATCTTTTGAATTAAGTACAGGAGCAAGATTTAATTGATCAGGATTTAATAATTTTATTAGGATTTTATTGTCAGATATATTGATTTGATAATCTAGATTAAAAATTAAATTATTATTAAATTTACCGTTGATTTTTAAGATATTATTATTTTCTTTTTCAATACTTAAATCAAAATTTGTTATAGGATTAAAAGCAGTTTTTTCAACCTTATCTAACGAATATAAAGTAAAGTTAAGTTGATTAGCTCGTTCATTAACTTGGATTGAATTGTTAAGAATTTTTAACCCTCTAGTTGCTAAAACAGGTTCGATTGCTCTAACTAATTTATTTGCATCATCTTGAGAAATTGAATATTCTTGATTAATCTTTAAATTAATTGTTTGATCAGACAAAAGATTGTTTTCATAATCAGTTAATAATCTAATGCCAAAATTGTTATCTAAATAATTCAGTTTTATCTCTGGAACAATTTCGTGCTCAAAACTTATTCGAGACTTATTAATATCTATTACTTTATTAAATGCTTTAAATTTTACGAGATAGAATTTAGCTTTAATATTTTCGTCATTTTTAAAGAAATAAAGTTTATCAGGAATAAGTTCTGGTTCAGCTTCAGTACCTGGAATAGCAAAATCATTACCATTTAAAACTCTGATTATAGATCAAAACTCACCTGTCACATTATTCGGATCGAAATTAAGATTATATCGATCTGATAGTGCTGGCATTATATTTAGATCATTACCCGTTCATACACTTTGATCAGGTGAGTAAACGCCATCTTGATTAATATAAATACTATTCGAATTCAAGTATATTGATTTATAAGCATCAATTAAGATATCACTAATCTCAATAGATCTATCAACACCGATCTTGTGATTAAAATCACTCGCGTATAGCGGTTCAAATGTTCTGACATTAAAATCGTTCAACTCAGCAATCGAATTTTTATACTTTATGTTTAAAAAATCATAACGATAATTTAGATTTAATCTAATTGAAACTTCGTCTAATTTGAATACTGAGTTTTCATTTTGTATAGTTTGAAAAGTATTGATTTTACCGTTAAAACTATCAATTTCTTCACTATAGAATCGTAAATTATTAACGGTTAATTGAAGTAAATTTCTGTTTAAATCTAACTGCGGTGTTCTATTTCTAATTTCTTCAGAATTAATATCAATTCGTGGTGTTTCATTATTAGCTATTAATACTCGATCAGAAATTTTATTACTTCCAATGTAAATATCTCCAATTAATTTTGTTTGTTGATTAAATTGATCAAAAAGCTCAGGCAAAGCCATTATAAAATCATATTGATAATCATTAATTTCACTTGTAGTTATTCCTAAAAAATAAAACAACTCTCTTTGAAAGTTACTTACATAATTTCGCCCTTTTGCTTGAATTAAATTATTAAAAAATTCAATAGAATTATTTCTTTGTAAACTTACAACGTCAGCATAATCAATTGACAGATTTTTATATTTATTTTGATTCGAATTTACCGTGTATTTTTTAATTTTTCTAATATGATCAATAAGTTTTATAAACTGATCATTATATCAAAATCAAAACGTCAAATTCGTATCAATTTTTGAATAAACATAATTATCTCTTAGCTGAATAGAATCAGATTCGATTTTAATGTTGTTTATGAATAAATTTATTAAATTTCTATAGCCGTTAAATGCAGTTCTATTAGTAATATTAAAATTAATTGTTTTGTAAGTAAAATTATCAGGAAGTACAAAATAGTCGGCAAAAATATCATATTTTGCACTAATCAGTTCAGATCTATTATCAACGTTTATGCTTAAAGTTTTTGGTGAATCCTTAAGTTCATAAAGTTTATTAAAGTATGTTGGATTAGCTTTAATTACTCTATATGATGATGTATCAAATCAATTGTTCATTAAATTTACTAAAACTCTATTATTAATAATGCGCCATTTACCAGAAGGTGATTTTCAGAAATACAGTTTAATCTTGTCAAACTCAACTCTATTATTGCTATCTACTAATATTTCTGCATTTGGAACAATATTAAATTTATCGTATGTAGCTGCACTAACAGGATGAACTTTTCATCTTAAATACTTTACACTCGTAAGATTATTTCTTTTTTCTCTGTTATTGTTTAGTTCATATAACGTTGGATATCATCCAGTGTGCTTCTTTTCTCTAACAGTAAATTTATTACTACCAATATCCACGTTTGTTAAAGCATAATATTGATTGTTTGTATTTGGTATGCGATCAAATATTCCGTGTAAAGAGGTGTCTTTCTTATATTTAATAAAACCGTATTCCAATTGTTTATCAGCTAGAGGTAAATCAAAAACATCATATCTAGGAATTTCGCGTTTCTTTATTACATGGCTATAAGAATGAATAAACTCTACATAATCTTTGTAAATTGGGTCGTAATTACCAGCAAAATTATAGTTAGCACTTGAGTGATTAGAATACGTCCCAAAATCAGTTATTTCACCATAATTAGGTCGAGATATGTTAGTTCGTTCATCTACTGATTTATTTAAGGTTGCATTATCTAAAAGCTGTTGAAACTCAACATCCTGATTAACTGATCAGTAGATATTTTGCTGAACATATTCAACCGAATCAATTCTATAGAGGTCTTTGAATCTCTCCTTAAATTCATCAACTCATCCTTGAACCTCTTGAACATAGTTGTTGAAATGAGTGTCAGCAACTTTAATGATCTGGTTTTTCACAGACTCAACCGTATTTTTAGATCAATCACGGTTTAAAACAAATGTTAGATTAACAGAAGGTGAATCTGTAGATAGACTAACAATTGAGTTGTTAACATGGTTAACTAAAACAGCTTCATTTATTGTGGCTCTGTTAGTAACTCCGCCTTGGAAGCTTGTTGATAGCAGTGTTAGTGCGTTTATTATTGCGTATGCCTTTTTCATCTTATTCAAGATATGTAAAAAGATTGTCAAAAGGCAAAAAATTAAAGAAAATAATTTTTAATATAATAAAAAAGCTATTATTTACAAATAATTATGTCTAGAAAACTTAACGATCAGGAATTAGTTCGTTTAAATAAATTAAACCGTTTAATTGAATCTAAACAAAACCCATACGAAGTAACAAAAGTTGTTAACACGCACAACAGCAAGAGTTTGAAAAAGCAATACGATCAATTTACAAAAGAAGAATTGGCAGCAATTAAATTAGAAAAACAAATTACTGTTAGTGGTCGTGTAGTAGGAATTAGAAGAACTTTTATTTTAATTCAGGACTTCGATTCTCAATTACAACTATATATAAATAAAAACAACCAACCTGAAGTTTTTAATTATTTTCAAGAATATTTAGATTTGGGTGATATTGTAACTGCAACTGGTAAGCCAATGAAGACTAACACTAATGAACTTTCATTAGATATTGATTCATTAAAAATTATTAGTAAATCATTAAGAATTCCACCTGAAAAATTCCATGGAATTGCTGACGAAGAAATTCGCTCACGTAAGCGCTATCTAGACTTAATTCATAATGATGAATCTAAAAAAAGATTCATTTATCGTTCAAAAATTATTACTGCAATGCGCCAATACTTCAATGAAAAAGGTTTTCTAGAAGTAGAAACACCATTTTTACATGCACAAATTGGTGGTGCTGCAGCTAAACCGTTTGCCACACACTACAATGCATTAGATCGAGATTACTATCTAAGAATAGCACCAGAATTGCCACTTAAAAAAATAATTGTAGGTAGTTTTGATAAGATTTATGAAATTGGTAAGTGTTTTAGAAATGAAGGAATGGATTCAACCCATAACCCTGAGTTTACCAGCATGGAGACTTATGTAGCTTATGCTGATTACAATTACATGATCGAGTTAACTGAAGCAATCATTAAATATATTGCTAAAGCAATCAATGTAAATGAAAGTAGCATGAAAGATCAAAAGGTTGATTGAACCAAACCTTTCAAGCGAATTAAAATGACCGATCTAATTAAGGAAGAAACCGGAATTGATTTTACCCAAATTAAGAATTTAGATCAGGCATTAGAGCTAACTAAAAGACATAAAGTTCACGTTAAAGAACACGAAAAAACAATCGGACATATTATTAATCTCTTTTTTGAAGAGTTCTGTGAAAAGAAATTAATTGAACCTACGTTTGTAACACATCACCCAGTAGAGATCTCGCCATTAGCAAAATTAGATTACTCTGATCCAAGATATACTGAAAGATTTGAGCTGTTTGCATTTGGTAAAGAAGTTGCTAATGGTTTCAGTGAGTTGAACGATCCGATTGATCAGCGGCAACGGTTTGAAAAACAATTAGAAGAAAAACAAAAAGGTAATGATGAAGCTTCAGAAATGGATGAAGACTTTTTAGAAGCTTTAGAAAACGGCTTGCCACCTACAGGTGGATTAGGTATTGGGATTGATCGTTTAGTGATGATGTTAACAGGGACAACATCAATAAGAGATGTGTTGTTTTTCCCACATGTACGTGAAGAATAAGAAAGATTGGATAGTTGCTTATAATTAATGTATAAAACACAAAAAACCAGAGGTGGTGAGTGAAAGAACAAAATTATTATGAAATATTAGGTGTTAGTGTTAAGGCTTCGTCTAGTGAAATTAAAAAAGCGTTCCGTAAACTTGCAAAAAAATACCACCCTGATGTCAATAGTGATCCAAAATCGATTGAACTCTTCCAAAAGATTAATGAAGCTTATGAAGTCCTAAGTGATGAAGCGTCACGTAAGGATTATGATGAGTTTGAACTTGATCTTTATGACGACGATGACGACGATGATGACTCAACTGAATTTGTTGATACTAAAGATGTCTTTAGTAAAATTTTCACCAACATCAAAAGCGGTCAACAGAACAATCAAGCAAATAATAAGCAATCTTCAAGTGCACAAACAGGTGCGCAACAACAAGCAGCTGCAAGCAAAACTGCAGTCAAACCCGATCCTTATGCACCCAAAAATCTTTACACGATTTTAGGAGCAAATAAGAAAACCAGTTTGGATGAATTGAAAAGGTTATATAGCGTTTTAAAGTTAAAATACTCAACCGATCCAAAAACTGAAGCAAATGAATGATTAAAGAAAGAAATCAAATGTGCTTATACAGTTTTATCTAATCACGAAAGTAAAACAAAATACGATAAAACTGGCATCTTTACTTTTGAAGGTGTAAGTCATCTTGGTGGTGTTTTTTCACGTACAAGACACTTACAAGAATTAGAAAAACGCAGTAAAAAATCTAAAGCAACTCAAACTCAAACAACAAGCGATCGGAAAGTTAATAATAAGAAAAGTCAAACACCCAACGTACCGTTTACTAACGCTAAAAATCAAGCCGGTTATTCTAAATTTAACCAAGCTCAGGGGCAACAAAAACAAGGTTGGCGACCCGCTGATATGGATATCAACATTGATGATTACATCAACAATCTTGACGTTCCAGAAGAAGAGCTAAGACTGCTACGTAAAGAAGTTTTAGATCAAAAACGAAAAAACAAAGAAGACAGCGACGACTCTAATGCTAAGAAGCAAAATCCAATTACTCGATTTAGAAACAAACACCCAGTTTTAAGTTCGGTAATTACCGGTTTATTTATAGCTGTCGTTTTAACGATTATTATCGTTGTTATTATTGCTAAAATTGGTATAACTAAGTAAAAAAAGTTAACCAATGTATGAATAAACAAGATATTATCGAACACGTAAATTACGATCATCTAGACATTTTAAATATCATTTATCGTCATTACGTTAAAAATGAACCTGTCTAGTCAATCAAATTGCTTGATTTGGATCTAGAAAAGATGACGGTTTTAGTTAACAATAAAACCGTCAATATTCCTTTTGAAAGACAAGCTAAAGATTTAGGCGATATTAAATACGTAATGATTGAGATGCACGAACGAGCACAATATTTACTTAATATGGATAGCGTTCAAGAAGAATACAATGAGTTTTTTAAATATAACTTTAGAAGTATTCATTTAGCAACAAAAAATAAGGATAACGAATTATTATGTAGCACTACCGTGCTTTATCGTAAGAATGATCGTTTGTATGTTTATTTAGCCAAGGTTGCACAGCACTATGAAAACATCATGTACAATAATAAAAATCAAGGTGTTTTATTGATTGAAGTCGGTGCTGTGGACAAACCAGAATATTTAAGAAAAACAGCGCAAAATGTTACAGATTTTGAACAAATTAATGATCAAAATCTAGTTAACGAATTACTAGATAACTTAGCCAAAAATCCGGTTGAAAGTCGAATTGCTAATATGCTTAAAAAATTTCATGGATTTGTGCTACTTGAAGTTAAGTTAAAAAAGGGTAGAACCAATTCAGGTTTTGGCAAAGCTTATGATGTAATAGATCATAAACTGGTGCCAATTAAGATGAAAGAAGAACACAAGATTGTTTATTAGCAATCGATTTGTGTGAGAAATATCTCCAAAAATTTTTGGAGATATTTTTTGTTTTATTGATAAAAAACAGAGATAAATTCAATAAGAAATATCATTTTTTTATAAAAACCAGCCGATTTTGCATGCAATCCAACATCAGTTTATTTAAAATTTTTATAAATAAGCATAATAATTGTGTATAATTTTTTTGTTAGGATTAATCAATAATCGAATGAACAGAATATTTATTTCGCCACAAGCAGTAGGCGATAACATAAACTTGGCAATCTTTATTAATTTATTAATATATGTTGTTTTTTTATTAACAGTTCCAACCATATTAATCTTGTGTTTAACTTTTATTAAGCCAAAGTTAAAACAAAATCAATTATTTAATCTTTACGCGTTTTCATCAGCGTTATTATTAAGTATTGGAACGTTGGGATTATTATTTGAAGCAACGGATGGTGTGACTGGTTTTGTAAGTAGTGCGCTAGCTGCTTACAGTGAAACTAATCAAACATTAATTAAGATCGCCATTATAGTTGGTGGAGCCATCTTAGGATTAACATTAGTAATCTCATTTAGATTTTTATACATTCATTTTACTAAGCAAGATCACTGTAACCACACGCATGATCACTCATTGCACATTATGAATGAAGGTGAAGATGTGCAACATAAAATAAAAGAACACAAACCTAATCTAAAAGCAGCTTGATTAGTAATCATCTTGTTATTATCTCACCGAACTATTGATGGTTTTATTCTAGGGGGAACAGTTTCGTTATTAACTCTAGATCCAGCTCAAATCAATATCGGATTTATTGTTACATTCAACATTCACATTCTTGTTGAAGTTCTAATTATTCATTATCGTCAAATCCAGTATGGAGAAAGACGTTTTAAAGCTGCACTATATAATTTTTATACAACTCTTTTAATCGTTCCCGTAATGATCGTAGGGGCTTACTTAAACCGATTCTTAAGAAACGTTGGATGAATCATCCCGTTAGTTAACGCAAGTGGTGGTGTGATTATCACCTTCTTAGCAGTGATTGAACTAGTTCCTGAGTTTATTCACAACCGATCAATGAAAACAGCTGATTGATACAAAGTGTTAATCTCATTCGCAGTCGGCTTAGTTTTTGCGATCCTAATTTTATCAGTACACAACGCATCACACGCAGAACATGATCATGGTACAACAATGACGCCAAACGACGGCCATGTTCATGATCATACTCACGATCATACCCATGATCATTTACATGTGATGCAGTTGGTTCGGCAAGTTAAAGATTTATTTGTTTACCAATTTAAATAGTTGCTTATATTTGGTAGTTAGTTTATAAAAAGTTAATGGATTTTTATTCATTATTCTAAAAAAGGACATCTTACGATTTATCTCAAATCGTAAGTTTCTTTTTACTATACGTTTGACAAACTCTAAGTTGTTTTCAAAATAATATAAAAGATACTCTTGCTTATTGTTATCAATCATCTTATTTAAAAAAGCAATATTCTGATCTTCAAGATCAGTTTTATATCTTCTTAAGTTCATGTCGAACAATTCAGGTTCGTTAACAGAAGTTAATTCTTTAAGATATTGATAACCATTATCATTATTTAAGTGTTGAAACAATAAATCAAAATAAGCTAATTCACCATGATATGAAACACTTAAAGGTTGAAGATCTTTTTTATAAAAAATGGTGTTGATAAAATCTAGGTTCTCACAAATGAGATTTTTAAACTTAGTTGGTTTGTAAACTTGATCATATCTTTTGATATTTCAAAAATATAACTTCTTATAGACTAAGTTTTGCTTTAATGAACTAATTAAGTGCTCATTCAATTGATTACGCACATCAACAATATAATAAAAATCTGTCGTAATTAAATTGTGTTTAAAAAGATAATTTAATGCGTTTGAGATGTTATCAAACTTTTGTTTATGAACGATCGTTTTATCTAGATTGTTTTGAGCAACTATATCATTTGTTAAATCAACAGATTGATCGAGCAAAACGATTATTTTCTCATTTTTTAAGTAATTTAATGTGCGTTGTAAATTGTTTGCGCAATTTCTTAAATACAAAACTGTTGTTAGTGTCATTTATATTAGTTCATTTTTGATTATTTTAGCTTAAAATATAATAAAAAAATATAATACTAATATTAATTAAATAATAGATTTTGATATGAAAAAATACGAAGGTATTGGTGCTTCTAACGGAGTAGCGATAGCTAAAGCTTACGTGCTTAAGGCTCCTGTTTTTGATTTTGATAACAACAAGATTAAAGAAAGTGAAGTAGAAAGCACAATTAGTAAAATTAAGCAGGCTTTTGATAAAAGTTCTGAGCAATTAAGAGAATTAAGAGCAATTGCTCTTAAGAATTTGGGTGAAGATATTGCGATCGTTTTTGATGGTCACATTAATATTGTTAACGACCCAATGTTATTTGATCAAATCTCACAAGAAGTAAAAGGAAATTTAGCAAACGCACCAACCGCGATTTCTAAAGTTTATGATCAAACTAAAGCGATGTTTGAAGCAATTGAAGATGCTTATCTTAAAGAACGTGCTTCAGATATTGGTGACGTGAAAAAACGCATTTTATCTAACCTTTTAAATGTTCCGTTACCAGATTTATTAGCAATCAATCACGAAGTGATTATTATTGCTGATGACTTAACACCATCTGAAACTTCGTTATTAGATAAGAAATACGTTAAGGGATTTGCTACTAACATCGGGGGAAGAACATCTCACTCTGCGATCATGGCAAGAACACTTGAAATTCCCGCAGTATTAAGCTTAAAAGATGTTACTGAAACAATTAAACACGATCAATTAATTTGTATTGATGGAATTAAAGGTGTTTTATACAGCGATTTAAGCGAAAGTGATGTTTCAGTTCTTAAGCAAGAACAAACTAAATACGAAGAAAGTCAAGCTAAACTTAAGAAATACTTGCCGCCAAAGGCTGTTACACTTGATGGTCATGAAGTAATTGTTGCAGTTAATATTGGTAAACCAATCGACCTACTAAAAGGTAATGAATATGGTGCTAAAGGTGTAGGTTTATTTAGAACTGAGTTCTTGTACATGGACTCACCAAACTGGCCAGATGAAGAAACCCAATTTGATGCTTATAAGCAAGCATTAGATTATGCGAACAACGAAACAGTTGTAATTCGTACTTTAGATATTGGTGGTGATAAGAAATTAAATTATTACCAATTCCCACATGAAATGAATCCGTTCCTAGGATTTAGAGCAATTCGTTTTACTAATCAACACCCCGATATTTTCAAGGCGCAATTAAGAGCATTATTGCGTGCATCTAAATTTGGTAGTTTAGGTATCATGTTCCCTATGATTGCTAACCTTGAAGAATTATTTAAGGCTAAAGAAATTTTAGAAGAAGCTAGACGAGAATTAGACGAACGTAAAGTTGAATACGGTAAACCACTAGTTGGTATTATGATCGAAATTCCTTCAGCAGCAATTATGAGTGATGTATTAGCTAAATACGTTGATTTCTTCTCAATTGGAACGAATGATATGATTCAATACTCATTTGCAGTTGACCGTATGTCTAAAGATGTTAACTACTTATACCAACCACTTAACCCGGCTTTATTAAGAATTGTTAAGATGACTATTGATGGTGGTTTAAAACACAAAGTTTGAACTGGTATGTGTGGTGAAATGGCGGGTGAACCATTAGCAATTCCAATCTTATTAGGTATGGGCTTAAAAGAGTTTTCAATGTCAGCTTCATCAATGCTTAAGGCAAAAGAACTGATAAACAACTTAAAATATTCTGATTGTAAAGAACTGGTTAACCAAGTAATTAACTTAGAAAACCAAGATCAAGTAATTCAAAAAGTTAAGGAATTTTTAACTAAAAACAAACTATCAGTTTCTTAATAAAATCTAGATCAAAACTAGAGAACTACAAAACTTAGAATTAATCATAATTAACTTGTTAGTTTAGCAGGTAATTATGATTAATTTATTCGATATAAACAAAGTATTAGATAAATATTATTGATACGCATTCAAAGTAGCTTCTAAAGTTTTTTATAACTACTACTCTAGTTTGCCGTTTGAATCATCTGATTTACATCAGATCTCAGCATTAGCAATCATTGATGGTTATAACCGATTCGATTCTAAGAAAAATGATAATTTCGATGGTTACATCAAGAAATATGTTTCTCTATATATTATTAGTATCTTCAAAAAAGAAACTACAAATAAAAGAAAGATCTTAAATCATAGTACAGAAAAAGAAAACTCCGCTCCAGTTTGCCATAAAACACCAGAGTATTATTTAAAACTAGATGAGTTTAGAGAAGAGATTAAAAAAGTTTTAAAGAAATTTCAACCCAAGCAGCGGAAGATCATTATTGAGTTTTTACAAGGTAGTCGGATTTGTGATATCGTTAAGGAATTAAGAATCAACAAGCATAAAGTAAGCTACGTGATCACCAAGTTTAAAAATGAAATCATTAATAATGATTTAATAAACAACAGCTTAAATTTTTAATTATCTCGATTACAATAAAAATGATCTATGAAAACTAGCGATAATTAGTTTTTGTTGACTAATGGGTAATAAAATTATTGATGATCAATAGTTATTATCTAGTTCTTAATAAAGAGCAAATTTACCAAAAACGGTTTTTGTATAATTATTAATCAATTAATAAGCAATTGTTGAATCCATTAATAAATAATAAAAGCCGATTAGATTAATAAACCTAGTTATTTAAGGTTATAGTAGATTATCTTAATTGATCAATTAATCCGGGGTCTTTGGTCAGCTGAGATCATTAAAAAGATACTTTTTATTAATAAAAATAGGGGTGTGTTCCCTATTTTTACTTTTATGAGCTATTTTTTAGCAGATAGAATAACTTGCAAAAGTAATTCTTGTGGTATAATTTTAATGATGTTCTCAATATCATACTAATTTTTTCGGAGTAATAAATGGCATTATCAAAAGATAAAAAGACTGAAATCATCAAGAAATTCCAAAAAAATGACGCAGATGTTGGCAGTGTTTTTGTTCAAGTAGCTGTTTTAACAGAAGAAATTAAGTTATTAACTGAACACCTACTTAAAAACAAAAAAGACTTCATTTCAAAGCGCGGTCTTTACACTAAAGTATCAAAGCGTAAGAACTTATTAAATTATTTAAAAGAAAACGATTTGAATGCTTATAGAAACTTGATTTCAGAACTAGAATTAAGACATTCTTAATTTGCTAAAAAGAAATAAAGCACACAAATTTGTGTGCCTTTTTTGTTTTTATTGATATATTCATATTAATTATTAACAAATATGGCTAAGATTAATTTTTTCACTCTAGGCGGTCAAGATGAACAGGGAAAGAACTGTTCAGTACTTGAAGTCAATGATGATATTTACTTATTTAATGCAGGGAGCTTAGTACCAATCAACAGCTTATTAGGTGTTGAACAGCTTATCCCTGATTATTCATATATTGCCAATCACAAAAAGAAGGTGAAAGGCTTATTTATTGGTTACCCTTCACAATCTAACTTAGGTTCACTACTATACTTATTAAAGTCGTTGAAACCTGAAGTTTTAACTGTTTATACTTCATTAGTTGGAAAAACAATTATTGAAAGTATTATGGATAAACAACGTGATTTTGAGCCATATAAAAAATACGTAAATATCGTTGTTTTAAACCCATTAAAAGAATTCAAGATTAACGAACACGTAAGCGTGATTCCTTTTAGGGTATTTTCATCAATTCCTTACAGTTATGGTTTTTGTTTATCAACTCAAGATGGGATGATCGTGCATATTGACGATTTTATTTTGGTCAATGATAAGAATAAAACCTTTAGTTCAGATCTAATGGATCTGAGAATGTTAATTAATAATAAAAAGGTTTTACTATTAATTGTTGGTGCAGGGCAAGTTGGTAAAAACATTAGTAATACCAGTCCAAATCATCGCTCAAAACAAGCAATTGAAAAGTTTATGAACGACTGCAAAGGTCGTAGCATTATTGCTTGTTATGATGACAATGTTTATGCAATGTTTACCGCGGCTACAATTGCAAGAAAGCAACAAAAGCCATTCATCGTATACAGTCAAGCATCAATTAACTTATTTAATACAATTATCAAAAAAAACATGTTCAATTCACGTGATTTGCAAACAATGCCTATCAGTGAAATGAACAACGTTAAAGATGCAATTATCGTTGTAAGTAACACGCCACACAACCTGTATAATCAGTTAGCAAAAATAGCAACTGGAGAAGATAAGCGTCTAAAACTAGAGCCTCAAGATCGTTTTATCTTATTGACTCCTAAGATTGCTGGGTTTGAAAGCTATGAAGCTAAGATCTTGGATGAAATCGCACGTTGCGATGTGATTTACAAGCGGCTTAACTCAGAAGTCTTACCAATCAAGGCTTCAAATGAAGATCACAAATTCTTAGTAAACTTACTAAAACCTCAATACGCAATTCCAACTCAAGGTTTATATAAGGAATTTGTTAAACACCTTGAAGTAGTTAACCAAACTGGTAATTTCAAAGAACACCAAAAACCAATTTTACTTTACAATGGTGAGATCTTAAGTTTTATCAACGGCAAACTAACTAACAAGCACGAAGAACTACACCTAAATTCTAAGTGTATTGATACTGCAGGTGTTCAAGATGTTAAGTCAATGATCTTATCAGAGCGTTTTCAAATGGGATGCAATGGTGTTGTAGTATTATCAATGTACTTCTCAACCAAAAAGATGGAATTCTTAGATGCGATTGACATTGAAACTCACGGTGTTAGTGATGAAGTTCAAAAGCTAAACGAAGCTATTGAAAAATGTAAGAGCCAAATTAAAACCGTGCAGATTACTTTTATTTCAGATATCAAAAATCTAATTGAAAAGAATATGAAAAAACGGATCACAATTAGTGATTACAGTCAGTTCAAAAAAACAATTCGTAAATTGATAGGTAAGATCTTTGAGAAGACCTTATTTAAAAACGCAGCGGTAATAACAAGTGTTGTTGAATTAGAAAACTAAAAACAATATGAATGCTGAATTAAAAAATAAAAAAACTAATCTAAAACTAGTGTTATCTGATAAGAGTTATGTTATCAGACTAACAATAGTTTTATTTTTAATTCTAACTTTAATCTTAAGTTTTTTAAGAGCTCCCTACTTTGGAGAATTCTTAGATGGTCTAGTGCTAGATTTAATGTTCTTTGGTACTGCTAAGTACATTTTTTATCTAGCGAGTTTTATTGTCTTAATTATCTTGGTTTTTCCCCAACCAGTCGTTTTTAAGATTCATAGATCCAAAATATTTTGATTATTCATTTTGCTGATTGACATTTTTATCTTATTGATTTTTGGTTTAGTTCATTATTCAATTTATCTAAAAAATATAAGTCAGATCACTTTAACTAATTACGTTGATGATTTTTTTGCAAAATGAAGAAGTTCGTTGTGAATTCATGGTAAGTGATTATGACAAAATACTTCACCACTATTAATTTCGGGTGGATTAATTAACAGTTTGTTTATCGCGGTTAATGCGTTTTTCCCTGTACTTATCGCGGTTGAATTAGCTTTAATAATCTTAACGATCATAATTTTATTCATTGGAATTTATTACAACGTTAAGGGTTTTGTTAAGTTTAAAAATAAATTAATTATGTTGCTTGGAGGAATGATTAATAAAAACTTCATTCCATTTTATGAACGATGAAGAAATAATAATAATTCAGTAGCAATCACGAATAAAGTTGAAGATAATAAAGAAAACTTCGTAAAACAAAAACAGATCGATGATCTGTATTATGGAAACCAAAATCTTCAAACAAACCAAGAAGGATTTTCAAATTCAAATAAAGCAAATTATCACGATCAAAAACTTCCTGAAATCAGACAACAATCAGTTAATGAGCGCAAGTTAAATCAATCTTTATTAGAAGTGATCGTTGAAAAACTTGAGCAACTATTTAAAGATCAAAAATTAGATGTTCAGTTAATCGATAAAAAGTGCGGACCTACTGAAGTTTGTCTTGCTTATGAATTTAGTGATCGCAAGCAAATTAAAAAGATCAAGAATTTGGATAAACAATTTGTTGATATATTTGAAAGTAACATCGTTAGCATTAATCAAAAAGGTAATGTAGTTTATTTTTATACCAAAGCATTTAATGAAAGTAAGATTTCATTAGTTGATGTAATGATTAAACCAGATGAAACTACAAAAAACCAACTAAACTGCGCCATTGGGATTGATGAAGATTTTAACCCAATTAATTTTGACCTTAAAAAAGAACGTAGTTTATTATTTATTGGTGGTTTAGGTTCAGGTAAACTAGCTTGTACGGTTTCAACGATCATTTCATTAGCAATTAGCAAATTGCCTAGTGATTTACAATTAACGATTATCGATCTACCAGATTCAAAACTGTCTAAATTAGATTTGCTAAGTCATCTAATTCATCCACCAGTAAATTCTATTGAGGGAGCTAATGCTTTCTTTGAAAAGATCATGACCGAACTAAAATATCGCAACAAGATTTTAGAAGAGAATAAAGTGGATTCAATTGATCAATACAATGCTAAAAATCCAAATAAAAAGATTAAAGATTTAGTGATTTGTATCAATGATTTAAATGATCTTTTAGACCATGATTTTTCAAATATATTTAAAATTATTTCGTATATTTATAAAGTAGCTAATAAGATTAACGTTTACTTAATTCTGGTAGCTAACCAAATAACCAAAGGTCTAGTTGATGAAGAACTATTGACTTATTATGGTAAGATTATCAACCTTAAGGTTGATACTCCAGAAGAGTCTGTTTTATTAGTTAATAATAAACAATTACACAAACTTTATAAGAATGGTGATTTCTATATCGTTGATCCGAAATCGATAGAGATAGTTAACCGAGGTTTATCTTGCTTTGTTGAAGATTACGTATTAGAAGATCTAAGAAGACATTACATTAATTATGAAAAGCATTAGTTTAAAAGAATTAGAACAGCTAATTCAAACAAACAATAAACCAATTTTTGTGCGATTTAGTTGGGCTGATTGTGGGGTTTGTAAGATGAATGCACCAATTATTGATAAGGTAGCAAACCAACGCAAAAACCAATATGATTGATACGAAATTGATGTGGACAAAGAACAGATCTGAGCTGAAGATGATCCCAACCACCAATGAGCAATTAAGATCGTACCAGTTTATATGATCTTTAAGAATAAACAAAAGGTTTTTGAACATGTTAACTTTTTAGCAGAAGATAAATTAAACACAGAACTTGATAAGCACATATAGGTAACTAGATGGACTTAATGAATGGATTTTTTAGTTTCGAACACGAGCCGGTTTTTTTTCAAATCCATTACCTTTTTTATTACACATGAACTAAAGAAGGCTTAAAAAAACTCGAAGAAATTAATCAAATTTCTTTTCACGAATACGACAAGATCCAGATCCAAGAAGACAAGGCTAATTCGTGATATCAACTGTTTTTAATCCTTAATAAAACTAATAAACCAATTTCGGGACAAGTATATTTAGATGGTCTAAAATACTTATCGAACAAAACGGCTTTTTCTAAGAAAAAAGCAAAACTTTTAGTTGTTAATGTTCACCAAGATGATTATGAAGAGTTTTTAAGAAGTAATAAAAATATTATTACAACACTATTTAATAACTTTTATAATGGTCTGTTGATTAAAGATGTTAAAGAGAAGTTTGTTAGCAGATGAAAATCTAAATTTAGTTTTCATAAAAAAGTTTTAGCAGACCGATTGTTTGATGCTTTTGTTGAAAAAAACAACAAGTTTTTAGAATTACAAAAAAGTATCAAACTGTATAATGATCAGTTTTATAATGCTAAAGACATTAACTTAAGTCACTTTAATTTATTAAAACGTAACTATGATGAATTAGTTGATTCATTAACTAATTACGACGAAGATTTTAAAGCAATCAACGAAAAAAACGTTGAGCTGATTAATGCTAAGAAAACTTCAGAGCATATCTCAAATATTTATTTTGTTCAAGAACAGATTAAAAACTTAAAGGACCGTATTTTTAATTTAAAAATCAATAAAAAATACGGACCTTATTCTGTAGAACAGTTAGCAGAGATCAAAAGAGTTAATGCTGAAATTAAGCAATTAGTTAGTCAGAACAAGAAACAAAGAAGTGATCTTAATAATATTTTAAAAAGTTATATCAAGGGCTTAAAAAAGCAGTTTACTTTTAATAAATCTAGAACATTTATTGAGTTTAATTACGCGGATAAGATTTATTATCTTGTTGAATGATTTAAAGCTAAAGAATTAGCCAAAGTAATTAAAAAAATCCGTTGAATCAGATATCTTGATATTAATAATATCAATAACTTTATCAATAAAGTTAAAAAGATTATTAATAAAAAAACAGAACACATTAATGATTTTCAAAGAGTTATTAATTTAAAAGAAAAAAAACAAATAACTTTTTTATATTCAGATTTAAGGTATAAATTTAAGAAAATTGCCAAAATTTCCTTACATAAAAGTGATCAAGAAATTAATAATTTAATCGTTGATTTAGTTGAAAAAAACAAATTAAATTACGGAAGATATTTGAATGAACTATTCGAAAAAAGATTGTATCTTTCTCGATTAAAACTTAATTTTAAAGAATCAATCAAGTTGTATCGATCACAGCTAAGCGGGTATGATTTTTATAAGTTGTTTGATAACAAATATCAAGCTAAAGTTTTTGCTAATGATACAAAAAAATCATTTAATAAAAATGTTTTAGAAAAGATTTATAAATTATCGATTAACAGTTATCAAAAACTGTATCATTATTATTTCAACTTATCTAAAACTTCACGCAACGATATTCAAGCAACGATCTTTTATATTAACGCGTTTAGTTTCAAACTAACTTTAGCTTTCATGCGATCTTATCAAATGAATCCATTAGTAAGTTTTTATAGCAACTTAATGAATATTCACTGAGCAACAAGATTGATTTGAAACCAAACTAAACATTTTATTGACGAAATTGAGATTGAAACAGATAGCTTAACTAATTTCCCTAAAATTAACTTTGACATTAAAAAATATAGCCAAACCTTAAAAGCAAGGTTCGAATTACAATATAAAAACTATTTAGATAACAACAACAAAATTAACACAACAATCAATTCTCGTTATGATGAATATATTGTTCAACATTCAACCGATGTTAAACATGATTTAAATACTGATGCTTACATTAAATTTAATTCAGAATCTTACAAAAAAGACGTCGAACAAAAAATTAATGAAATTAAAGAACTAATCAGAATAAATAAAGCTAGACAAGAGCAATACAAAGCCGATTACTTATTGCATAATGCAATCGATGAAGAACGATTGCATTTTGATCGGTTTAACAAGTTAAAAAACACGATTAAAACGTTATATTGTAACTTAAAATTAGTTAATAAGATCTTATATAAAAAGAAGTTATTAAAAACTAAGAACGCGATTGATATTCGCACGATTAGTTCAAAACTAAATTATTATTTAGCGATTATCAATCGTTGGGAATGTTTATATAACTTGTTTATGGATTGAAAACCAATTAAATATCGATCAAAAAAACTAAGGAAGATTTTAACCGAATTGTATTTATACCGATCTTATAAAGATGTAGGAATTAGCGAAGAGATTAACTATAGTTATCTTTCATTCTTATCAGGCTCAGATGCAATTACAGTATATTTATTATCTAAGTTTGCCAAATCACCCAAGTTATTATTTGTCGAACAATTTAACTTGAAAAATAAACATGAATATAATGTCTTTAAGGGGTTGTTATTAAAATACCAAAACCAATCACAAACAGCGATCATTCTTAATGATTCTGACAATAAACTAATGAACGATTTAGGGATTAAGAAATTCTAATGAAAAAATTAAAAAAAGATTCAACTAACTACATAAGCATCGTTGGTGCTAGACAAAACAACCTAAAAAATATTAGTATAGATATTCCCAAAAACCAACTAGTGGTAATCACCGGTTTATCTGGTAGTGGAAAATCATCTTTGGCGTTTAAAACAATTTATGCCGAAGGTCAAAGAAGATATCTAGAATCATTATCACCTTATGCGCGTCAGTTCTTAGGGAATAATGACAAACCTGATGTAGATTCAATTGAAGGTTTATCACCTTCAATTTCGATCGATCAAAAATCGACATCACACAACCCAAGATCGACCGTGGGTACGGTTACAGAAGTTTATGACTTTTTAAGATTATTGTGATCTCGTGTTGGTGATGCTTATTGTATTAATGGTCACGGAAAGATTAAAACCACAACGATTAAACAGATCATCGATCAAGTTTTAGAACTTGATGAGAATAGCAAACTACAAGTGTTAGCTCCCGTAATTAAGTTACAAAAAGGAACATTTAAAAACGAGTTTGAAAAGTTTCACAAACAAGGGTTTATGCGCGTGTTAGTTGATGGGGTGATCTATAGTTTGGATGATAAGATTGAACTAGACAAGAACCAAAAACATAATATTAGTATCGTAATTGACCGATTGATTTTAAATAAGGATAACCAAACCAAATTAAGAATTACCGATGCGATTGAAACCGCATTAACAGTAAGTAATGGTTTGATACAGATCATTGCTAATGATGACCAAACTTATGAGTTTTCTTTAAACCACTCATGTGATCAATGTGGATTTTTTATTCCCGAATTAGAACCAAGATTATTTTCATTTAATAGCCCAATTGGTGCTTGTGATTATTGTAAAGGTTTAGGGTTTACTTTTGAACCTGATGTGGATAAGATTATCCCTAATAAAGACTTAACGATTAATGAAGGTGGTATCGATTATTTTAAAAATCGAATCGGCACATCATCTCAAGATTGACAAAGATTTTATTCAATTATCAGACACTATAACATTGATCTAGATACCCCGATTAAAAACTTATCTAAGAAAGAGATCAATTATTTACTAGAAGGTTCAGATGAACCGATTGAGATTGTGATTGAATCTGCCAATCGCAACGGAATTAGCTCACGCCTTGATTATGTTGAAGGGATTGCTAAATTAATCCAAAGACGTCATTTAGAAACTAAGAGTTCGGCTGCACGTGATAACTATTCAAAATACACATCTGAACAAAAGTGTAAAACGTGTGATGGGAAAAAGCTATCACCAGCAGCACTTAGTGTTAAGATCGGTGTACTTGATATTATCGAATTTACCAATTTAAATGTTAATAAAGCTTTAGATTTTATCTTAGGACTGGAATTTAATGAAGAAAAAACTAAGATTGCTAAATTCGTTTTAAAAGAGATTTTAGATCGTTTAAACTTCTTGGTTAATGTGGGATTAGAATATTTAACCTTATCAAGAAATGCATCAACGCTATCGGGTGGGGAATCACAAAGAATTAGATTAGCCACCCAAATCGGATCACGATTATCTGGGGTATTATATGTTTTAGATGAACCTTCAATCGGTTTACACCAAAAAGATAATGATAAGTTGATCAAAACCTTATTATCAATGCGCGATCTTGGTAATAGTTTAATCGTTGTTGAACACGATGAAGAAACAATGATGTCAGCTGATTATCTAATTGATATTGGACCTGGTGCGGGTACATATGGTGGTAAGGTTGTAGCCGCTGGTACAGTTGAAGAAGTGATGAAAAACCCCGCATCACTTACAGGTCAGTATTTATCAAAAAAACAACAGATCGAATTACCTAAAAAACTTCATCCAGGAAACGGTCAAAAGATCATTTTAAAAGGTGCAAGCGCAAACAATTTAAAAAATATTAATGTTGAATTTCCGCTTAATAAATTAGTCGTTGTTACTGGTGTTTCTGGTAGTGGAAAATCCACATTAATTAACCAAACATTGGTTAATGGAATTGAGAAAGCTTTATTCAATAAGCACGTCGAAGTTGGTAAATACAAATCACTAATCGGAATTAATAATATCGATAAAGTGATCAAGGTTTCTCAAGATCCCATCGGTCGAACTCCAAGATCAAACCCGGCAACTTATGTAAGTGTATTTGATGATATTCGCGAAGTTTTTGCTAACGTTTTTGAAGCAAAAGCGCGTGGATATACCAAGTCACGTTTCTCGTTTAACGTTTCTGGTGGTCGTTGTGATGATTGTCAAGGTGATGGAGTGAAATGTATTGAAATGCACTTTTTACCAGACGTATATGTGAAGTGTTCAAGTTGTAATGGTAAGAAGTACAATGAAGCAACTCTTGAGATTAAATATAAAAACAAGTCAATTTATGATGTATTAGAGATGTCTTGTGAAGAAGCACTTGAATTTTTTAAAGTGATTCCCGCAATCAATCGTAAGTTGCAACTGATGTGTGATGTTGGTCTTGGTTATATGAAATTATCAACTAATGCTACTGAACTATCAGGTGGTGAAGCGCAAAGAATTAAGTTAGCAAAATATCTTCAAAGAAAAGCAACTGGTAACACAATCTACGTACTAGATGAACCAACAACCGGATTACATGCTCACGATATCAAGAAATTATTATCTGTGCTTAATCGATTAGTTGATAATGGAGATTCAGTTATCGTAATCGAACATAACCTTGAATTGATCAAGGTTGCCGACCACATTATTGACTTAGGTCCAAATGGTGGAGATGATGGTGGTTATTTAATCTGTGCTGGCACGCCTAAAGAGTTGGTAGAAAACTACACAAACAGTTCATACACAGCACGTTATTTAGCAAAAATAATAAAGAACTAAACTACATAAAAAGTAAATAAAATGGTATAATACATAATTGAAAATATGGCATCAATTACAGAATTAATTAAACAATTAAGAGCTAGTACTCAAGCTGGCTTCATGGATTGTAAAAAAGCTCTAGAAGCAACAAATAACGACATTGATCAAGCGATTAAATGATTAAGAGAAAACGGAATTGCAAAAGCAGCTAAAAAAGTTGACAACGTTGCATCTGAAGGAATCATTAAATTAAAATTAGCTGATCAAAAAGCAACTATTTTAGAAATTAACTCACAAACAGACTTCGTTACTAAAAACGATCAATTCATCGCTTTTTCTAACGAATTAGTAGATTTAGTTCATAAGAACCAAATCGATGATGTTGCTAAGATCGAACAACTTAAATTAGCAAGTGGTTCAACAGTAGCTGAAACCCAAATTCATTTAACAGCAATTATTGGTGAAAAGATCTCATTAAGAAGAGTGGCTTTTGCTAAAGAAGATGCAAACAGTTCATTAGCAACTTACTTACACTCAAACAGCCGCATCGGGGTAATTGTTAAGACATCAAAAACTGATGATAAAGAATTCTTAAAACACGTTGCAATGCACATTGCTGCATCTAACCCGAAATTCTTATCTCAAAAAGATGTATCAGCTGAATTCATCGCTAAAGAAAGAGAAATTGCAGCTGCTCAAGCTCTATCTGAAAACAAACCTAAAGATTTTATTGATCGTATTGTTGATGGAAGAATCAACAAGATTCTTGAAGAAGTTTGTCTAGTTAACCAAAAATTCTTAGTAAACCAAGAGCAAACTGTATTACAAGCTGCTCAAGCTAAGAAGGTTGAAATCTTAAGCTTTATTAGATTCGAAGTTGGTGAAGGTATTGAAAAACAAGTAACTAACTTTGCTGATGAAGTTAAAGCTCAAATGAAATAAAGTACATAAGGTTAAACAAGATGCAAAAGCCAAATATTATCATCAAAATTAGTGGTGCTTCATTACAAGAAAAGAATAGCAACGATTGCTATTCTTATCAAAAAATTAATAATTTGGCCGAACAACTAAAGACCTTATCAAAAAAATACAACATTGGATTAATTGTTGGTGGAGGAAATATCTTCCGTGGTAAGTTAGCCAAGGATTTTGGTGTTGAAATTAATAAAGCTGATTACATTGGAATGTTAGCCACCGTAATTAATTCAACCCTTTTAGAGTCTAAACTGCAATCGTTAGGATTAAAAACTAAAGTTTTATCAGCCTTAGAAGTAAAAGGTCTAACCAACGAAATTAACCCCAAGAGCTTAAGTGAAGTTTTTAATGATTGCCAAGTTGCTTTCTTTTCAGGAGGAACAGGTAACTCACACTTTACTACAGATACAGCAACCGTATTAAGAGCAATTCAGATTAATGCTCAATTAGTATTAATTGGTAAAGATGGTGTTGATGGGGTATATACTGATGATCCTAATAAGAATAAGAAGGCTAAATTTATTGAAAAAATTACCTACCAACAAGCTTTAACTGATCAGTTGCGCGTGATGGATCTAACCGCATTTAGTTTAGCAATGGATCATAATTTAAAACTGTTAATTTTTAATATTGAAGCTGATAAATCAATTATTAAAACAATTGAAGATAAAAACAAACACACAAAAATAACCAATTAATTAAACGATTATGGAATTTAAAACCTATTCAGATTTTTTTGAAAAAAATAGCGATCCAATTATTAGCTGATTTGAAAGCGAATTAGCTAAGGTTAGAAGTGGAAGAGCTAACCTTAAGATCTTAGATGATGTTCGCGCAGAATATTATGGTGAACAAACACCATTAATTGAAATGGCCAGCTTATCAATTCCTGAACCTAGAGAAATTTTAATTAAGCCATATGAAAAATCATCTGTAAATCCGATCCAAGCAGCTTTATTAAAGGCTAACTTAAACCTAACTCCAGTTGTTGATGGAGATAAGATTCGTATTAAGTTACCTCAACTAACTGAAGAAAACCGTAAAGAAAATGTTAAAAAAGTTAAAGCTATCGGTGAAAAAGCTAAGCAAGAAGTGCGTTTTATTCGTCGCGACACTTTAAACAAGATTAAATCAGATAAGATTGCTGATAAAGACTTAAATAAGTATTTTGAAGAACAAGTTGATAAGATTACAAAAAAATATATTGATCAGATCGACAGTATTCTAGCCAAAAAAGAGAAGGATTTATTAAGCCTATAATGCAAATAGGAATACAATCAAAAGATAAACAACCAACTAACAAGAATGATCGATTAGTATCAACTATTGTAATAGTTGGTGTTTATCTTTTATTGTTTGTTTTTAATTTTTTATCAGATTTTAGCAATAATTGATCACCGCTAAAACCCAAATTTAATCAAGGTGTGTTAACAGACACGATCGTTAATGCAAGTGTTAGAACGTTGTTTAGTGTGATCGTATTGATTATTGTTTCAACCGTTTTTTTCTTAGGATTAAAAGAGATTGCTCGTTTATTTTTCAATCTTAAAAAATGAACCAGATGAAGATTTATTTCTTTTAATTTAATCTATTTTTTTGGTAGTAGTTTAGCAAACACAGTAGTTGTTCAGTTTGGAATTATCAAACCTGAAATCAATCTTTTTGGTAATGCTGAAAAATGACCACCTAACATCATTTTTTTAATTGTTATTAGCGCAATGATAGCTTTAAATTTAATATTAAACCTAATTTATTTAAAGTTAAATAACCGCTTAAATAAAAAAGACTTCACACATCTATCTGGTTTATTATTTATCTTTGCCTTAGGTTTTTATGGCATAAACTATGTTTTATTAAACAAAAGTTGAACAACTTTTTTATATTTAATTGCAATTATCGTGATGACCGATTCGTTTGCTTATATTTTTGGTAAGCGATTTGGTAAAACTAAAATGGTTCCTCAAATCAGCCCAAATAAAACTTGAGCTGGAGCAATCTATGGGATTATTACCACGATTGTTTCGATGTTAATAATTACCGTTCTTTATGCAATTCCAATTTTTATTGGAATAACAAATAAAAGCACGCAACCACTTGATCTGATTGATCCGCATAACTTATTAGTTAATATTTATTACATTACTTTTTATCAAACAACGAATAATTTTATTATTTTCTGATGATTCTTCTGTGGGTTTTCAATTCTGGTATTAGCAACAATTGCCATCTTAGGAGATCTGTACTTTTCATACGTGAAAAGACAGTACCAAATTAAAGACTATTCAAATATCTTAAGAGGTCACGGTGGAATCTTAGATCGCTTTGATGCTTTTTGTTTTGTTTTTATAGCGTTTACTGTTTATCAAGTAATTATTAGTTCAGTTAGATAACTTTATGAAAGTTTTAGTACTCGGAGCCACAGGGTCAATTGGCAAGCAGGCAATAGATGTCATCTGTCAATTAAATTACCAATTGGTAGGTTTTTCTTATAATCAAAACCACAAAGAAGCCAAAAACATTATCAATCAATTAAATCCCAACTATGTTTTATGCCATAGTGATCCTAAATACAATAAAAACATTAGTAGTGACCTAATCGAATTAATTGATAAGACCAAACCTAAAGTAATTATTAATGCGATTAATGGTTATCACGGGATAGAGGCTTCTTTAATTAGTTTAAGCAAGAAAAAAGATCTTTTATTAGCTAATAAAGAATCATTGGTAATCGCAGGTTCGCAATTAGAATCGATTAGAAAAAACACCAAAACGCAAATCTATCCAATCGATTCAGAACACAGCGCACTTTATGATTTGTTAAAAGATAAACCTAAAAAACAAATTAAACAGTTGATTATTACAGCTTCTGGTGCTGGTTATTTTAATAAGGATAAAAACGAGTTAAAAAAATTAACATACAATGATCTATTAAACCACCCGAATTGAAAAATGGGAGCAGAGATATCAATCAATTCAGCTACGTTCATAAACAAAGTTTATGAAATCGTGGAAGCTTACCATCTATTCAAAATTAAAGATATAATCCCAGTTGTTGAAAAAACCTCAACAATACACGCAGGGGTGATCTACCAGGATAACTCAGTTCATTTTCATGCAACAACCAATGATATGCGTTGAGCAATACAATCAGCGCTTAGTAAATTTGATAACAAATCAAATGTTATTCAAACACTTGATATTTATCAAAAAACAATTCAATTTGAAAAAATAGATTTTGAACAATATCCAATATTTAAAATTGCTTATGATATATTAAAAAATCCGAACAGTACAAGAGGGGCTGTGCTTACTTGTATTAATGAATATGTCATTAAGTTGTTTAAAAAACAAGAAATTAATTTTTTACAGATAACTGAGTTAATTAATGATTTTTATTGAAGTTATCCCCATAAAAAAATTGATGATATCTGACAAATTAATGATTTAATATTTAAAATTAAAACAGCGATATCAACTAAATATGCGCATTTAGATAAATAACAATGATCTCTTATTACGGCAATCTAACTCTGTTAATCCTCATATTAGTATTTTCAATTATAACGACCTTAACCGTTCACGAGTTTGGTCATTATATTTTTGCACGGATTTACAAGGTGCATGTTAAGGAATTTTCAATCGGGATAGGACCAACTCTGTTCTCATTTTATTTACATAAAAAGAAAATGATTGTTAGTTTCCGAGCAATTTTAGCAGGAGCGTTTGTGATGCTTGAAAGCACCAAACTACGTCAGGTTTATATTGATGAACCTAATGCAAAGAATTATAACTTTTATCTGATGCCAAAACCGAAGGATACGCACGCTTTAGAACAAGTTGGGTATTTGAAACAGATGTTGATCATGATTGGTGGGATTTTAGCCAATTTTATTGCCTTTGGGATCTTTTTAGGAATCTATGCTGGGGTTTATTCAAATACGGTTATTGATTTATCAAGATTTTTCAAAGACATATTTGTTAATTTAGGTAAAGGATTTGTTTTATACGAAGCATGAAGACCCAAAGGCATGGGCGGTGGTGGAGGCGGTGGTGGAGTTAAATTCGCCTCAAGAGTTGCTTCAATTCAGCAACTACTAATTACGTTAATTTCAATCAATGGAGCTACGGCAATCTTTAACTTTATTCCGATAGCGCCATTAGATGGTTCTAAGATCGTTCAATATACATATGAACGTATAACTAAAAAACAGATTAACGAAAAGTTATGAACATGGACGACAATTATTGGTGTTGTTTTAGTATTGTGAGTTTCACTTGGCAGTGTAATTAATACAATAATTATCGGTTAGATAAAATTTAAAAAAGGGGAATAGAATGAATAAAAAAGAAATAAAAAGTTTTTTAGACAATCTTAATGACAAATTAGCTATTCCCCCTTCTTTACTAACGTTTTTAAGAAAAAGCGTTGTAAGCACGATAAAAAAGTTTGGTAAGAATAAAAAAACGTTAGAAATCAGTTTTATTCTTAACCAACCTTTATCTATTAAGTTGCATGAAACTTACCTTAATTTTGTTAAGCAGTTTAAAAACAAAAGTAAAGAACCTTATTTTAAGTTTAATTTTGTAGTTGAAGATTCGTTATGAAAAAACGAGTTGATTAGCAACTCAATTCAAGAGATTTATAAAAAAGATAAAAACTCTGTTTTTTATGCTGAAGCTATTGAACTAGTAAACGACAAGTTTTATCAGATGGTTTTTAGTAACCAAGATAATAAAGATCAATTTGATCAAGAGCTAAGTTGGTTAGCAAACCGGTTAGAAAGTCTTGGTTTTTATCATATTAATTTAACTAGCAAATTAGACTTAAATTTAGTTAGTGTTACTAGTATCAAGCAAGAAGCAAAAAGAACAAAACCAAAAGCTAATAAAGTTGCTAAAGAAGAAGGTTTAGGTTTAGAAGAATGTAAAGAAGAAAATAAGATTTTATCATCATCTCAGATAACAGAAATCAAAGATTTTGATCCTAATAAAACTACTTCTTTAACAACTTTATGAGCTAAGATTTATCATTTTGATTACAAGAAAAATGGAACAAACAAAATCTTAAAAATAGGTTTAGCAGATAAAGACAACGCTGTTACGATTATTAGTTGGATCTCAAGAGCTAAACATTTAACTAGTGAATACTTAGAAGGTTTCAAGATTGGTAATTGAATTAAGATTCAATTAAGAATTACCTCTGGTAAAGAAGATCGAAAATATATTGAGATCTTAAGAATGGATCGTGCTGATCAACCAGAATGACTAAAACCAAGCCCAGAAGATTTTTTAAATCGCCACGAATTCTTTTTTCACACCAAGATGAGTATTCACGATGGACTTAATGTTGTCGATGATTTAAAAGCATTTTGTGAACAAAACAAGATTAAAAATATTGCAATCACTGATACTGGTGTGGTTCAAGCGTTTGCTGATCTATCTTCATGGAAAGCCAAAACTGATAGTGAATCAAAAGTTCATTATGGTTTAGAAGTAGATCTTTTTGATGATCGTGATTTTATTGTTAAAAACAATAAAGATTTGCGATTGGATCAATTATCTTTTGTTGTGTTCGATATTGAAACAACCGGTCTTAATGCTTATTATGAACAAATTATTGAAATTGGAGCAATTCGCATAAAAGCAGAACTTAACCAAACCAATAACCAATTAGAATTTGTTCAAATTGATAAGTTTGAAAAGTTTATCAAAAATGAAAAACCATTATCAGAATTTACTAAAAAGTTAACCGGAATTAAGGACAGCGACCTAAAAGACGCTCAAGATGAAAAAACTGTATTAACAGAATTCGCTAACTTTATTAAAGATGATGATGTCTTAGTTGCGCATAACGGGATTGATTTCGACTTCATCTGAATTAATACCAAATTAGATAAATACAAACTAAAAAAACTTAATAATCCGATGTTGGATACTTTAAGATTGGCTTACCAACTTTATTTAATGAAAAGCTATACTTTGAAAAAAGTATCAGATAAACTTGGGTATGATTATGATGATAATTTAGCTCACCGTGCTACTTATGATGCTGAACTTTTAGCTAAATGTTTGATGAAAATGTTATCGCAAGTTTACGCTAAAAAATGAAGATCATTATTAGATCTAAATGATCAAGAAAAGTTGTTAAATGATTTAAGCGAAAAACAAAGAAAAAATGCGGCAAATTTAGATAAAAATGATGAAGAAGCAAACGAAAATTTAACACTATTTAACGAAAATTTATTCAACCGTATTCGATTAAGAAAAGCGCTTGTTTATGCAAGAAATTCTAAAGGTTTAAAAGCGCTGTATAAGCTTGTAAGTTTATCTTCAACTGAACAGTTTTATGGATCACCAAAGTTGTTTTGAAGCGATCTTGAAAAGTATAAAGATGATATTTTAGTATCTTCTCACCCGCTTAATGGGCAAATTGTACATGCTGCTAAGTATGATACAAATGATAATTTAAGAAAAATCATTAAAAAACACAATTTTGTTTTAGTTCCACTACCTTCATTATTTAAACAAGATATTTATAAGAAAAACATCGAAATAAGTCACGTTCACGACATTGTTAATCGAATTATTTCGATCTGTGAACAAGAAGGTGTTTTATATACTTTTAGTTCAGCTGCACATTACTTAAAAAAAGAACAAAAGCGTTTTTACGAATGTTTAATTACTGCTGAAATAACCGGTAAAAAGCTACATCACTTTTATGATCGTGACCTTTCAACAAACCAATGCGTTCCAGATTTACACATACGTAAAAATAATGAAGTCTATAGCGATTTTGGTTTTATAAAAGATTCGGAAATTTTAGCAAAACTAACCTATCGTAATGGTGAAGAAATTGCTAAGCTGTTTGATGATGAAGGGCTATTGCCTTTTCCCAAAAAATTACATCCGCCAAAAATTGAAGGTTCAGATGATAAACTCGTTGAATTAGTATGAAATAGAGCTAATGAATTATTTGGTGATGAGATCGACCCAATTATTAAATCAAGAATAGAATACGAACTAGATGCGATTATTAAAAACGGTTATGGAATCGTTTATTGATTGGCGCACTTATTAGTTAAGAAATCTAATGATGATGGTTATATTGTAGGATCAAGAGGTTCTGTAGGTTCGTCTGTAGTTGCTTTACTAGCAGGAATTTCAGAGGTTAACCCCTTAGAACCGTATTATTACTGTAATAAGTGTAAGAAAACTAAATTTGTTGATAATATCGATGACGGACACGATTTAGTTAATAAGCCATGTGAGTTTACACCATGTGATGGTGAAATGAAGGGTGAAGGTCATAATATTCCGTTTGCTTCATTTATGGGATTCAAAGGTGAAAAAACGCCAGATATTGATTTAAATTTCTCAAGTTTTTATCAATCTAAAGCCCATGATTATGTTCGTGAATTATTTGGCGAATCACACACAACTAGATGTGGAACGATCACAACGATGCAAGATAAAACCGCATTTCGAATTGCTAAAGATTATCTTGAACAAAGTCTAGGTGAAGAAGCTTCTGAACGTTTAGCAGGGTGATATGCTTCTGAAATGAGCGAAATTAAAAGAACAACAGGGCAACACCCTGGTGGAATTTTGGTATTCCCTAAAGATAAAGAAATCGAAGATTTCTGCCCTGTAAACTACCCCGCAGATGATAAAACATCAAAGTGAAAAACTTCTCACTTTAAGTTTGAATACCTACATGATACTTTATTAAAACTAGATATTCTAGCCCAAGAAGATCCGACTATCTTAAAGTATCTTTATGAAACAACTAATGTTAAACCTGAAGATATTCCTAATAATGATCGAGATGTTTTATCGTTGTTTAATATCGATCACTGTCTTGAAAGCGTTAATAAAAACCCAATTCTTAAAGGAGCTACAGGAGCATTAGGAATTCCTGAATTTGGTACAAAAACCACCCGTGATATTTTAAAAATTGCTCAACCCGCTTCAGTTGCAGACTTAATCCGTGTTTCAGGATTAAGTCATGGGACTGACGTATGAAGTAATAATGCGGCTGATTTGATTGTAGATAAGAACTACAAACTAAATGAAGTGATTGCTTGTCGTGATGATATCATGACCTATTTAAGCTCAATAGGGATTGAGAAACAAATTGCATTTAACATTATGGAAGATGTAAGAAAAGGCAAAAAACTAAAGCCTGAGTACGAAAAGATTATGAATGAATTTAATGTTTCTCAAGACTATATTGATTCATGTAATAAAATTAAATACATGTTCCCCAAAGCTCATGCAACCGCTTACGTTTTAATGGCTTGAAAAATTGCTTGATTTAAAGTACATTATCCTCAAGCATTTTATGCTGCTATCTTTTCTTTCAAAGCGAAAGAACATGATATTGAAACTTGTATTAACGGCGGAATTGAAGCCATTACCAGACGTTATAACGATATCAAAAGTTTAATTAACAAATCCAAGTATTCAAAAACTAAAACTGAACAAGCATTATCTAAAAAAGATGAAGACCTTATCCCGACATACGAACTTTATTTAGAGATGTTAGAACGCGGAATAAAGTTAGAACAAGTTAGTCTTGAACACTCAGACGCACTACACTTTGTTGTTAAAAACAACAAGATCTATCCACCATTTAATGCGATTAATGGTTTAGGGGATGAAATTGCAAAATTAATCGTGAAAAAACGTAATGAGGAAGGATTTAGATCTCAAGCAGATTTAAAACTAAAATGTAAGCTTAACAAGAATATTTGAAACTACTTTACCACTTATAAAGTGTTTGGTGATTTGAAGGCAGATGAAAAAATTCGCTTATACTAAAATATATAAAGTACATAATTTATGGCTAACGATTGAACTTGATTAAAAAACCGGTTAATTAATAATAAAACCCAATCTAACACCTTTTGAATCCGTACTAGAGGAAGCTCTGTAATGGATATAGGTTTACTGTTAAAGATGACTTCAAACATCTTTGATTTATCAATCAAAGGGATTTTATCTTACTTTAATAGTAATGATACTTTAGAGTTAGATTTAAGAAAATTACGCGAATTAAGCGATCTTGAAGCTTTTAATCTTTTTGGAATAGAAACTGCTAAGGAACTTTATAAAGAATACACTGATCAGTTTAGTAAGATTTATTCAAAATTAATCAAGCAAGAACATGAAACAGGGGATACTTCTTTATTTATAGGTCTACCAATAATTGAAGGTTGTAACCAATGAGGGGATAGTTACCGAGCACCACTTTTATATGTTGAAGTCGTTTTATATCCGGTTAATCAGTATCAAAAAATCGTTTTTAAAATCAACCGTTCAGAGTTTTCGATTAACACCACAATTTTAGCTGTAGAAGCAAGTAAACGTGGAATTTTATTTGAAAATAAATACGATAGTTCAAAATTAGATTTTGATAAAGCGTTAGAAATCTTTAGAACATTTGACATTGGGTTTAAAAAACCACCGACAAATGAATTAATCAAATTTGAAGAAATGACTAAAAAAGTTTTTCTTGAAAAATGAGAACAGAATGGTGGTATCAACAGCATAGTTAACAATGTTGTGTTGGGAAACTTTGATATTAAAGGCGATAAATTATTAAAGGACTTTACAGAAATTTTAGATAAAGATCCTGATATGGTTGATGAAGTCTTTAATAATAAGAAAGACTTATTATTCAATTACGAAAAGTTTGCTAACGAATATTCTCTAAGTGATATTTATCTAACTTCACATTTAGATTTTTTTCAACAACTTGCTGTTAAACACGCTCTTGAAGGAGATGTGGTAATCGAGGGACCACCAGGGACTGGTAAGTCTGAGACGATTCTTAACATTTTGATCAACGTTGCACTTAAAGGCAAAACCGCTTTATTCGTAAGTGAAAAAGCCACTGCAACCGAAGTAGTGTACAACCGCCTAGGTAAATTCAAACACCTAGCACTATACATCCCAAGTTTAAACAAAGAACCAGGGAAGTTCTATCGTCAATTCTCAGATTACGAGAATTATTTTAGTCAAAACTACTATGATCAAGTTCACAAAACACCAAATGCGACTTTTGATCCTGACTATTTAAAACAATATTTAGAACAATCTTATATCATCCATAAGATCTACAACTACGAAATCACTTCTGGTGAGAATATATATTCATTTTTAAACTTGATTCTTAATTACAAACCAATGGATGTAGATCATATTAATATTGATGATTACACACGGTTTGACGAATGATTAAAGATCTATACAAACCAAGATTGGATGGCTAAACACCAAGAGTATATTGCTTTATTTAATGAAATTGATACGAAATGAAAAGCAAGTACTTTTGCTACTTTTTTAAAGATCTATCGAAACGATCCGAATGATGTTAAGACATTATTATATGCAATTCATTTATATGCTAAAAAAGGAATCGTTAAAGATGAATATCGTGTTCCGTTCTTTTTCAGACCACATGAAAAAGTTATCGAATCAGCTAAACTAGTTACTCAACAGATTAACAAGTTTATTGAATTAGAGCAATACAAATCTGAGACCAAAAAGCGCACAATTTTAAAAAACTTAGAGACTGATATCAAGCGATATCACAAACAATACTTTAATTCATGGTTTGTGCAAAACCACTCTGGTGCATTCTTAAGTAAATTAAATAATGCGCAAAGTGCGTTAGATAATCTAACTGATAATTATTGTTCGGATGTGGATGTTTATATCCAATCATGTAAACGTAATCTAAAAGCAGAAATCATTAAAAATTTCTACGAACTTTATCGACAAGATAAAAGAGGTTTATTAGACGTTTGTCGTCAGGGGCGCAACAAATCATTTAAGAATATCGCATGATGGTTTAAACTTAATCGAGAGATCATTAAAAAGATGTTTAAGATCCACATTATGTCTTTTGAAACCGCATCTATCTTATTAGAAAATAAGAAAGATCTTTATGATTATGTAATTGTGGATGAAGCTAGCCAAGTATTTTTAGAACGTGCGATTCCAGCGCTTTACCGTGCTAAAAAATACATTATTGCAGGTGATACTAAACAGTTACAACCTTCTAGTTTTTTCTCGTCACGATCAGAGTATGATGATGTAGCTTTAGATAAGATTGCTGATGAAGAACTATTAGAGGTAGATGAATCTGTAAATGCAGTAAGTTTAATTCATTATCTTAAAGAACGCAGCCGAATTAATGTTGTATTAAGATATCACTATCGTTCTAACTTTGGAGATCTGATAGCGTTTACTAACGATCATGTTTATGATAATGAATTAATCTTCATGAACAAAGCAATCAAACAAAAAGAATCATTTGTTGTTCATGAGATTACTGATGGTAAATGAAAGGATCGCAAAAATATTCCCGAAGCTCAAGCAATCGTTTCAAGAATTCAACGTTTGACCAAGACGCCAGATTATAAAAAGAGTTTAGGAATTGTTGCATTTAATCGCAGTCAAGCTGATCTGATTGAATTAATGTTAGATAAACTTAACGATCCGTTAGTTAACGAATGGCGAGAACGAAACAACGATAATGGTGAGTACATCGGAATGTTTGTTAAATCCGTAGAAAACGTTCAAGGAGATGAACGTGACATTATCATCTTCTCAGTTGCTTATGATAAGAGTGTTGTAAGTTATGGTCCAATTAGTAGCACTACCAATGGTGTTAATCGTTTAAATGTAGCAATCACTCGAGCTAAAGACCGAATCGAACTGTTTAAAACCAACAAGGCATCTGAATACAATGGATGAGGATCATCTTCAGCCGGAACACGTTTATTTGTTGAATACTTAAGTTATTGTGAAAGCGTTGCTAACCATAGCGACTATACAACCTACGATCGTCAAACCACTGAGATTGAAGAAAAACTTAAAGATAAATCTTTAATCTTTGACGATGTAAAAAGCACTCTTGAAAAAGCCTTTGGTCAATATTTTAGTATTAAACGTAACGTAGATAATGGTTCGTATAACTTCGACTTTGTTATCTACCATGATGAGGTTCCTTTTTTAGTAATTGATCTTGACATTAAACCATTTAAGGGAATGGCTGATTTTAATGAAAGTTTTATTTATCGCAACATCTTCTTGAAAAACCGTGGATGAAAACATTTCATTATCTGATCTACAGAATGAAAGTTAAACAAACGCAAAGTGTTATTAGCTATCAAAGATATTTTGGATAAGAGAATCCAAATGAACCAAAAATAAGTTAAAAAACATTTTTAACTATCTAATTACTCTCTTAATGTAACAGATGTATAACAACTAAATTAAGTAAGGAGATGAGATTTGAATTGTGATCAAAATCTCATCTCCTTGTTTTTGTAGTTTGGTACAGTTTGAGACTTTGTTAAGTCTAACTTTAAATTCATAAATTTTTGTTATTAGACTAACGAATAAAAACCGAAGAAAAGGTGTGTAAGATAAATTTATTTTGCTAATTCTTTGATATTTGGGGCTATCTGATCGTTTTGTTTTTCTTCACGCGTTCTTTTTATTCTTGTGAAATTTCTTCTTTTCATTACTTAATCTTTTTAGTGTATAAACCGTTTTGATGCTTATTAGCATTTTTTTTCTAAACAACTCTAGTTTAGCAACGCGTTTTCGACCAACCAGAGTCTGTAAAACAGGCTTAGCAATATAATCAGCGATCTTTAATAGTTGATGTCGACTATTTGAACTAAATCGTTTGACAAATTCACAATTAATTTTTGAACCTGTCTAATTTGTTCGCCTTTTGAATTTATTCTTGTTTACCGTTTATAAAATTATATTAACGTTATCTTTTTAAATAAATTAATGGTTTTACATAAAATTCAATTTAGTGCATCTGAGAGAATAAACAAGTTCAGTGCTATATTTGGTGATAACATTAAGTATTCTTATACATTTGTCATAAAAAACCCAGCAAATGATTTGCTGGGTTTTTTATTATTAATAGTTATAGACTTAAATTAAACGCAGTTAAATTTATTAACTTGTTTTCTTTTTTCTATAACGTGTTTAGATACAAAGAATAATGTTGCAAAAGGGATATACATAAAGATTCTTGTTCTCTTAGAAAACATACCAGCTTTTGCATAAATTAAGAATCAACTAAAATATAAAGCTAAAAAGAATAAATTTGTAGTTGAGAACAGATCAGAACTTGAATACAATAAATAAGTGTAATCTGGATTAGTTCTTATTGGATATGGGAATCTCTGTGGCAGAATGCGATTCCCATCTCTTAAGCCTACAAGTTGTGGTTCAGCGTTTGCAACGAAAAATCCTCAAAATAAGATTAAGAACGATCATTGTGCTATTTCAATACCTATTAAACTTAATGATAATCCGATCTTACTTTTTCTAATTGTTTTAGGAAAGACATAAGGATTATCATCTAGAATGATTCCCATACTGAATACGATGAAAATGATCATCATTATGATGAAAGATGATAATCTAAAATATCTTAGTAAATATTCTTCTGAGCTAGGAATTGCTAAAAAATTAATTGAATAAGCATTAATAAATTTCTCAGATAAGATCAGCGTGTATCCGTTTTCGTTAGTTCTTATAATAAGGGTTATTGCTGTAGCCAGAAATGCTAAAACAGCAATTAAAAAGAAGAATGATAAATAAACAACTGTTGAAGTTAATTTAATCTGAAATACTGTTCTATTAGACAATAAGATCTTTTGGTATCATCTTAATCCTGCATCGTTATACTTTAATAACGTCTCATCACCATTTTCTGAATAAAATGGTCTCAAACTAATTAATAGACTACTAAAAGGAACTAATGATAAAATTCTTTCTTCTTTTTTAAATAAACTTAGTTTTAAATAAGGAATGAATAAAGCAATGTATAAAGCAAAGTAAATAATATTTGCAAAACTAAACATATCCTTATTAAAAAAGAAAGGAACTGTTGCTGCGTAGTTTAAAATTGATAACTTAAGGTCAGCAAAGAAATTATTATTAATATGAATGTATGGTAATAGACCAGTTTTGATGCAGCCATTACCAAAGTTTAGACTAGCTAGTTGGTCCTGGTAAACATGACTAAGAGATTTATTAATCGGATAAAAATAACCGATTAGAATTACCAAGAAAAATGCTCACGCAACTACTTGAATAATTTCGATCAAAGTTAATAAAATTCTAAATTTAAATCTTTGTCTAAGTAATTGATCACTAAATCTATATCCTTCTTTACCAGTTAGTAGAATAACCAAACCACTGATTGCAAATGAAATAAAGAAAATTAGTGGTAAAACAAGCGAGGTCTTAAATAGCTTTTCACTATAAACCGTGAAGTTATTTCCACCAGGAGATACAAGTGCATAAGACATTACACTAACAATTCCAGCTGTTGCAAAAAGAATCGTTGCTAAATAAACTAGAAATAGTGCTAACTGTCTTCTAGAAACATTAATGATTTTGAAATATTTTTTCATATTTAAAGTTAGTTTTTACCTGTTGCTCAAGATAGAGCTAACTCCACTTCAGGTTTTAATAGTTGTGTGTTTCTCTTAGAAACAACTAGATCATAAAAGCCATCTTCAGGAATAGTATACTTAATAAATTCATAATTTCTTTCTGTCTCAGAAGAAAATTTAATTTTATTGTCTTTTTTTAAGATTAGATCGTAATTTTCAGATAAATAATTGATCGAATTCACTAAATATGTTGTTTCTTTTTGGTATCTAGATTTTACCCCACCTTGAGTTGGATTAAATAGTCAAGACAATCCCGCTCTTAAAACATCACCCTTTCTTAAAAATACTTTATTCACGGTTAAAGAGTTGTCATCATTTTTACGTCTTCAAATATTATTTACTAACACCTGTCTGTTGTTAGTTCACCTAATGTAACTAAGATTATCAAACGCAGACTTGATCTTTTTATAGTCGAGTCTTCCAGTACCATATTGAGAATTTAATCCCGATTGATTCCTATTTCTATATAATGAAGAAACACCAAGGGCTGCTTTTGCAATAATGGAGTTAATACCCAATTTATATTTTTCTCTGTATTGAATTAATGTGTTGGCTAAGACTCCTGATATAAAAGGAGCTGAAAAGCTAGTTCCATCAGATAAGTCGTTTTTAAAAAGAAATCTTTCACCATTAGCTAAAATTAGTGGGGTGTTAGTATTTTCTGATCCAATAGATGAAAAATCACTTAATGAACCGGATGAATTGTTAGAGCCTACTATTATAGTGTTATAAGCGAGTTGAAAGGAAGATAATTTTCTATATTTTTGATTTAAAGAACTACCGTTGTTTCCCGCAGAGAACACATAAATCATTTCTCGATCGTTTGCTGTTATTAAATCAATATATCTAGAATAAAAATTATAACTGTAAAGAGCGTTTGAAGTACTTGGTCCGTTTCCTAGTGCTCAGGAATTATTTACGATCTTTACATTTTTTAAATTCTTTATATAACTAATTTCGTTTTCTAACCCTGTATAAGCAGAACTTGAATATGCTGCATAGTAATCATTTTGATTGAATTTTATACCGTATAAATCGTGATATAAATTCACTCCGTTATTACCCGAAATTACTGACGCTACTTCTGTAGAATGTTACCATATTTAGGAGATTTAAATAAAAATTCTTCTCAGAAAAGGTCTCATCGATTTCATACATTCGTTGTCTTTTTATCAAAATAGTAGGAATCGGTAGCGTCAATTAAAGCATTTCTACTATTATCTTCCTCTCCAACTTCTAAAACTGCAACACCAATTCTCTTCTGATTGTTATATTTAATTTGGTTTCTTGTATAATTTATTGCTTGAAGACGTTCATCATCTGTATATCCATTTGAAGCGAAATTAAAACCATATCTATTTTGTATTTTCTCTTGAACTAGATTTTTAATATTATCATATTTCAATTGAGAGTTAGCTTGTTCGACTGTTTCACGAGCTTGGTCATTTTCTTTCAGATAAAAATCACCAATTAAATCGTAACTGTTTAAAAATTGATCAAATTTTTCTTTATCATCTGAACCTTTTTTAAAAAAGAAAGTTACTAAATAGTAATCTGAAATAACTTTGCTTTTTCTTGCATCTAGAACTTGTGGCTGCTCTTTTATAACTTCTAGGATACTATTTCTGTCGTAAACAGAAATTTTGTCTTTAAAAGTTATGAACCCTTCATAATAATCGTTGTTTTCAAAATCATAAAGCGGTTGGTGCAACTGAGTAATCACTGCATCATTTGCAGAACTAGGTTGTTCGTTAGTTCCTAAACTATTATTAATTAATCGGTAGTCTGCTTTTTTAGTTAACTTATTATCGTTAAAGCCATTAGTATTGTGAGTATTTAAAATAAAAGGAATAGGAATAACAGCAGATGTTATTCCTAAAGAAACAAGACTAGCAATTTTCTTTATTTTCATCCTGTCTCTCCTAGATGTATTAATTAAATTAAGCCTAAAATCTTTTAATGAAGATTTACTTCAATAAAACCTGCATAATTAAAAAAATATTAAAGTTGTGTACGTCTTATAAGTAAAACACTAAAATTAAAGAATGGTTTATCTTTAAATAAATCATCTTCTTATTGCTTAGTTATAAACCAAACCTTTACAATGTCAAGCTTTTTTAAAACTGTTTTTCAAATTTTGTAAATCAATAATTTCAGCCTTAAAAAAGTTGCTTTTCATGATTGCTAATATAGTTATATTAATTTAAGGAAAAACGATCTAATTAATGGCAAAACATGAATTTTAGTTTTTACAAAACTTATATAAAAATTTAGTCTTATTCTTACTTCATAAGAACAAGAAGTAAACCATAATATTATTACTTAAACAACAAAAATCTATGAAATTCGAAATTTATTTAATTAAAGTATCTGACATTTATAAGAATTTTTTGTTTCTGTTTCTGTATTAAGTGCGTGATGTTTAACAAAAAACAACGAAGCAAAAGGAACGTACATTAATAAACGCGTTTTCTTAGAAAACATACCAGCTTTTGCATAGATCAAGAATCAGCTTAGATATAATGCTACGAAGAATAAATTTGTAGTTGTAAATAAATCTGAGCTAGAATAAATTAAATTAGTTAAATCTGGCTTAACGGGTTCAGGCAGAGGATATACAGCTGGAACAACTGCAACTGACGATATAATTCTTCAGCTTGCATTAGATAAAAAGAAAATTCACACTAATAATAAGAATGCTCATTGTGCAATTTCAATAACAACTAGAGTTAATGATAAAGTATATTTATTCTTTCTGATTGCTTTAGGAAATACTAATGGATTATCATCTAAAATGATTCCCATACTAAATACGATGAAGACGATCAACATTATAATTGCTGCCGCTCATCAAAATAACGATAATAATATTTCCTTTTCTGATATAGAATAATTTAAAAAGTCAATTGAATAAGCCGCAACATAAGTATCAGAAGGGATTAGTGTGTATCCATATCCATCAGTAAGAATAAAATATGAAGCGAATGCTGTGAATGTCAACACGCCAACTAAAAAGAAGAATGACAAGTAAACAACCGTTGAAGTTAATTTAATTTGGAATACTGTCTTGTTTGATAATAAGATTTTTTGATATCACTTTAAGTTTTCATTATTCTCAGTGATTAATCCTTCATGATTAAATCTTGTTGATTTTAGATAACTTAATACCAATCCGCTAAATGGAATTAAAGCTAATGCTCTTTGCTTTGGTTTAAATAAAATAAGTTTTAAGAAAGGAATAAATAAAGCGATGTATAAAGCAAAGTAAATGATATTTGATAATGAAAATACATCTTTGTTAAAGAAATATGGAAGTGTAGCTGCATATTTCAAAACAGATAATTTTAGATCAGCAAAGAAGTTGTTATTAATACTAATGAATGATAACAAACCAGTTTGAATGCTGCGATTAGTAAAATCAGCTGTAGCTATTTGTTCTTGATAAATTTGTGCAATTGTTTTATTAATCGGATAGAAATAAGCGATTAAAATTATCAAGAAAAACAATCATGCAATTAACTGCACAAATTCAATAAAAGCTAATAATGTCTTGAACTTATAAGTTTGTTGAATTAGTTTATTATCAAACTTATAACTTTCTTTACCGGTTAATAAAATTGCTAAACCGGTGATAGCAAAAATAACAAAGAAAACTAACGGTAAAATTAGAGAAATCATGTATAAATTTTCGCTATAAATTACGAAGTTATTTCCACCAGGAGATACAATTGCGTTTGTCATTAAACTGATGATTCCAGCACTTGATAGAAAAATCGTCGCTAAATAAACTAAAAATAACGCCAATTGCCTTCTGGTTACATTGATAATCTTAAAATATTTTTTCATTTTATTTTTTAACTTACTCTATATCAGTTGTTCATGATAAAGCCAATTCTATCTCAGGTTTTACTAGACGGTTTGAGTGTTTTGATACTACCAAATCATAATAACCATCTTCAGAAACAGTATACTTAATGAATTCGTAATTTCTTAAAGTTTTAGAAGAAACCTTTTCAAGTACGTCCTTTTTTAAAATTAAATCATAATTTTGAGATAAATAATTAATAGAACTTGTTAAATTTAAAGTTTCTTTTAGTTGTCTTTTATAAGTTGTTTGTCTTTCGGGGTTAAATAATCATGATAAAGCAACTCTTAAAACGTCGCCTTTTCTTAAAAAGATTTTTTTAACTGTTAAAGAGTTATCAGCGTTTTTATTGCTTCATACATTATTCACTAACACTTGTCTATTATTAGTTCATCTAATATAGTTTAGATTATTAAATGCAGAGCTTAGTTTTTTGTAATCTAATGAACCAGCACCATATTCATAATCTAAACCTTTTTGCACATTAGAATTGTCATATTTTGAAGAAACACCTAAAGCCGCCTTGGCTATTATTGAGTTGATACCAAGTTTGTATTTTTCCTTATATTGGATTAATGTATTAGCCAAGATTCCTGATATAAATGGTGCTGAGAAACTAGTCCCTGATGAGAAATCGTTTTTAAAAGAATAATTACTACCGTTAGCTAAAATCAACGGGACATTAGTGTTATATGAACCGATAGATGAAAGACTACTTTTTTTACCATTATAATCATTAGAGCCAACCACTATAGTATTATAAGCAAGTTGATCGCGCGATAATTTTTTAAATTTTTGTGCTAAGTTACCATTATTTCCAGCAGAAAACACATAAATCATTTCGCGTTCATTTGCTGTTACAAGATCAATATATCTTGAATAAAAATTGTAACTATACCATGCTTCAGGAATGCTATTACTATTTCTCACTCCTCAAGAATTATTCACAATTTTTAAATTATTCAATCTCTTTATGTAATCAATTTCGTTTTCTAACCCACTATATGCTGTTCCAGAATGCACAGCATTAAAATCGAACGGATTATATTTAACACCATATAGATCGTGATATAGATTTACGCCATTTGTACCTGATATTATTGAACCTACCTGAGTAGAGTGATTTCCATATTGTAAAGATCTGAATAAACCGTTTCTTCAGAATTAATCTCAACGATTTCTTACATTTGTTATTTTTGGATCAAAATAGTATGGATCTCTAGCATCGATTAATGTCTTTGAATCATTTTCTCTTTCCCCTACTTCTAAAAATGCTACACCAATTCTTTTTTCGTTATTGTATTTTAATTGATTTCTTGTATAAACAATTGCCTGAGATCGCTCATAATCTGTATATCCGTTAGATTCGAAATTCGAATTGTATCGATTTAGAAATTTTTCTCAAACTCTATTAGTTTTTGGATCATAATTAAATTGAGCAGAACTTTGTTCAACCGTCTCAACAGCTTGATTATTTTCTTTCATATAAAAATCACCCGAAAGATCGTATTTCTCTAAGAAGTGATCGAATTTTTCTTGATCATTAGAATTTTTCTTGAAAAAGAAAGAAACCAAATAATAATTTTCAATAATTTTACTTTTTCTTGCGTCTAAAACTTGAGGTTGCTTTTTAATAAGTTGTAAAATGCTGTTTTGATCATAAACAACAGCATTGCCTTTGAATGTTATAAAACCTTAGTAATATTCATTATTTTCAAAATCGTAGATTGAATTATCAGATCCATAAACAACTTCATTAGGTACCTTTTGTTCTTGTTTGTTAATTTGTACACCATTATTAACTAAACCATAATTTTTCATTTTAGTTAATTGATTAGTGATAGGAACATCAGCTTCCTTTTTTTGCAATGCAGCAGAGAGTGGTACAACAGACGTTGTTATTCCTAACGAAACAACATTAATGAATGTCTTAAGCTTCACAACTTATATCCTTATCTTTATTTTTCAAATATTTTTTTATTCAATTTATTTAATAATTATTGTAACTTATTTGTGCTAATAAAATTCAGGTTTTTATAGAAGTCAAACCAATTATTTGTTGCCAACATATTTATCTTTTTGGTGTTAAATAAATTGTTAATTTAAACATAACATATTAGGCATGAAAACTAAAAAAAAGCAACTTAAAAATAAATAAATATTTTAGTAAATTTTTTGTGAGTATATAAAATTTTCCGTTCACATTTAAGTTAACTAATTTAACGTTTATATTTGCTTTGCTAAAACTAATATTAATTATGGAAGATCATTATTATTGTTACTCTTTGTGTTGTTTTCAACCATATATTTATTAACAAAGAATAGAGAAACAAAAGGAACGATACTTAAAACTCCTGCTCGTTGCGCAAAAACACCTGATTTAATAAAGATTAAGAATCAAATAGAATATAAAACAACTAAAAAACTAATCCCAATCATAAACGTGTCTTGCGCTGATAAAAGTGGATTAACAGGTTGTTGCAGAAGAACCGCTGGTCGAATTACAGCAAATGTTGCTAAATTAGGGGTAGCGGCTATAAGGTATGGGTAGGCAACTATAAATAGGAGTTGGATAATCTCCATTATTATTAATAATAGTGATAAGTTAAGCTTATTTTTAGTTAATTTAGCACTAAAAACATATGGATTTTTGTTTAAAACAAGAAAGATGATAGATCCAATAAAGACAGGTATTGGAATTAAAAAAAGAATAGTTCCTTGAATTGTTGCTAACGTCTCTTGGTCTATAGAAACTTCAGATCTTAAATCAATTACATATCTTTTATTATTTTCAAGCGATCAATTAAGTTTATATTCGCCCTGATTTAAAAATGTGATTGATGCCGCAGATATCGTAAATACAACAATTCAAAAGGTGTAGAATATTAACAATTTGAACAGTTGTTTAGTTAATTTAATTTCAAATACACTCTTGTTTGATTCTAGGATTTTTTGATATCATTTTAGATTCACTTGTGAATCGTTATCAAGTGCTTGTTCGTTTAAGTTATTAGCAGATTTTAAAGAAATAACTAATCCAACAAAGGGAATTAAAGCTAATACTCTTTGTTTTGATTTAAATAGAGCTAATTTAATATAGGATAAGAATAAACCAAGACAAAAAACTAAATAAACTACGTTATAAAAGATAAATGCATTCTTATTGTAAAAGTATGGAAGAATTGCAGCATAATCAATGATCGATCTTTTAAGATCGACAAAGAAATTATTATCTATTTTTATAAACGCTAATAGACCTGAATAAATCTGATCATTAGCAAAATCTACAGTCGTGGTTTTTGTTTGATAAATCTGATCTACTGATTGGTTTATTGGAAAGAAATAGATGATTAATATTAATAAGAAAAATACCCATAAGATTAATTGAGCTATCTCAATAAATGTTATTGCTGTATAGATTTTCTTAGGACTATTAATTACTCTTGCACTAAACTGATATTTTTCTTTACCGGTAAGCAAAATTGGCAGCGTAATTCCAACTAGTAAAATGAAGAAAATCAGTGGTAAAAATAATGAAATATTAAATTTTGATTGATCATAAAAGAAATATGATAACAAGTCATTTGATACTGCTTGACTCATTAAAATCAGCATGCCAATACTAGCAGCTAAAGCAATTAATAGATAGACTATGAATAAGGTTAATTGTCTTTCGGTTACATGGATGGTTCGGAAGTTTCGGTTCATAGTGATGCAGTTTTTATTTGTTATCGATCGTTCAAGATACTGCTAAATCATTATTTACTGATTTAGATGTTTTAGATCCTTTGGAAATTATAATTTGGTAATAACCACTGTTTTTAATTTGATATCTTATGAATTCAAAATTATTAAGAGTTCTCGAAGAAGCAATATCGTTTCCGTTCATATCTCTTAAGATTAAATCATAATCCTGTGAAATATAATCAATAGAATCATAGTAGTTATTAGTGTATTTTTGAATATTTAAAGCAAAACTGTTTTTTGGTTTAAATAATCATGATAAATCGACTCTTAATACATCATTTTTATTTAAATATATTCTTCCTAAACTTAAATTATCAGAACTATCCTTTGAGTGTCATCCATTATTTACCGAAATATATTTATTATCAGTCCATTTAATATATTTCAAATTGTTGAATGCCGAATGAATTTTTTTATAATCTAAGATTCCTACACCGTAATTTTTATTTATGCCCTCTTGTTTCGATGTTTTGTCGTTAGCTTCATTTAATGAAGAAACACCTAATATAGCTTTAGCAATAATAGAATTAATCCCTAATTTATATTTATCTTTGTATTTTAAAAGAGTATTAGCTATAACACCGGATATAAAAGGAGCTGAAAAACTCGTTCCATATCGATATTTATCATCTTGTGTAGCATAATTTTCTCCATTTGCAAGTATTAGCGGACCACCATAAGTATTTGTTCCTCTTGAAGAAAATGAACTTAAGCTTCGGTTTGAATCATTAGATCCCACGGTTATAGAATTATATGAAAGGTTACTTCATGATAATTTTCTTGCTGATTCTATAGGATTATTACCGTTATTCCCAGCTGAAAAAACATAGATTAATTCTGGTTCGTTTGCAGTTATCAAGTCCATGTATCTTGAATAGAAATTATAGTTATACCATTGTTTTGTAACTGCATTTATAACTTTATTTTCTTGAAAATGTCCTCATGAATTATTAACGATCTTAACATTATCTAATTTCTTAATATATGAAATTTCGTTATCTAAACCTGATAACGCTAAACCGAATAAATTTAAATCATTTAAAAATGGTTGATTATACTTAATGCCATACAAATCGTGATAAGGATTAACACCGTTAACCCCTGAAATAATTGAAGCCACAGCTGTTGCATGACCGCCATAGTTAGGACGTCATATTAGTCCGTGTCAAAAAGGATCTCAGCGATTATATACCCTAGTTATATCTTTGTTGAAATAATAAGTATTTCCAGCGTCAATTAAGGCTTGAGCTTGAAGAAATCCTTCTCCTATTTCTAAAACTGCTACACCAACTCTTTTATTATTAGATGATAGCAATCGTGAAGTTTCATTTATAGCATTTATTCTTTCTGTTTTATCATAGTTATTAGATTCGAAATTGGGTTGGTATCTGTCTAAGTATTTAGTAGTGCCTCCTGATATCTCATTAAATGGACTAAATGGAATGTCGCGCAATATAACATTCGGTTTGTACTCAGGTTCTACATCAATAATATAAAAATCACCCACTAAGTTATTAGTTTTTAAAAATCTTTCAAATTTATTGTAATCATCAGAGCCCTTTTTAAAAACTATTTCAACTAGATAATAACCTTGAATAGCTTTACTGATACTAGCATTTACTACTAGTGGCTGTTTTTTAATGAGCTTTAGAATATTATTATTATCATAAACACGAAAATCACCATTAAAAGTAATGAATCCTTGGTAATAGTCATTGTTTTCAAAGTCATAAAGCTCATCGTAAGAACCGCCAGATAAATCTTCTGACGGATTAATATCTTGTTTATTAATTTCTATACTATTATTAACTAAACCATAATTACGATTATAAGTTCTTTTGGAATCGCTAAGTTTTCCAGTTTTATCATTATTAAAAGCAGCAAAAAGTGGAACAGCAGGAGTTATTATTGCTAATGAAATAATACTTGTAATTTTTTTAATTTTCATATCAATCCTTAAAAAATCTAATAATTATTTAGATAAAACTATACGTAAACAATCCAGGTGGTCATTAGATTTCAGTTATTTTCTCTTTACAACACAAACATAATTATTTAATAATAGAAATGCATTTTCATATCATCATTCAAATAATATGATTTTTTAGTTTAACATATTCAACAGCCGATTCTTTTGTTTCACAAAAAAATAATTCGAAATTTATTAACAGCTATTTTGAGAAATTTACGAAACGAAGCTAATTTTGTTTAATCTGAGTTTTTTTAAACCTCCCGTTTTTCTCAAATAAGTACTAAAATAGATGCATCAATTCTTCATATTTTTTTTAATTGAATTTCCAACTCCGCGACTATTTTTATTTAGTTTTTTATCTCTTGGGCTGTAACCAAAATGTACATAAAGATCTAATAGTTAGTTAGCTTATGTTATTAAAAGATTTTTTTGTAGTTAATAAACTATCAACTACAGTTTTCAACTATGTTGCTGATATAAACTAATCTCCATAAAGTTTTAGAAAAAGAGAAGAGTTTTTCTATGCTGTTTTAGTTCTTTTGACAACTTCACCTGCCTGCTTGGCTAGAACCTACTCACTTATTTTTTTTAATATTAAAGCTGTATTTTGCGTCTTCTCAACTGTCTCCGCTGTATATGTTTTTTTTAAGTTCCTTAAAAAATCTGATCTCGTGGAGTATGATACATATTTCGCGGCATTTCTAATCATATAAAGAGTGTAAGTAATATGCGTTGTTTTTTGGATAAATGTTTTCAATTGCTCCTTTAGGCCATCTGAAACTATAATGCATGTTTCAGACAATACTTGACCCTTCAGATTATCAACAAGGTTTGTTTATTCAGTATCCCATTCAGTGCTATAAGCTCTTTTTGACAGTCAGCATTGATTCCTATCACCAGATAAAGTATTTTATTTTCATACTTTTAACATCCACTTTCTGTGTTTTTTATCTTAAAACTTTGCAGTAATCATTATGGCTGGATAGTTGTTTTCTAATGGTCTTTCATGTCAATCGCACATCTCATTTTGAATAGTTTTTAAGCAATTTTAGATTACGCTAGAACTTACTTTAAAAACATACGTAGTCGTTATTTAATAAACAATTTCATTGTTTGAGAAACGAGCAAAAGCTAAAGAAAGAACATCTAAGATAACTTATTTTGAATGATTATTTGATATTTCGGGGTAATTAGGGAATCTTTCTTTTCGCCACGAATTCTTTTCATTCTTATAGGAATTTTCCTTGCTTACATTTAACATTTCTAGTGTTTGGCTGTTTTGATACTTAACAACATTTTCTCTCAACAATTCTAGTTTACCGATGCGTTAATCATCAACCTGAGCCTGAAAACAGGCTTAACAATATAATGAATGATGTTTAATAGTTACTTTCAATACCAGAACCAAATTGTTTAACAAACTAAATAATTAATTTTCAAATCTGTTTCATTTGCTCGTCGTTTTACTTCTTATTTTTTTTTAACTCTTACCAAATTATATTTAGCTATCTCTTTTAGGTTAATTAACTGTTTTACACAAAATTGATTCGGCGCTATAATTTCCTATAACGACGAATAAAGTTATTAATCATAATTAAATTAGGTAAACAAAAACAAAATCTTAATATTTAAAAATTTGACAGAAAAGTTGATTTTTTATATTAGTATAAGTTATATTAGTTGATTTATAAGATAGTCCAAGCTATCATTTTTAAATCTTTAAAAATGATATTTTAAAAAATCTTTGAATAAATAGATATATCTACTAATTCAAAGTTAGTTTGGATTATTTACATCTATTATTAGGAGATTTTATGAAGTTAAATAAAATTATAAGTGTAATTTCACTAAGGATAATGGAAGAAGGGATTAGAACAAGACAATAAAGATTCAACTAGTTCAATAAATTACGATGAACAAAACTTCAATTTGACCTTTAAAAAAACCGATGGTAGTTTTTTAAAAGAGCAGAATCATTAGATAATTTTGAATTTCTAAAAGTGTCTATTACTGAGGATAAGCTTACGAAATTGTTGTTTCTAAGCCTAGTCAAAAACCATCTAAAACAGAAACAGAACTAGCTTTATCTTGAACAAAAG
>NZ_KI912418.1:50908-52372 GCF_000518305.1 Mycoplasma imitans ATCC 51306
ACTATTTATTCAGGGTTATTATCTTTTGTTCAGATTAACAATAATTTCTTTGCTGATTTAAAAATATCAATTTTAAATTATGCATCTATCCTTCCGTATTTTTACAATAAAGATTCGTTTACATTCTGAAACATTGTTTATTTAACTTTATATTTAAGTTTCTTCTTAGCTTATGTTAAGTTAAGTCTTTTCAAAGAAAAGCAAAGAATATTATCATTAATTCCTTTTATTGGGTTAATTTCTTATTTAAAAACACCTAATAAGTTAGAACAAAACGTTTTCTTAGAACTAGACACAACAGGTTTAAAGTGATATCAAAAAATCCTAGCATCAAATCAAACAGTATTTAAGATCAAGTTAACTAAAACAGTTCTTTACTTATCGTTATTTTATTTGATTTTTGTTATAGGTTTTGTTAGTTACTTCATTACAATGACATTTATATATGGAATTGGTTTTAAACTAAAACCATCTGTAGATGTAAATAACGCATATGTATATGATTTTAATCGTTGAAACAGACAATTTAATGAATCTGAGCTAAGAGTAGTCTCTGATTACAGAACAGCATTACCGCTATTCTTCATTATTACATTTTTCGTAATGAGCTTAGGAATTATCTTTGATAAAAATCCTTATACTTTTGGTGTTAAAGTTAGAAAAAATCAAGCTAGATTATCTTTAACTTTATTAGCTATAGATATAACTCAAGCATTATTCATTACATTATTGATCTTATTCTTGTATGCTAACGCTTACGATAAAATTAATCCTACAGCCGAAAACAAAGCGTTACCCGTAGATAGCGATTTTAATGATCCTTGATCTCTATATACTGGTCAAGATCTATTTATTACTAGTGGCTTAGTGTTTGTGCTTACATACTTGAGTTGATTCTTAGCATATGCTAAAGGCGGAGTGTTTTCTAGAAGAACTAGAATCTTAATGTACGTTCCATTTGCTTCATTATTCTTTGTTAATTACCATGTCGTTAATAAAGAAATAAGTAACAGCAAATCATACAGATGTCAAACTATTTAGGATATTAAATCCGAACCTTAAATAATCTATTAAATTTAGACAATAATTCGTGAAGAATTATTGTTCTTATTTTTTTCTTAATTTTAATAATTATTTGACTCGCTGTGAGCAAAATTTTGTCTGTAGTCAATTTAACTATTCACAAGACGCTCTTTTTTTTTATAAAATAAATGTATAAAGAGATTTATTAAAGTATCTTAATCTTGTTTTAATAATTTTTTTAATAAGGTTTCATTACTTTTAATGAATAAGGATGATTAATTAGCTTGATTTATATATTCAATTACAGGTACAAATGAAATTTACAAAAATTATTAATATTACTAGAAGACAATTAGCATTATTTCTAGTCTTCTTAGGGACCGTAATATTTGCTAGTGCAGGAATCATCTCTTTGATGACATATGCACTTTCAGATCAAGG
>NZ_JADI01000012.1 GCF_000518305.1 Mycoplasma imitans ATCC 51306
CTTCTTCTTCTTCTTCTTCTTCTTCTTCTTCTTCTTCTTCTTCTTCTTCTAGAAATAAAGGGTTTTGCTTATTTTTATAGTACTTATTAAAAATAATGTTATTAATATATTTATTAAAAATATAAAAGCACTAGAATTATTTAATCTAGTGCTTTATACAAAATTTAGTTTTAACTAAAATAACTAACATAACTTTTTCTTAAAGTGAATTGCAAATCACCAAGATAAGGTGCGTTACCATTATCTAGTTCACTCAAACCTGTAACAACTACTTTATTTAAACCTTTTACTAAAGTTAATGCGGATTTTTGAATATCAACAGTATAGCCATTTTTATTGCTATTAGTATTAGATGCATCTAATGTGTTAAAAGATGCTAACAATTTTTTCTTCTCCATTATCAGATTTTAAGTTTCTTATCTCAACAATATTAGCGCTTGCACCAGGTGTAGAAAAAGTTAACCCTCTTTGAGTTGGTGAATTGTAGTATCCGCTTATAGTATATTCACCAGCTAACGGTGAGTTAAGATAAAATATAAAATTTCTACCTATTTTATCATTAACATTAACAGTAGGTGTGGCTGCTTCATATTCAACAAGAACACCATCATCATTAAGTTGTTTTCGTTGTTAAAGTGCAGACACTTAAAAATCATAATACGCTAAGTGCATATTTAAATAAATTGAATCCTTTCATATATTTCATATTTAGGAATGAGTTAAGTATTTTTATAGTTAAAGCAGAACTATTAAGTTAGATATATATCTAGTGATTAAAAACAACTCGACACATCTTATAATCTTGTATCTCAACAAATTTAGGATCGTATCAAAGTTTTTTAAGTAAATAACTAATAATTGGTGAGATGATAATTTATAGAAATTATAAATAAACAAGCTAATTGTGTAAGGCTTTGTTTAACCATAAAATTTTTATAACCCTTTATAAATCAAGTTCAAGCCCAATTTTTTACTAAACCAATTTCACTAGAAAAAACATAAAAATTAACGCTTACAACAAGCGTCAATTATTAAATGAATAACCTGAACTTTTATAAATAATAACCTTTACTTCTAGCTAACTTCTTAGCCTTCAATAACCTTAACTTATTGATCGCTTCTTTGTTATTATTTCTTTTTCTTTTATCTTTTTCTAATTCTTTTAAATAATCGCCATCATCACATTTGATAATAAAAGAAAAGAAAGAAAAAGGATTAATTTGGTTGCGAGTTATTTTAATCGTATTAAAAATATCATTTCTAAACTTGCGATAAACAAAGCTATACCAATAAGTTAAATACATATAACTAAAGAATAAGAAGATTAATAGATTGCCTGTTAAAAATAATGAAACAATCTTATCAACATTCTTAGGATCGCTAATTGGATAAAAGTTATCTGTTAAAAAAATTAATAAGTTTGCTCAGATAACAAAAGATAATCAAACTGCTAGATAAAGGATTAAAAAAACCAACCAGTTATCACCTCCTGATTTTAAATACTGGTGCTTAAGTTTGTTATAAACCAATTTTTCATTAGTTTTTTCACTTTTAAAGATAAAATAAAAAAAACCAAGGATCGGGATTATATAGATCCAACTAAAAACCATCTGTTTTAAGTAGTATTTAGCTTGTTGGCTCGCACTATAAAAAAAGAACTCCTGCCAGTTTAGATTTTCAGGTTTTTTTGTTTTGGCTAACTTATGGTTTTGCCAATTCTTTGGTAAACTATTGTTAATACGAACGATTCTTTGTGGAACCATAGTTGTTTGATCTATTAGTATCTTTTATTGATGGTGATCACTATTTAGGTTTTTTACCAATATTTTGTTGATCGTAATAAGAACCAGTAAAGAAATTAATTAATACTGGTATAGTTCATTCATAAAAGTATTTTTGAATATCATTCTTAACAACATTTCTATCATTGATGATACTGTACAAGATTCCAGTAAGGGGAAAACTTGGAATCGGTTGAACAGCACTACCAGTAAGCGCCTTACCAAAGTAGTCATAAACATTCTTATCATCAGTAGAATTAGTTTTTACATAAATACTTGTATAAGGACTTAGTGACCCAGCTGAAGATTCTAAAAAAATACTAGCATTAGTTAATACCACACCTTTTGTTTGGGGATCAATCATGATCTTTGAATTTGCTGAAGTTCTAACTGAAATCCCAACTTCAGTTGGCACATTCCCAAATAATTTATGTACAGCAATCAGATCAGCTTTAATACTTGAAACAAAAGCAAAATTGTCCTTATTAACAAAGTATGCATTATCTACTTCAGCGTGGTATTGTTTAAAAAATCCACTAACGATTCCGATCTTTTGATAACGGTATAGCAAAATTCTTTCGGTTAACTCACTTAATCATGAACCATGAAATACCGGATAGAACGACATAAATGAGCTTAGGATGTCATCTAACATATTGCGATCAAGATTTTTATAAATAAAATCATTGAACTCTTCTCAGTTAGTCGAATCCACCTTAGCCTTCTTTAATCTTTCAACTATTTTGAATGGATAATTATCATAAACAGTTGGAATCAGCGGAACGTCTTTACTATCCCCGCTATTAGCAGCATGAAAATCTAAAGCCACATTAGGAATTATCGCATTCGGATTTTCTTTTAGTAACTTCTCTTTAGAAGCTGCTAAAAACTTCTGATCTTTTTCAAACTTATTCCGCGTTTTATCGTTATTTTTCTTATTATTATATAAACCAAAAAGCGGTATGTTAACTAATGGCACAACAGTAGCCAAAATCAAAAAGCCAATTAATCCTACTGTAATCTTAATTGGTTTTTTGGTTTTGGTTTTCTTTAGCTTTTTATTAGCCGACCTGTTTAACATAATACTCCATATTATAAATAATTAGCTACTAATATATCTATTCGAGCTAGATACTTCCATTAGTTAATTACATTACAATTAATAAGCTAATATACATATACGAATTATACAAAATATTATATAAATAAAAAGTTGTCGACTGATTTTTATTATATTAATATTTATAATATTACCTAGATTATGAAACGGGCAGATTATTGCGTGATCGGGATTGGACGCTTTGGAATTAAGGTTGCGTCTAAGCTCAAAGAATTAGGTTGTAAGGTGCTAATTCTTGACAAAAATAAAGAAAAGATTAATTTAGAAGCTAAACGGTTTGATTATGCCATCCATTTAGATGCTACTGATATTATGTCATTAGCTGATGTGGCAATCAATAATTTTGGTACAGTAATCTTATCAGTAAGTAGTATTGAAGAATCAATTATTATTGCAACCAACTTACGTGAACTAAAAGTTAAGAACATCATTGCCAGAGCAAAAAACGATGTACACAAAAGAGTGCTAAAAACCTTTGGGGTAAAAGAAGCTGTAATACCTGAAGAAATCGTGGGTGAAAACGTGGCGATGAGAGTAGTACACAGTATTAATAGTGAAATTATCTCAATCGATGAAGATATCTCACTAGTTAGGGTGTATGCTAGCTCTAAAGATGTTGTTAATAAAAAACTAATCGATATCGATGTAAGAAACAAATCTAAAGCTAATATCATCTCAATTACCAGAGAATATAAAAACATCTATCCGATTACAGCTGAGACAATGATCTTAAAAAACGATCTAATTACTGCAGCTTGTAACAATGCTGACATCTCTAAGTTTTTAAAACTTATGAGTTCAGATAATTCTTAAAATAAAACCTTAAAGCTATGTACAACCATAATTTAATTGAAAAGAAATGACAAAAGGTCTGAAATGATCATAATATTTATTCTTATCAATTTGATAAGAATAAACCTAAATACTATATTCTTGATATGTTTCCCTATCCTAGTGGAAAAGGGCTTCATATGGGTCACGTTAAGGCGTATATGGCAACTGATGTGATCTCAAGATGAAAAAATGCTTTAGGTTTTAATGTGCTACACCCAATGGGATGGGACGCTTTTGGTTTGCCAGCTGAACAATATGCGATTCAAACTAATAACCATCCAGCTAAATTTACTCAAGAAAATATTGATAACTTTAGAACCCAACTTAAACGTCTTGGATTTAATTATGATTATCGTTTAGAAGTTGATACTACTAATCCTAATTATTTTAAATGGACACAATGAATCTTTAAGAAATTATATGAGCACGGTTTAGCTTATCAAGATGATATTGAAGTTAACTGGTGTGAACAGTTGGGTACGGTGTTAGCAAATGAAGAGGTGCTAACTGATGAAAACGGCAATAAGATCTCTGAACGCGGATCTTATCCGGTTGTTAAGAAAAAAATGCGACAATGGGTGCTAAAAATCACTGCGTTTGCTGATCAATTAATTGATGATCTTGAACAATTAAACTGACCTAATTCAATTAAAACGATGCAAGCTAATTGAATTAATCGATCAGTTGGTGCGACAATCAAGTTTCAGATTGACCAGTTAAACAATCAATTCATTGAAGTGTTTACTTCAAGAGCTGATACGATTTTTGGTGCTAGTTTTATTGCAATCAGTTTAGACCACGAGATAGTTAAGCAAAATTTAATAACTGATAAAAATCCTGAGATTGAACAATTTATTAAACAAAACAGTATTGATCAAACTGTAAGATATCAAGGAATTAATACAAACTATTACGTGATCCACCCGATTACGAATAAGAAGTTACCTATCTATATTGCTGATTATATTGTTAGTGACTATGGAACAGGTGCAATCATGGGAGTACCTGCTCATGATGATCGTGATTATCAGTTTGCTAAACAATACAATCTAGAGATCATCCCCGTAATTAAGTCTAGTGATTATCCTTATATGTTGGATGGTGAACACATTAATTCAGATTTTATTAATGGGTTAAATAACGAACAAGCAATTGATAAAGTAATTGCTTATTTACAAAAACACAATCTAGGGACTAAAAAAACTAATTACAAACTACGGGACTGAATCTTTTCACGACAAAGATACTGAGGTGAACCTTTCCCTGTATTGTTTGATGAAAATCACAATATCTTTCTTTTAAAAGATAGCGATCTACCACTTAGATTACCTGATCTAACTGATTTTTCACCTAATAAAGACGGTTTGCCACCACTTGCTAATGCTAGTGATGAATGATTACATCCAGTAATTGATAATAAGAAATATCGACGTGAAGTAAATACGATGCCTCAATGAGCTGGATCTTGTTGGTATTATCTAGCTTACATCTTGAAATTAACCGATCTGAATAAAACTGAAAAAGATCAGAACTATATTCCATTAGATAGCCCGCAAGCCAAAGCATTATTTGATCACTTTATGCCAGTTGATCTTTATGTAGGCGGACAAGAACATGCCGTATTGCACTTACTGTATGCAAGATTTTGGTACAAATTCTTGCATAAGATTAACGTAGTAAGTTCTAATGAACCGTTTAGTCAACTGATTAACCAAGGAATGATTCTAGGTGAAGATAATACGAAGATGTCAAAATCTAAAGGTAATATTATCAACCCCGATGATCTAATCTTATCTCATGGTGCTGATACGATTCGCACTTACGTGATGTTTATGGGACCAATTACTGCTAGCTTGGGATGAAACTCAAACGCGGTTAATGGAACTAGAAAGTTTCTAGAAAGAGTTTATAACCTATTTGATAAGATCGAAATTAATGATTTACCAACAGAACAACTAAATTATGATTATCATAATTTCTTAAAGAACGTTAATAAACATCTAGAAAACTTTGAATTCAATCTGGTTGTTAGTGAGATGATGATCTTTATTAATGCTTGTTATAAACAAACCCAGCTTAATAAAGAGATGATGACTAATTTTTTAATTGTTTTATCATTCTTCGCTCCTTATTTAGCTGAAGAATTAAATAGTAAACTAAACAACCAAACATTATTATTTAAAATGAATTTAGCTAAATGAGATGAATCTTACTTAATTAAAAATGTAGTAACAATCTCATGTAGTGTTAATGGTAAGTTTAAATTAGTTCACGAGTTTGCAATCAATTCAGATGAACAAGAAGTAAGTAAGTTCTTCTTAGAACAAGATATTATCAAGCGCCAACTACAAGATAAAAAGTTAGTTAAGACGATCTTTGTTAAAAACAAAGTAATTAACTTTATTGTTAAATAAACTCATAAGCATAAAAAAAATATAAGCAGATAAAGGGGTAACTGCTTATATTTTTTTGTTAATCTCGAGTTTATACTCAATAATATTGTAATATATCTATTTGAAATTTCAATATCAAAGTTATATTGTTGGTTATTAACCAACTTTTTTGTATTTGAAATGTAATGTGTGTTTGCCTACAACGTGTTTGTGGATTGCATGCATGAAATCACCAACGTAGAAAGGCTCATTTAAGTGGTGTTTTTGCGTACGGTGATTTTTGTGGTAAGCTAAATCTTTAGCTTCTACATCTAACCCATAAACAGTTACAGTGTAAGTGTGATCTGCATTTGGTGGATAGCAACCAAAATACATTAATGAGTTTTCAGAAGAAGTTGAAGTAAATCCTTCTGGTAAAATTCCACCTAAATTTGGATTAGTTTTGTTGTTAGCCACTAATGTTTTGTTAACACTTGAGTTATGACCTTGTCATAAGATTGCTTCAGAATATGTCGGTTGTTTAGAATCTAATCATTTCTTATGATCTAAGTATGATTGGTTTTCTGGAATGTGATTAGTTTTAACATTTACTGCAATTCAGTGAATGAAACTAAAACCAATTACTTCAGCTGCATCAAAGTCTTCAATCATTACTGCATAACTTTTAGCATTAGGGATCTTTTCTCATGATAGATCTAATGAGAAAGAGGGGAATGGTGTGTTGTTCTTGTTATCATGAGCACCACCGTGTAAAGCTAGATAACCATCTGATCCAACCATCTTTGATCAGATCTTGCTATTATTACCAATTGAATATTTTTTCATCGTTTATATACCACCTTAATTTGGTTTGTACCAGAAGTGTAATTCGTGTTCACCTACTGCATGGTGAATAATCTTTTTATTTAGATCAGATAAACTAAAGTGCTTTGGAAGTTCTAGTTTCTCAACATCTAGTCCATATACTCTAATTGTATATAGGTGCGTATCATCTGGTGGAAGGGGTGGTAGGTAATCACTAGCAGCTTGTGCTGTGTTTTTAAAAGCACCTGGAACACACTCAATTAAAACACCTTTAGAACTTTCAGTTTGTCCTTGAGCGGTTGAGTTTAAACCTTGGATAATGTTCTTGTCGTTAATATTAGCAGCATATGCTAATTTATTTTCTTTAACATTAGCCACAATTCAGTGTGTAAAAGATTGACCAATCACACGAGATGCTTCATAGTCAACCATTACGATTGCATAGCTTTTAGCACCATCAATTTTTTCTCATGTTAAATCTAAACTTTCATAACGATTGTTGTTTAGTTTAACAGTTTCATTTTTTAAATAAACACCATCTGCTGTTTCTTTAAAACAACTTGATCAGATGGAACCATTTTTTCTTACGTCCATATTAATTATTTACCTAAAACAACTGTAAAAAATTACAGTTAATAAAACTATAAAACTTATTTATTTTTATTTATAAAAATTGCTTTAGATTAATTAATATTATTAATTAAAATTCGACTTGATCTGGGTGAAGATTTAACCCGCCAATATCAGTCAATTCATCAATTATCTTAACGTCGTTTTGATTAATTCAAAAATTAAATACATCAAAATTAGATTTGATCCGTTCGAAAGTCTTAGATTTTGGTAGGGGAACAATATCTTTTTGCAGAATTCAATTAAGGATTAATTGAGGTACTGTTACTTCGTATTTTTTAGCTAGTTCAACTAACTGTTTATGCTCTAAAATCTTAGATTGAGAAAACGGCGATCATGCTTGAACTACGATATTGTTCTTCTTACAATAATCAACAATTTCAGGTTGCATATACCCAGGATGGAATTCTAGTTGGTTTACCATCGGTAAGATCTTTGCGCTTTTTTTCAAAGCTTCTAGATGATGAACTAAGAAGTTACTTACCCCGATTGCTTTTATCTTACCTTCAAGATACAACTCCTCCATTGCTTTTCAAGTTTGCGCGTTAACTTCTTGCCAATTGTTCTTAAAGTTATTACCTATTGGTCAATGAATTAATAATAGATCTAAATATTCTAGATCAAGATCATTTAAGATCTTCTTAAAAGCTAATTTAGTTGATTCATAACCTTTATCATCGTTTCAGATCTTTGATGTTACAAAGATCTCTTTACGATCTACGTTAGATAGTTTGATTGCTTGACTCACAGATTTTTGGTTCTTATATATCTCAGCACAGTCTATATGTCGATAACCTACTTCTAAAGCATGTCTTACAGCATCCACGGTTTGTTGGCCTTCTTCTAACTTATAAGTTCCAAAGCCAATACTAGGCATCTTGTAGTTATTAGCTAATAAATTGTATTTCATATCTTTGTTTTCTTATTACACTATCTTTATAACATATCATAAGTTTTTATCTTTATAGATAAGATCAAGATCAACAAAACTGATTAATCTAAACTTTTAGATCGATCCTGATTACTAAAATGTTTTATTATAGACTATTTATTTAATAAAAAGGCAAAATATCCTTTATAATATTCATAAAAACTTATTAAGTTATAGTTATTAATGAATAATAAAGTTGATCTTGGTCTTTTATACAACGATTTGAACTGTAATATTCAAGATCGTTTTAAGCTAACTTAATTCTTTGTTTTATATAAGATAAAATAATTAGATAAAAAAACTAAACGATAAATTGATTGATACAACACCATGGTGTTTAATAAAACTAAAGACTTACTCATAAGCAAACCAAAAGTTTATATTAATCTAAAAAGCAATATGATTGCTAACCTACTTGGTGTCGAATTAAGTAGTGTTATCTTGCAAATCGAATACAATTGGCAATCACCTCATTCTCACAAGAAAAAGTTGATTAAAAAGCTTGATCGTTTAATCGATAAGAGCTGAAACAGCGATTTAAAAAAGGTGATTAAAAAGTTTAAACGCTTACATAAGTGAGAAGAAAAAGAAGTCGATTATTTTGCTTCAAGAATCATTAATATGCAAAATAATGAACATAACCTATTTTTAAGTAGTCGAAAACCTGGGCGTTAGTTATAATTTGTGCTACAATATTAATGTAATTACATTGCACAAAACTAACAAAAAATATTAAGCCTTCTCCGGCTTAATATTTTTTTGTTTCTATGTATGTAATCAATTAAGATAAGTTTTTCTTATCTTTAGGCGCTGAGATCGGTTTATCATCTTTGTCGTCTTCGTCTTTAACACCGTAATCGTAATTGAAAATTGCATCACCATATACGGCTTGAAGTTTTTCCATGAACTCAGCTACTTTTCTTACTTCATCAGATGCTCTAGGGTCGTTTACGATATCTTCTTGAATTTTTTCAAATACCCCTTCAAAATTATTCGTATTAAAGTTAGATAGATCAATTTGTTCAGCCCCTACGATGTTCTTTGTGTAATTTAATAGATCGTTATAAGCAGCCATTTTATCAAAACCTAGAGCCACTAATAGTTGTGACTCTGTCACATCATCTGAAACGTTTAGACGTTTTTTTAATTCTTCTTTAGAGATCTTTAGTTTTTCTGCTAGTTTATTTAACATCGTTTTGTTCACCACCTTCTTGTATTTCTTTAATTAACGCTTTGGCGATAATTAGTTGTTTAATCTGGTATTTAGTTATTTTAAAAAAAGAATTATGTCTTCTAAAAAATAAATTTGCGTTGTAAGTTAATTCTTGGAAATTATTACGCTGTTTAATGTGCAAGAAGAATCCCAACATTCCAAACCCTAGAATGATTACAAAAGCCATTAAAAACAATCTTGATGATGTTTCCTGAGTTGTGTTTGTTTTATCAGTAGTAGAATCACCATTATTCATATTAGGTGGTGCATCAAATGCATTAGTGTTTGTTAAAGTCAGATAAATTCCCACACCAAAAACGATTACACCAACAATAAAACCAACCAGAATCATGATCAATGGTTGTTTTTTATTTTTAATACAGCTGTTAATGTCGTGAATTATTTCGCTAGCGTTCCGATTGGATCTCATGGTTCTAATAATATTACAGGTTTATCAAACTCTTTAGTTAATTTTAACTGATCAACTAATTCATTAAATGATTGTTGGTTGATTGCTACTTGATAAGTATATTTTTTGAAATAAGAATCTGAAATTACAAAGTACCCAGCGTGACCTAGATCTTGACCTCAAGAGTTTTCAATCTTTCACTTATGAATAGTTAATTTATCCATAGCTTCTACTAAATATTGGTAAGCTTGCTTGTTTTTATTAGCTTTAATTAACTTATTAAACTCTTGATCAATCTTATTAAATTGGTCTAAATCAAGATCAACTCCAGTAATCAACATTGCATGGTTGATTGATGATAATCAATAATCTAACTGATCATTCTTAGATAAACTTAGATCAACATTAAATAATGTTTCATAATCAAATGATCGATCATCTCAGAAAGTTCTAGCTTCGTTTAGGTAGATATTCTTAACTTCACAACCAAACCATACAGGTTGCTTATTGATTAATTGTTTAATCGTTAGATAACTAAACAATCCTTGTTCAACGTTGTAGTGTAATGTGTCTTCTGATTCAATTACATTATTTAAATATTTAACACTAAAGGTTTGGTTAAACGGTTTGTTGTTAGCTGGTGCGTTGATTACTGAAACAAAACCTTGTTTTTCGATTAAATCTTTAAAGTATTTTTGATAAAAACTTAAAGGTGTTAAGTTAGTTTCAACAATCTTATTAGGCACGTAATTGAAATGAGATTCTGATTTATCAGCACTATCGTGTTTGATTAGTTTAGTATAACTAAAATCAAACTTAGTTGGCAGTTCACCATAAATTGAACTTAATAGATAAAATATTTCATCTAACGCTTTTGTTTTGATTTTTTTAAGTTCAGCCAAAGACTTATCTTTGTTTTGAATAATCTTGCTTGCTGCTTGATTTAGTTTTAAATTAATCAAGTAGTTAAGTTGGGTTGTTGAAGCTGAGTTAGCAGTATCAGGCATTACTGATTTAGGCACCAAACCATATTTTTTAATTAAGTTGGTTAACATACTTCATTGACCACCATCAGCCACACCATTTCTTAAAATAAATGATAAAGTGCGATCGCTTAACTTGTTATGTCTTAGTTCAGTAACAGTTTCTAAGAAATAATTTGATTTCTCAAACTTATCTCAAAAAGCTAGATAGCTTTGAGATAGTTCTAAATCATCAACATTTAGTTGTTTAGCTAAATGATATCTTAATAGGTTTAATCCCGCAAAGATTCAACATCTTCCAGTTTGGAATTGGTTAGTTATTGGTTGTGCGCTTAGATCAACATTAAATGAGAATGAGTTCTTAGAAAAATTATAACCGTTATATGATACCGCTTTTACACCTGTGGTATGCAAGATGTTAGTTAGTTGTTTATTAAATTTAGAACGTGATAAGTTTTGTAACTGTTTTAGTGACTCTTTTAGTTGTAATTTAGCCATTATTTAACTCCTTTAATGTTAGTACCTAATGGGTCATAACCATCTATTAAGATTGGTTTAGAATTTAAACCTTGTTTTAAGATCTCTTTAGTTTTTAATTGTTTAATTAAACCAATTAAATCTTGATCAACAAATTTTGGATTAGCAAAGAAATCATCTGCAGCTTTAGTTGAGATTACAATATCAATTAAATAATCATCAAATCACTTATCGTTCATGTAGAAGAAACCTTTGTTACCAACTTTTTCACCTCATGAGTTTTCAATCTTTCATTTTTTGAAAACAAATGTTTCACTTAGTTCTGATACAAATTGGTATTGATCAAAATTATTAAGTTTAGCGTATTTTTTAGCTAATTCTTTTTGTTTGGTTAATGTTTTAGCTTCGTCAAAATCTACTCCACATAAAGTCATCGCATGGTTAGATGAGATGAAGTGATTTCTTACTTGTTGGTTACGATCCACACTAAAATCAATATTAAATAATGCGTCGTAATCAAATTGTTGGTTATCAAATCCACCAGTTTTGTTGTTACGGTAGTGAGTTACATCACAAGCAAACCACATAGTTTGCTTAGAAATTAGGTTTGCTAGCGCAAAAAACTTAAGAATTTTTCTATCTACATTTAAGAATGTAAAGTTATCGAATTCATACACGTTGTTTGAATCTTTTAATGTGTATTTTTGGTTAACTTTGTAATCGGTAGTATTCCCAATTGTTCATAGGTCTAAGAAATCATAGTTTTCAAATTTAACGTATTTCTTAGCAAACTCTAATGGCGTAATTCTTTTAATGTGAGAAAACTCAGTTTTGATTTCTTTTAAATCTTGTTTAGCTTTTTCTTCTTGTTGTTCAGCTTCTGATTTCTTTTCTTCAGCTTTAGTTTGAGTTGACTTCTCTTCTTTGTTTACTAAATCTTTTTTAAGATCTTTATTTTCTTCGTCTTTTTTAGCATCAGCAATATATTGTCAATCAAATCTAGTTGGAACAGGTCCGTATGCTAAAACAAGCATTTCTAACACTTTTTTTAGCGTTGAGCTAACCACTTCTTTTTGTTTTTGAGGTGATTTTTTATTAGCACGAATCTCCTTAGTTGCTTTAATTAATAAAACCTGTAGTAATTCATTAAGAATAAAAGTGTTATGACCAGAAAAGCTATCTGGCATCACTTCTTGAGGAACAACACCATATTTCTTAATTAAGTTTTCAAAAAAACCGTATCAACCACCATCTTGTCCAGCTGATTGCAATTCAGCTTTAAGATCGCGATCATCAAGTTGAACATCAACTTTTTCTACCATACGGTTTAAGAAAACATTAGCTCTTTCATATTTGTCCCAAAAATCCATATATGTTTGTGAAAACACAAAATTAGATACTTTTAGGTTTTCTGAAGTTTGTCTTCTTAGTGGGTTTAGACCAGCAAAGATCCAGCAACGACCACTCATATCTTGGTTGGTAATTGTTAAACTAGATTTGTGCGCATCTACTAAAAAATCAGTAATGTTTTTATCAGGATTAAAAACATTAGCAGCCATTACATTAATATCATTAGCCACTAGTGCATTTCTTGTTAAGATGTACTCACGCTTTTTTTGGTAACTTAAATTTTTCTTTAAGTATTTTTGAAAATCAATTTTATTATTTTTGTTCATATTTTATTTAATACTTTCTTAGGCTTTTACTAATCTCACGTTCTTTGATAGTTTGTCGTTTATCGTGACGTTTCTTCGGTCGCGCTAAATGGATACTGACCTTAATTTTGTTTCTAACAAAATAGATCTGATAAGGAATTATTACAAGCGCTTGTTGTTTTCTCATTAGATCAATTTTTAAGATCTCGCTTTTGTGTAAAAGTAATTTCCTTGTTCTGGTTTCATTTAACACTTTAGAGGTGTCAAACTTGTATTTGGGAATCAATAAATTTAGGATATATGCTTCGTTCTTACGAATAATGATATAGCTGTCATCAAGCTTACCGTGGTGTAAAGCTAATGATTTTACTTCATTTCCTCTTAAGCTAATGCCAGCTTCATATTTATCTAATAATTCGTAGTTATATTTAGCTTTTTTATTATTAACTAATAATCGCATTAATGGTTAGGTCGCTTCTTCTTAAAGAGATTTAATGTTAACTTGGTATTCAATTTAAAGAAAGTGTAAATACTAGCTAAATTAAGAATAAAGAATAAAACAATTAATAGATAACCAAAAAGATCAATCCCTAATTCATAAACGTTATTTGGCAATTCTTTAGTAATCTTAAAAGCATAACCAAAAGATTGACCAACATTAATTTGTTTAGAAGCATCAGGGAATTGAGTAAAGTCAGTCATCACTAATCCAAGGATAAAAATAATCCCACTAATTAGAATGAAAAAACTATAACCAAAAGCTTTGTAATTAAAGATTACTCGTGGCTTCTTTTCTAAACTTAGGTAATTTTGATCTTTAAAACTATAACCATAATAGAAAAGCACGCTCACCATGTTGATTAAAAAGAAGATAATACAACTAATCCCATATGAGGTTAACCTTAATGAAGCACTAGTGCGCATGTGCGTTCCTATTAATGGATCATTATTAGGCTGATAGATTCAAAATAATCCGATTACACCACCGTTGGTAGAATCAAATTGTTTTGGATAAAGTGCTCCAATAAAAATTAGTAAAGATAGGATCAACAAACTTAAGCTAAAAATTATTGCGCTAATAAATCTTCATAAATCAACTTTAATAAGCGGTAATATCTTTGAAGGTTTTTTATTTTTTTCTAGCTCTTTTTTAAGCTCGTTAATCTTACTGTCAATATCTTCGTGTTGGAATTTGAACATTTTGATTAAAGTTTCATTCTTTTAATATCTTTAGATAGTCAAATTGCTTTATCAGCTTTGACTTGGATCATATCTTCGATTCTGATTCCGCCAACATTAGGAATATAGATTCCTGGTTCGATAGTTACGATTGAATCAACTCCTAATTTTTGGGTATAAGAGCTTGCTACATTTGGTTTTTCGTGAATATCAATCCCAACACCGTGACCTGTTGAGTGTGCAAATAGACCTTTGAATTCAGTTTCATCAATGATCTTACGGCAAACCGCATCAACCTCTTGTCCAGTCATATCAGCTCTTGCTGCTTTAATTCCAGCTTGGTTTGATTTATCAACTAACTTATAAGCGTTAATTAACTTTTGGTTCTTAGGTTTGTTTAACACTCAAGTTCTTGTGATATCTGAACAAAAACCTTGATATATTGTTCCGAAATCAACAGTTATGAAATCACCATCTTTAAACTTACGGTTTGTTGGATGGTGGTGAGGTTTAGCTCCATTTGGACCTGATGCTACGATTGGATCAAATGAGTTCTTTTCACCCCCAGCTTCAACTAAAGCAAAAGTAACTAATTTAGCTAATTCGATCTCAGTCATATTAACCTTAATCATATCAGTTAACTTATTACCAACTTCTTTAGTAATATCAATTACTTTTTTAAGCTTCTTAATTTCACTAGGAGTTTTAATCGATCTTAGACTTTGAGTATCAATCGGAGTTTGCTTTTCACTAATTTGATCTAACATTGGTTGATATTGATATGTTAGATAATCACCTTCGATTAATAAGTGCTTTATCTTTAATTTTTTAGCAACATCACTTAACACGTTAGCTGCTAATAAAACTACTTCAGTGTTTTTAATCGCTTTACTCGCTGCTAAATAATAACGAGCGTCGATAATTAAAACTGACTTAGTGTTAGTTACTAATAAATATCCAGCAGTAGAAGCAAATTCTGTAAACCATAAACGGTTTTGATCAGAAGTTAATAAAATCGCATCAGCATTGTGTTGCTTTAGCGCTTTTTTGATAATGTCGTGTTTAAATTGAAAATCAGCAATTAACATTACTTACGTTTCACCTCTTTGTGAACAGTAGTTACACGACATCTAGAACAGTATTTGTTTAGACTTAATTTTTCAGGGTTTTTCTTTGCATTCTTTCTTGTGATGTAGTTAATTTCATTACAAGTGTTGCAACCTAATCTGGTACCACGTTTTTGTGCCATTTTTATTCTTTCCTTATTTATTCTTATAAAACGTTTTTATATTTTAATTTTTTATTAAAAAAATGCAAATGTAACAGCAAATAACGACTGCAAGACAGCCGTTATATGTTTTATTAATATTTATTGTAATAAATAATTAATCTCTATGATAATTAAATGCTTATCAGCTCATTTGTATGCAGTAATCATTGTAGAAATTATAAGTAATTAGCTAAGATTCTAGACCAAGGTAAAGATTTAACAATTTTGTAGTATTTATTTCAATTCCCTTTTTTACGCAATTTAACACCAAATATAAAACGGTGTTTATTTAAAACAAGAAAGTTCATCAGATTGCATTCTATTCTAGTAATAAATATTATGCATATATTACTTAAGCGTTAGCGCTGTAAACACAAAAACTTGAATTTTATCTTGGCAAGATTTCATCTATAAAGGCTTAATACACTTCAGCATTTTGGCGTTAATTATTTCGTTTTTCAAAAACATTTAATCATTTATATTTTTAATCAAAAATAAGGTTTTGTATTGTTTATTTTTTCATTTTTTTAGTCGTGATTGAATTGATAATTAATAATATTTTTTCTAATTATAAATATTAAGTTTAACTATTTTTTTTATAAATTTACCGTTGATTTTATATTTTTTTTAATTCTTAAAAGGATTTTTATATAACTATGTTTAGTTTGCAAATTTTACGTAACAGTTTATTTGTCAAGCATTAATAGCTTAACAAAATTGAACTACTTTTATTAATTGTTTTTGGATACGTTTCAAATTAAGTTTGTATCCAATTACAAGAGTAAAACCCTGCATTTTTCTATAAGCGTTCTGTCTTTTAGGATCTAGCTTTTAAAATATGAAATTGAATCGAACTAAATGTTTCGTGATTGATTTGTATAAATCTAAGAATCACACATTTTAATGAGCTCTATATAAGGCTCATTTTGTTGAACAATAAACATTAGGATAAAACTCTCAATTGATCAAGAAACAATAGTAATCAATCATATCTTGATGTGTTGTTTGATAAAAATTTTTATAAAAATCATTCTTTTTACCGCAAAATATTTAAATTTATTTTTCTTTATTTTTATTTTTTGTTGAAAATTTACGAATTAATTTTGTAAAAAAAATCTTTTTGAATCTTGAAAAATATAAATTTGCAAAGGCGAACAAGCAAAAAGCAAAAATGACAAATAAAGCTAATATAAAATTGCTTATTTAATTTGTTAAATGGTTTTGTTTAAAAACAGATCAAAAAAATGATGCAAGCTTTTTAATAGATATTTGTTCTATTTTAATGCCTATTAAAAAGATAAAAAAGTTCAAGTGTTCAGATTAGATAAAATTATGTTTAGCACACACGAGCGACATAATCTTTATACAAAAGCAAGACAAGGCTTTGTTTATTTGGAGCAAGCCTTTTGAAATAATTAAAGCCATTAATTATTAATATAAATTGCAAGCGTTAGTATTTAAATAAAAACGGTAAAAACGAAATATTTATTAAGGATGTATATTAAGTCGATGTTTTAAAAATATCGATCAAAAATATACTACTATGAATCATTATGACAATAAAAAAGCGACTGATTATTTCAGCCGCTATATAAATTTAAAAATGAATAGAATATAAAAAATTATATAAGCAATTTTTTTATAAATTGCTTCTTATTAACTGCTAAATAATTTTAAGAAAGGTAATAAAATGCAGTTAAATAAACTTGAATGGAAACTTTTAATGGCGCGCCGAAAGGGATTCGAACCCCTGACAACAGGCTTAGAAGGCATGTGCTCTATCCAACTGAGCTACCGGCGCAGGTTAGAAGGTAATTTATTTATACCTTCTATTATTATATATTATTTTACTGTTATTATTCGCGAATTAATGGAATTACAAGATTGTTAACTCCACCATTAGTGCGAGCAAGTTCAGCCGAAGGTAAATAGTGAACAACTAGCCCTTGCTGTAATAACAATTGGTTGGTAACTTTATTGCGATCATAAACAATTACTTCAGTAGGTTTGATCATCAACACCTCTAGTGCACTGTTATTTGATTCGCTAATCGAATTGATTTCATCCCCACCACCAGAAAGAATGAACTTCGGTCTTCTTTTAATAATTAGTTCAATTAACGACTCAAAATTAATATCAATCTCTTTGAAGTCTAACTTGTTTAGACCATCAAGATCTTTTTGTTCAGAATCTAGTAACTCAAAGAATACCATCTCACCAACTGCTTTTTGATGAACAATAAACTTATCATAATCAAGTGATGAAATTAATTGATTGATGCTAATAAATTGATCACTGTTTTTTCTTGCACAAACGATAATTCTTAAGATCTTATTTTTAGGATCTTTGTATAAATTACGCGCAAATACTTCGATTCCCAAGATATTAGTGTGTTCAGACACACTAATTAATAATGTATCCTGGTTAACTAATAACAGATCATCGCTTGATAAATAACACTCATCATCATTTCTTGAAAAATAAAGATTAACATTATTAAATCTTGGATGAAACTTAATTAAGTATTCATAAAATAATGTGTGACGGTTGAAATATTCATCATTATGTTGATAAATTACTACTCCGTTACCCACAGTTCCAAAATATTTAGCTTGTAATAAGAAATCACACAGTGGCTTGATGTAATAAGCACTATCATCTAAAACTAAATCACTGAAACGGTTGATGATTAATGAAGGAACTTCGTTTTTTCTTACACCAGCAATCATTGCATTAATCATCTCTAGATTGCTATCAAAACTTCTAAAGTAATTAAATAAAGTATTAAATGCTGATAAGCTAGTTATCTTAGCTTCAACAATAAAACGTTTAATAAACTCTTCTTTTAATTCTTCGTCAATCTGATCTAAAGCTGATGCTAACATCAGATTTAAATAATGCACCTTAACATCATTCTTTTGTAAGATAGCACTTAAAATATCGTGCTCTCTTTGAATTCTTTCTAGATGCTTTGCGCTACTAAAAGTATTATTATCTTTTTTAATGATTCGTTCAACTTCAATACCTGGACGATAGATAATTGCTTCTTTTAATTTAGACGCATTATTATAAACATTAAAGTCTAAAGGCGCTTTTGCTTTTAGTTTTGTTTCACGATCATCTAAAGTGGTTAATTGGTTATTAACATTAACAATAGGTTTTTTATCTACTTTTTTAGTAGTTCTTTTTGTTACTTTTTTCTTAGCAACTTTTTCTACTTTTTCACTAGATAGTTTAGCTGATCGTTTCTTTGTTTTTTTCTTTTTAACTGCCACTTTTAAATCTTATATAAATATAACTTTATTATTATATTATTATTAAAAATAAATAATAATACTTACTTAACTTATTATCAGATGAAAAACGTTCAACCAATGATCATTGCAATAGCTGGTGGTAGCGGTTCTGGTAAGACAACAATCACCCAATCAATTATTGCAAAGATCAAAAGTGATACCAAACTAAAAGTAGCAACTGTTTGTTTGGATAACTACTATAAACCGTTTAGTGAACTGACTCTTGAAGCTAGAAAAAAACTAAACTATGATGATCCTAATAGCTTTGATTTTGATCAAGTTTATCACGATCTATTAGCACTAAGCAATAACCAAATAATCAAGATGCCGATCTATGATTATAAGAATTACACTAGATCAGATAGCTTTAGCGAGATCAGTCCATCTGATGTAATTTTATATGAAGGAATCTTATCTTTATATGACCCAAGAATCTTGGAATTATCTAAATTTAAGTTATTTATAGACACCCCATCAGATGAACGACTAGCGCGTAGAATCGAACGAGATTGTTTAGAACGCGCTAGAGATATTAAACAAGTGTTAAACCAATGGCGTTCTCAAGTTCGAGTGATGCACCGTAAGTATGTGCAAAAACAAAAAGAAGAAGCTAACCTAATATTGCCTTGGTATACCTTAAATAACCAGGGAATGAATATTATTCAAAACGCGATTATTCAAATCGCTAACCATAATGAGTTATAAACTTACCCATCACTCACGAATTAGAGCAATCCAACGATTGGTGTTAAAAGAAAAAAGTGAACTATTCATTGATGTTGAAATTAATGAAATTTTAAGCGATATTATCCCTTATTATGTCGATAAAAAGAACTTTGCTTATTTTGAAATTCCTAAAAAATTCTTAATTAACAAACAAAAAAGAACATACGCGATTGTCGATCTAAACAATCGCGTAATTACTAGCATCACTCCAATCTCACCAAACAAGTTTATTAAAATCTATGGTATTGGTTAATTATTACTCATCAATTAAATATTCATAATCACAGATTACGATTACATCATTAGGTTCAGCACCCATACTTTTTAGTTGGTCTTCTACACCTAATGATTTAATTTTTTGTCCTAATCTAGTGATATTATCTAATGTAGTTTGAGGAATCTTCTTGAATCAGTATGTCAGTTTTTTAGATGAAACAATTCAGCGATTTTCCCCGTCTTTTGTTACATCTAGCGGATCATCATCAATCGGTTTTTCCCCATCGTAGTAATAAACTTTTTCAGCTACCATCGGGATCGAGAACGGGTTTGTTTCAGTAGTTGTTGATAACGTTTTTTCGTACAACTCAAACACACGATCAACAAGGCTGTTCACATCACCATTAATTGCTGAGATTGAACTGATATCAATCTTTTTCTTGGCAAGATAACTTCTTAACTTATTGAAGTTTTCAATCGCTCCATCAACATCCATTTTATTAGCGACTACTAGCATCTTTTTATTCACAAGTAGTTGTGAATATTTTCTTAATTCAGTCATGATCTTTTCATAAGCATCAATCACATCATCATGATCAATCGGGTTCATTGAGATAAGATGAATCAAAACTTCACAACGCTCTACGTGGCGTAAGAAATCATGACCCAGCCCATAACCTTCACTAGCATTCTCAATCAATCCAGGGATATCAGCAAACACTAAACGTTTATCATTATGTTCAACGATCCCCAAGATCGGAACTAAAGTAGTAAATTGATAGTTAGCAATTTTTGGTTTAGCATTAGACAGTTTTGATATTAAAGTTGATTTACCAGCATTGGGATAACCAACAATTCCAATGTTGGCTAAATACTTTAATTCTAATCGTACGGTTTTCTCTTCACCTTCATCGCCTAATTCATACAAGTTAGGTGCACGTAAGGTTGATGATTTAAAAGCGGCATTGCCTCTGCCACCTTTTCCACCATGACAGATTACGTATTCTTGTTTATCGCGAACAAGATCAACAATTACATCATTGGTTAGTTCATCATATACGGTAGTTCCTATCGGAACTTTAATATATTTATCCATTCCGTTTTGTCCAGATGCTAAATCAGGTTTACCATTATCCCCATTGCTAGCCCTAACGATCTTGGAATACTTCAAACTTAATAAGGTTGATTGGTTGTGGTCAGCAACTAAAATAATATTTCCGCCTTTTCCACCACTTCCACCAGCAGGCCCACCCTTATCATAGTGAGCTTCTCTTCTTCAGGCAATGATCCCATCACCACCATTACCAGCAATTAATTTTAATTGACAACGATCGATAAATTGCATATTCTATATCTTTATAAATTATTTATTCTCATCAGAAATTGTTATAGTTTGTTTTTCAGGTTTTTTTAGTTGTTTAATCTGTTCACTGCGTTTGTTTTTATTCTTTTTTTCTTCAAGAAGATCATTTAGATAAACATAATCATTTCTAAAATCAAATCTGATCATAATTCTGTTGGTAATGAATACCAACAGAAAAAAACTAATACAAAAAACAGCGATTACAAGCACGATCCGACCAAAGATGATTAATCCCTGGTTAGCAAACTTAAAAAGCCCTGAAAGAATGATCGTAATCATTGCTATACTAAAACTATAAGTTAATGGAATTAGATCATAACCGGTTTGCTTAAGAACGTATTTAATCAATAAGATTATTATCAAATAAAAACCTAAAGGAGGAATGATAAATGCTAAGATCAGTAAATTAAAGTTCTGTTGGTTAATCATCTGATCGCTGGTAACAATCACCCCTTCACCAAGTAATCAGTTAAGTTTTAAAAGATTAAACTCACCCAATAAAACTCAGATCAACACATAATAAACCACCACAAAAATCAAGATGAAAAGCGTTGTGATCCATGGCTTGGTTTTTTTGTATTGCGAGCTTTTGAAATAATCCATAAATTACGTTCTAATTATATAAAAATAAGCTATTAAACTATCTAGATTGAATTAAAAAAATCAATCAGCAAATTGCTGATTGATTAAGTTTATTATAGCTTTATTTAAAGAGCGTCTCGCGTGCAGCCATTACAGCAAACACAGCACCAACAATTGCGCCCACACATAACAAGATTAAAAAAACAACGATCATAATCTTTGTTCATTGTGGTAACTTATCAAGTTTAGAACTACTTTGGTATTCATAAACCTCATTGCGGTTATCTGCTTTAGGATCGATTTGTAGTTGTTCTTGTTCTTGAATTAATTTGGTGTGGCTTTGTTTAACCTCATCAAGATCAGGTTGATTGGTATGCTCGATATACTCTTTTGCCATTGCTTATCTAAATAAATCTAATTACTTTTGGTTTTTTGCTTGTAAGTATAATGCACGTAGCATTGGTGATAAACCAAGACCAGCTTGGTTAGAACCAGTTCCAGCAATATCACAGTGAACTAGATCAACACCTTCAGCAAATTCGTTTAAGAACATTGCAGCTCTTGATGAACCAGCATGAGGCCCATTAGTTGAGTTAACAATATCAGCTAATGGAGTTTTTAGCATCTCTAAGTAGTCATTGTGCATTGGTAATCTTCAAACCGCTTCACCAGCTGTAAATGCGTTTTCTTCAAATTCTTTTCAGAACTTATCAGATGTTGAGAACACTCCAGTGTAAGTTTTACCTAGAATGTAACTCATTAATCCAGTTAATGTTGCAACGTCATAAATTCTTGTTGCTTTAATATCTAATGCAGCATATGAAATTGCATCAGCTAACACTAATCTACCTTCAGCATCAGTGTTATCAATTTCGACAGTTTTCTTGTTGTAAGCTACTACGATATCATCTGGACGTTGCGCTTTTGGACCGATTGAGTTTTCAGTTAATGGAGCTAATGCTACAACATTAGTTTTAACTTTGTTTTTAGCTAGCGCTAAAACAGTTGACATCACGATCGCTGCACCTGACATATCATATTTCATATGTCTCATGTGAGGACCAGTTTTAAGGTTCATACCACCTGAGTCATAAGTAATACCCTTACCAACGTAAGCAAATTTTTCTTTAGATGATTTGTTGTTTAAGTATTCAACAACTAAGAAACGACATTCTTTATCAGAACCTTTGTTAACTCCGTATAGAAGGTTAAGACCCATCTTTTTAACTTGTTCGTTGTTGTATACTGAAACTTTTACAGATTTAAGGTCTTTGAATTCAGCTTTGAAAATATCAACAAAACTTTCTGGGTATAAAACATCAGAAGGAGTGTCTTGCAGTCTTCTTGATAAAGTCATAGCTTCAGCTACGTTTTTAGCAGCTTCATAAATTGGTTTGAACTCTTTTGAAACTTTAACTACAAAGCTTGGCTTAGTATCTGGTTTAGTTTTTCTTGTAAACGGAATTACGCTTGCATATTCAATCGCACAAGCAACTAATAATGCAACATTTTCTTTATCAGCACTAGTAGATGTTAAGAAGCTATCAAAATCAACTTCAACTTTGTCTTTTTGAGCGCTGAACATTTCAACTAGCTTCTTGTATAAATTTACTCCATCGTAGTGAGAAGTAAATTCAAATAGCACGATGCCATCTTCAGTTTTAAAAGTGTAATCTTTTAATTTATTATTTACTTTTGCTTGGATTAATAACAACTTCTTTGAAGAAGATTGGGTTTTTTTTGAACTTTTTTGCATTTCTCGTCTTTCTATCAAATTAAATTAATCAACGTGTGATTATTTAATTTAAATTAAAATATAACTATATTTTATTAAGAATTTTAACATTTAAAAAACGTAAGTTGACATTAATGATAATTAATTTCAATAAAAACAACGATTAACAAGATGTCAAAAAAACTGATTAGCAAAAAGTTCGAACAAGTTCCTTTAGCTTTGAGCGGACTTTCATTAGGAACGATTGGTCTTGGCTTTAGCTGAGAAGCATTACTTACCCACTTCAAATTAATAAGTAATAACAATGAAAGTTATAAAACACCAACCTTAGTAGTTCTATTTATGTTGGCGCTATTATCACTTTTATTTGGAGTTATAACCGCAATCAAATATGTGGTTAATAAAAAACAATTTGTTGGGTTTTTACGAACCCCTAACCAGACTGGGTTAGTCTTTCCATTTTTTATGGCATTAGGCTTATTCGGTAATTTCTTAGGGTATCTGAATGTCAATTATTTTAATGCCAACTTCGCTTTTAGTGTCATTATCAATATTATTGTTGTGTTTGCAACGCTGTGTCATGTTTTGTGTTTAATTTATTTCATTAACGTGGTGTTAGCAAAACATGATCTAGAAAAAGATGAGGTATACACCTCATGAAATATACCTTTAGTTGGTTTGGGAATCTATTGTAGCTTTTATCCCAATCTAGGGGTTAAAAACGACTATTACTTAGCTTATTATCAAGTGCTTTGATTAATCTGCGCATTCTTGTTTATTGGAACGTTCTTCTTATTTGGATACAAGCTATTCTTTAAGGGTTATGCTAATAAAGAAGATATTAGCACAATGGCGATTATGGCTTCTCCAGCCAACTTATTATTAGTGGGATTTTTAAAGATCTTTGATCCGATAATCAAACAACAAGCATTATTAATTAACTTTTCGGTTACGGCATTTAATGTCATGATCTATCTGTTCTTATTCTTTTCAATGATTGGATTATTTATTTATTTTTTAGCCGCAATCAAAATGTTGGTAATGCGTAACTTCGGTTTTGGTTGAACCGCTTTTACATTCACTGGCACAATTAATGCAAGAGCATTCTTAGATACAATTAATCAAGTTGGTGTACCTAATAGTCTTTATTACATTTTATTAACGATTGCGATATCTTTAATTACTCTTGTAAGTTTACTTATTCTATTCTTAACGATTAAAACGTTTATTAAATTCAAATCGTGATTTGAATACGAAACCAAAGTTCATACCAGTGGTATGGTTTAGAAACAAAGATAAGATAAATAAGATTTATATGTGAAAATTAGAAAAAATTATCTGTTAATTTTTTCTAATTTTTTTGTCTTTTTTACATATCTTTAAGTGGATGGTTGTTAAGCTTTGTTTTATATTTTGTCTAGGTTTTATCCTATGGGGTTAGCGATCATCCTTGTTTTACTATTTGACTAATATAAATGTTTAAGTTTTATTTTTAAGAAGCTAAAGTGAAAGTTAGATTTCCCAAGTTAGGTGCAAGTTGATTGTCAATTGCTGAAACAATAATCTTGTTTAATCCTCTAGTTAGTTTTAAGGTTCGGTTAGATCCCATTACTGTGGTTGCTGATTCAGCAGTATCAAAAGTTTTTAACGTATTAGTTCAATCATTTTGTTTTGATATTAGATTGGTAATTCTTACAGCACCTGAAGTTTGTAATAACGTATTACCAGTGTTTGTTCTAAATTCTAGACTACGAGCTTCGCCAGAGTTATAGATTCCTGAAATGTGATATGAACCCGCTCTCAAGGCATTTACATAGAAAATGTAATTTCTAGTTGTTGGACTTGTTGCGCGGATATTTCCTTCTTGTGAATCAGTAGCAGTATCACTACCACCTAAATTACCAATTAGATATTGCGGTTGTTTCTGCACTACACCATCCAATGTTAAGTTGTTATTGCTTGAATAAAATTGTCTAAAAACGATCGATGAACTGTTAGCAAGACCATAACCTTTTAGAAGATTAACTTTGATAACACTAGGATTATCAGGAGATATGGTATTACCAAAGATATCGTTGTAGATCTTATCCCAAACCGTTGGATCAGTATGAGGAGCAGATGAAACATACATATTACCAATCAGCGGAATCGGTTCATTGTTTACAGTTCTAATTGATATCGTGTTAGTTCCAAATCTTAATTTAGTTAATGGTAATCTAGCAACGGTAATTCGATCAACGACTGTAGTAGGAATTCTTATTCGAGCACTTGCACTTTGATCAGCTCCATCACCACCATTTAAGCGGTAATCAAAAAATACTCTGTTATGAAATTGATCAATTGATTTATATGGGAAGTATAAATAACCTACAGGTGGTCCAAAGTAATCAAAGCTAAATTCATATCTTGAATCTGTTCGTTCTGATGGTGCTAAACTATAAATTCAGCCAATCCTACTTATTGCACTTGAATTATTAACGATTGCGTTAGGTTCTATATTCGTATTAGTGTTTGGATTAATTCAAATTTTTCTAGATGCAAATCTAAATGATCCGCTACTATTATCAACACTATAACCAACAGCACTATATTGTTGTGGTGATGGTTGATCTTTAGCAAATGTCACAACAAAATTTTGTGACAGTACATCAAAACGCTTGAATCCTAAAAAGTCATCAGCTTTTTGTTTTTCATTTGCTAATTTAGAGATGCTATTAGTAATGCTTTGAATATTATTAATTACAGCACTTTCAAACTCATTAACAGATTGTAAAGTATTAGCAATAATTACTTTACCTTGGTCATATATCGGTGCGATATTAGCTTTAATTGCGCTGTAGCAATCATCATTTAATGATGAGATAATTAAACTAGCACTTTGCATTTCAGCTTTTAATCTATTATATGCTGCTACTAATACTGAGTGATTGTTATCAAATTCGGTTTTATCAGCACTGGCTTTATTAATCGCTTCACGCAGTGTATTTATCGCTTCTTCAATCTGCATTGAAGTCGAATCAGGATTATCCATTACTGCTTTAGCAGCTTCATACGCATCATTTAAAGTGTTGCGGATTATTCGGTAATCTTCATACAATTGAACAGTTGTAGATTGGCTAGAAATTAAAATATTGAGCTGATTTTTAAGTTGTTCATCATTCTTTGTGTTGAGAACACTAGTTGTTGGCGGCTTTTCAATTATTTTTTTGAAGCGCTTCGCAACTAGATAAGCTCAAACCAAGGATAGATCCGATCTCTAATAGGCTAATCACCTTTAATAAATTCCTTTTCATCATTTATCTTTAATCAGCATATATGGTTAAATTCAACCGTAATCTAAATCAATATTCGTGTTGATATCGATTACTACGTTTAATTACTTTAAAAGTTAACATCAATGAGATATTAATAATTTATTTGGTGAAATTTTTATCTCACAATCTTAATTAAAATTATTTTTTATTTATAAATTTTTAAAATTTTTTATCAGTTGTCTGTAATGAGGAATAAATAAAAGATCAGAATTTTCTGATTAAAAATTCTGATCTGATTTGGGAATAATGATTAATTTTAATAACTTGTTTTTTTTGCTAAGTTAGTTATTTTAATTATGGAGTTATTAAAGAATCATTAAGCCTTAAATGTGAATGTTAAGTTACCTACGTTAGGAGCGTTTCCGCTATCAGCTGTTCCACCAGTAACAACAATTCTGTTTAGACCTTTTTGAAGGGTTAGTGCATTAGTTGTACTACTCATTGATTTCGTATCAAATTTCTTAACTTTGATGCTTGAGTTTGTTGCACTAGCAGTAATGTTAGAAATTGTAACTGTTGTAGATGCCTGTGCACCTGTAGGGAATGGTAATGTTCTAAATACTAAATCACGAGTAGCCAATGAGTAAGTGTATCCGCTAATAGTGTAAGAACCATCTTTTGGAGCATTTACATAGAAGGTGTAGCTTCTCTTGTCTCCATTAGTTGGTTTAACAATTGCCGAACTATTAACTGTTCCACCTAATCAACCAATGATGTTGTATTTACTTGTTCCTGTAGCACCATCAATACCTGCAGTCAATTGTCTAATCATTGTTTCGCTGTTATTAGCTAATCCATAACCTGATAGGAAATCAACTGAAACAGAATTCATATCTTCTGAATAACTATTACCAAAGATTGCGTTATAAACAGCATCATCATTGTTATTAGATGAACTAATGAAGAAGTTACCTACCATTGGAGCAGTAGCTTCGCTTACAGCACTAAATGAAATTTTGTTTTGACCAAATTTTAAATCATCTAATGGAACTTTGGCTACTTGGATACTATCAACTGTTGGAGCGTTAATTTTAACTGTACGTTCAATTGCAGCGTTTCTATCATTTAATTGATATGCAAATGAAACTCTACCAGTTGTTGTGTTTGCAAGTTTGAATGGGAAGTACAATCAAGCATTTGATGGTCCATAGTAATTAAATGTGAATGTATATGCATCAGTGGTTGCACTATCAAAATTATAAATCCAAGCAACGTCAGTTAAATCACCAGCAGCTGCAGCAGTTGTATTTCCGTCACCACTTCTAACTACTCTCTTACCGTATTTGTATGATGCATTATATGGTACTGAGAAAGCTGAGAAACCAAAGTTTGAAGGTTGAGTAGTTGCAGTTCCGCCAGAAAAATTAGTTTTTACTAATGCAAACTTTTGGAAGTTAGCAAAACTATCAGCAGTTTGTTTTCATTCAGCAAGTTTTGATGTTACTTCTGTAATTTGGCTACTAATAGAAGTTACGTTAGCTAAATTAATAGGTAAGCCATTATCAGCTTGTAAACCTAGTTTAACAAATGCTGTAGCTTGTTGGGATAAATCATTAACGTGAGACTTAATTGCGCTGTATTGAGTTTGAGTTAATGAAGTATTAATACCTTGAAGTAATTGTAACGATTGTTTAATTTGATTAAATGCAGCTAATAAATTAGCGTTAGTTTGGTTAAAGCTACTCTTCTGTGCTTGCGCTTGACTGATCGCATTTTGTAAAGCTACTGTAGCATCTGTTAATTCTTTTACCGTCGCACTTGGTTTAGAATAAACTGCATTAGCATCATCATAAGCTTTTTGTAAAGTTGATTGGATCGTTTTGTAATCATCATACATACCTAAAGTGGTTGCTTGTTGATTACCTAATAATCCTGATAACTGACTTTTAGCTTGGCTTACTGATGTAGCAGAACCTGGTTGAAGTAGAATTACTGGTTGAGTAGGAGTTGTCGTTTCATTTGGTTGAGAAGGGTTAACAACAGCGCCATTACCACTACCATTCTCATTGTTGTTTGGTTCAGATGGTTTAGTATCAAACGTTCCAGATTGGTTAACTGAACGAACAAGTGCACTACAACTAGCAGGAGCTAGTCCAGCAAACGACCCTAACCCAACAAGGCTTACTATTTTAAATAAACTTTTCTTTTTCATTCTTAATTATCTAATCAATAGATTTTATAGAAATGCATTAAATCTTTTATTTCTAACAAATAAAATTCAGAAATGTACTAAGTTTTTTCTTTTGTTGATCGAATTATAAGCTATATTCATATATCAAAATAGATATATCTAAACCTATGCTTCTCGCTACTATTATAATTATTTAAATAATTATTTTCTTTTTTTAGCTAAATAAATTTATTTAAAAAATCTATTAGATTAGCTAATTAAAAACTATCGCGAGGTTTTTTATCATCTAATAATTTGATGATTTCGTCAAATAACCTTTCTGGGTTATTTGATAATCGTTTGATCCTGCCTTTTTGCGCAACAGATATCTTTCCATTAGTTTCACTAACAATGAAAACGATTGCATCGGTCTTCTCACTCAATCCAACCCCAGCACGGTGACGAGCTCCATATGATACGTCTAGTAACTGACGAGTCATCGGAAAATAACTTGAGATCGATACCATCTTCATATCACGAATAATAATCCCACCATCATGTAGCGGAGAATTTTTGTTATAAAACACCGAGATGATAAACTCGGGCGAAAAATCTCCCATAATCTTATAACCAACATTAATGTAATAATCTAAGTTATCTTCACGCTCAATCGCGATGATTCCACCGATCTTATCAGCTGATAATTTAAGTAGGGAACTACTTAAATTATCATAAAAATCGTTAATCGATCTCTGATCATATTTTTTCTTAAAAATCTTTTTAAAGAAATTAAAAAACGATTCTTTTTCAGCTTTTTTTGAAAATACAAAGATAATAAATTGAATGATACTTACAACCATTATCACTAAAAAAGCTATTAAGATTAAGATCAGTAATGTTGAGTTTGGCATTAATTATTGTTCTATCAGATTATGATCGCGGTTTGTTATCTTCATGGATGGCAAAATCAATACGCTTTAAGCGTTTGTCAGCTGATAATAATTTAACATCAACTGTTTGTCCAATTCGGTATTTTTTATTACTGTTACGTCCGATTAATGTATCAGTATTTGGGTCATAACGGTAATAATCCCCGTTAATGTTGTTTAGTCTTACTAAACCTTCAATACCATTATCTAGTTCAACAAACATTCCAAAGTTAGTAATCGCATTGATCGTTACGTTGTTATATCATTGCCCTAGGAAATTATTCATATACTTCACGTATAAGAATGAATTCACATCACGTTCACAATCAACTGCAACTAATTCTTGTTTGTTAATTAATTCACATCATTCAACTAAATGAGTTCTTAATTCATTTCTTTGCATATCAGTGTATGCTTGTTTATCAAAAACAAACATTCAAAGAATGCGGTGAACGATATTATCAGCATATCTTCTGATTGGTGAAGTAAAGTGGGTATAATGTTTTGACGCTAATGAAAAGTGGCGAGTATTTTCAACTGAATAGTACGCCTTATTCATTGAGCGTAATAATAACTTGTTAATTAATTTAATCTGTTTATGTTCAGAGTTGTGACTTAATCACTTTTGAATATCGGTTGATTTAATAGCATTTAAATCACCAAAGATTTCAAACTCAAGCGCTCTTGCTCAGTTAGCAAAACTATTAAGTTTGTGCACTGCTGGTTTAGGGTGTACACGGTAGATAAAATCAAGGTTGTATTTGCTCGCAAATAAACACACGGCTTCATTAGCAGCCACCATGAAGTCTTCAATCATCTCTTGCGCTTCACCATGAGGTTTTTTTACGATATTAATTGGTTCAAAGTGCTTATCAAGTTCGATTGCGGTTTCATCTATATCAAATTGTAGGTAACCTCTTTTGACCTTCATGCGTCTTAAGATCTTAGCTAAGACTCTAGCTTCATCTAACATCTGACGAATTTTTGGATCAACATCTGTTAAATCACTTTTAGCTGTGAAATATTCATTAACTTGTTCATAGCTAAAACGCTTGTGTGAGTTAATGATTGCTGGGTAATATTCATATTGCATAATCTTACCAGTACCATCAATCATTAAATCACCAACTAATACGAACTTATCAACACCTTCATTAAGCGAACATAAGTCGTTTGATAGCTCTTCAGGTAACATCGGAATTACCTTATTCGCTAAATAAACTGAAGTTGCTTTAGATCTAGCACTACGATCCATAGGTCCATCAAACTTAACGTAGTGACAAACATCAGCGATCGCAACCTTTAGGTTGTAATTATCATGATCGATCTTTTTTACGTAGATCGCATCATCAAGATCAAGCGCTGTTGTTGGATCTATCGTAATAAAAGTTAGATCTCTAAGATCTTTACGAATTGCTTTTTGATGATCATCCAGTTCGTACTTCAAGCTTTTAGCTTCTTCAATTACATCCTTACTAAATGATGGTTCAATCAAGTGATTGTATGCGATCGCATCAATATCAATTCCTAGATCTTCTTTAGATCCGATCTTTTTAACTAAAGATGCTTTAATTACACCCTGGTTAATCTCAACGATCTCAAACATGATGCGATCGTGTTCTTTTAGTTCTAAGTAATGCTTGTCTAAAACAACCTTATAAATTAATTTAGGATCATCAGGTAATACTAAATATTCATCACCAGTATCTTCATAAGTACCCACATATCTAGTTCTAGATCGTTGTAAAACTTTCAGAATGCAAGCATCAGTTAGATCATGCTTGTATCAGTCATTTTGCACACTTAATGGGGCGAACTCAACTAAATCATTGTTTAAGGCGTTATTTAAATTAGTGTTGTGTACGTAGTATTTTGATAACTCTTCATCTTCTAATTTAATGAACCCGTTACCATTAGTACCAATCGCTAATCTTCCAACCATGATTTTATTTAAATCAGGTGCTGAATTCTGATAACCTAAAACAACTTTGTTGTTGGCTAATTTTTTCAAAGCGCCATTAGCTAACATTAAATCGATCTCGCGATAGATTGCTGTTTTAGTGTACTTATTATCAAGTTTTTTAACAATGATCCCAGGTGGAATTGGTTTTTTGTCTTCTAATCTTACAATTTGTAAGATATCATTAATGATCTTTTGTTTAGTTTGGTTGTTCATATCAGCATATTCCTTAAAACAATCAAAAGCTATTTAATTACGAAATGATAAATTAATCCTAGGATTAAGAATAACAACATTAAGATAAACATTACGATCTGCAAGATCTTAATAATTCCACGGTCTTTGGTCTTTTTAAAGATCTCTAGATCTTGTCCAGATAATGATGCTAACCCTCCAGTTGTTCCAGAGTTAGATAGTCCTAGTCCGACTAATAGCGAAACGATTGCTAGTACAAAAAATGTTATTTCAATTGGATTCATATCGTAATTAATATTTCTTTATTAGGATAAGTAATTATAATAATTTAATTTTTTAATTGTTTATATAGTGTCCGGATTTTTTTGTTGTAATGTCCCAGACCTGTTCTTGTAATCTGATGACCTTGTTTGATTAATAGCTCACTTAATTCAGCTAATGAAGCTGAAGGGTTATTAAGTTTGGTATAACAATAACTTTTAAATAACGGTTTTTGATCGTTAAATTCAACAGTATTAACGATTGCTTCAATCATTGGAATTAGCTTGTTATTTAGATCAATCGTTTTAGTGAGATTAACAATATCAAGATTATTTGATAGTTGAATTTTTCTAACCATTTTGCGTTTAAGATTGTTATCTTCATATTTAAACATGCAACTAAACGCGTTAATAAAAGCCAAAAAATCAATGATCTCTTGAGTCTTTTTTAGGTATAAAATGTACTTATTTTTACGGGTAATTAACTTAAAATTATTAAACCCACTTTGCATTAATAAATCGTTAATTAATAACGCTTTATGTTCATAACTAAAGATCAATTCAAGGTGATGATCTTTTGCATCAAAAGTAGATAAATTACCCACACTCAAAAACAATCCACCAAAAAAAGCGCGTAATTGTTGTTCGTTTAATTCGCTTTTACCTAAACTTAATAGTGTTGGATCTAATTTAAAGATCAGTTCATATTCGTGCTTTTTTAACTGGTTGATTCGGTGGGTGTGTTTGATTTCGTTTTTTAACTCTTGATTAAGTAAGATTAAAATCTTTTTTAAAAAGATGATCGTTTTTGGGTGCTGAGAAATATAACTTTGATGATCATCGCTAGTAAGTTGTAACTTATCAAAGATGACCCCGTTTAAGAAATACTTTGCGTTAGTTTGGTCTAATGTTTGATCACAAATCTCACTTTTAACCTCTTGACTAAAGGTGATCATCTATTTTTGTAATTTGAAGAAATCATTAACCGCTAAAGCAGCGATCGTTCCGTCTGAAATTGCTGTTGAAATTTGTCTAATCTTTTTATTAACACAATCTCCAGCAGCATATAACCCATCAACACTAGTTTTTTGGTTAGCATCAACTAATACATATCCTTCTTCATTTAAGATGTTAAAGGGCTTTAAAAAACTAGTGTTGGGAATTGCACCAATATAAGGGAATAAACAGTCAATATTAAGGTCGGTTGATTCGTTGTTTTTTAAGTTTTTAACCCTAACTCCTTTTAATGTTTGATCACCTAAATAACCATCAACTACACTAGACAATAAGAAATGAACGTTCTTCTTTTCTTTTAGTTTATTTACAGCATAACTATCAGCTCTAAATTCATCTCTACGGTGAATTAAATAAACTTTATTACAAATCCCTGATAAGTATAAAGATTCTTCAACAGCAGCATTCCCACCACCAACAACCGCAACATCACGGTTCTTATATAATGGACCATCACAGATTGCACAATATGAAATTCCTTTGGTTTCAAACTTAGCTTCATGTTGTAAACCTAATTTACGTTCAAGTGTTCCTGTTGCTACAATTACTGCTTTAGATAATAATGTCTTGTTATCTAAATAAGTAAAGAAATAGTTTTCTTGTTTATCAATCCCACTTACTTTTGAATAAAAGATTGGCACGTCTAAACTGTTTAGTTGGTTAAACATATTAACGGCTAAATCTGGTCCTTTGATTGAAGCAAAACCAGGATAATTATCAATAAACCCTGTTTTTAAAATCTTTCCACCTGGTGCTGAACCTTCAACAACACAAACATTAATATTTGCGCGTTTAGCATAAATCGCTGCTGAAATTCCAGCTGGTCCACTTCCTACAATTACTAGATCAAATAGATCATTTTTTCCATCAACTCGGTATGACATAATTTTTTATCTTTTTTAATTAGTTTTTAAAAAAAACCTTGAAGATTTTTGATTAGAAATCTTCAGGGCTTGTTTGATTATTTTCGACTTTATTTGGTTTGCGACCACGTTTAGCTGTGGCATCGCTTTTTATCTTCGATTCGATCCGTGATTGGTAATCATGAAACTCTAACTTCACATCTAAACTTGTGATCTTAGAATCAGGAACTAAATGGAAGATTTTAGATAGGGCTAAGATTTCATTTTCAATATTAAAGTAAATTGAATACGTTACCAAATATGTTTTGTTTAACATATTTGGTTTAATGAAATCTTTTACAGGTCCAATGTCAGTACACACCATTGTAATTTGTTTATGTCTTACTACTGGTTGACCATTTTCAGCAAACATCACAAAGTCTTGGAACGACATCGAGTTCGTATTATGATATACCAATAACTTGCGATTTAATAAAACTTGGTTAACAAAAACTGGTTCTTTCTTTTGATCGAAATATACCACTTGATCTACTTTAGGGAAAGCCGACGATAGGAAATCATCTTTATTAGATAAATCCTTGAACATATTGATATCGAACAAACTAAAAGGTGTGCGATACAATTCTGAGTGCTCAAAATTTGTGACTTTATCAAAATCTAAGAAATTAATAAAAAACCCTGTTTTATAATCTTTATGAACGAAATACCCTGGTTTTGTATTATTGTCTAGGACATTATAATTACACAAAACTGAGAATACCTTACGAATCAAGTTGCGTGAAAGACCAAACTTGATTGATAGTTGGCGTTCTGATGGAATTCGTTTATTAGGTAGTCACTGCTTTGATTGAATCTTTAAGTAGATATATAGTAAAACAGTATTGTACATAATTTTATTGACATTTACGGCCTAGATTATAAAATAATTTAAAATTTTTTATACAGTTTATGAATCCTTTATCACAATGGATTAAATTAGTTGAACAACTCCACTATGATAGTGGTTATGTTTTTTGTAATATTATTGATTTAGCGCTGACAAATCATATCAATTTTCATAAAACAAACCGACAACTAACCTTTTTCTTGATCTATGATCAAAATCTTAATGAGCTATTAATCTTTGATAATAGTAATGGTTTTAGTTATGACGAATTGATTGTTTTAAGTAATTTTTTCCAAGGTGATAATGAACAATACCATGGGTATTTTCGATCTTTAATTAAATTAGCCGATCAATTTGAATTTTTCAATCAAAGTGCTGTTGAAGAAGTTGGATACTACTTTACGCTAACTAAGCAAAACGATCAATTGATTTTTAATAATTTAAAACAAACTCAACGCGGGGAATATTACAATCGCACTAGTTTTGCTAATGGAACTTTTATTCGAATTAAAAAATTAAAAAAACCTTATGAAATTGATGAATTAAAAGTAATTGCTAATCGTTTAAAATTAATTTATCAAAAGTTTATTAATACTAATAAACTAAAGATCTATATCTTATATAAAAAAGATCAAGACTTTTTTGATCTTTCAACAAACCCTTTAAATAAATTAACAACTCTTAATAAAGCTAAACCGCTAAATAAAACTAAAAAACCAACCCTAGCAAAACTTAAAAACGGTTCATCACGATTAATCGTGAATAAAGTGATCGAATGAAATGAACAAAAGATCTATTTAAAGGGTTATTTGGGAATTTTACACGATCCTGATTTTAAAAAAGCCGGAATATATCTGTACAACAATAACAAGCTAATCAAAGGAATTAACGTTTATGAGCGTTACCGTCCCGAATTTTTGTTTGGTAACTCAACGCATTTAAATAACACCTACTTATTTGGCGAACTGGAATTAAGCAATCTATCAACCGGTTTGGCTGGTGATCAATTTGAATATGATACGAAATTTGAAAAACAACTACTTAAGATTTTACTAAGCATCGTTGGCGATCAACGTTATAACCAAACTGATAAGATTAGTGGAATGATTAAATCTATTGCTAAAAATAAGAAAATAAATCCACCACCAACTAAACCTTCTAACAAAAATCAAACCAAAGAAATTAGCTTAGATGATGTGTAATAAAAAATTCCCTAGTTTTCTAGGGAATTTTCATTATTTCTTAACCATCTTTAAGATCTCGTCAAGATAGATCGTGTCTTCAAAACGGTAATGTTTTTCTGATTTACCAAAATGACCATAAACTGCTAAACCAGCATAGCTGGTTTTTTTCAGTTTTAACAGTTCAATGATCGTTGCTAAATCGTGATTAAAAATTTTTTTCACAACCTGATTGATGATCATCATATCAACAGTGTTAGTGTTAAAACAATTAACAACGATATCAAGCGGTTTAGGTAACCCGATTGCTCATGAAATGGTTACTTCACATTGTGTAGCTAATTTAGCCTTTACAATATGTTTAGCAATTCATCGTGCATAATAAGCTCCAGAACGATCAACCTTAGTGTAATCCTTACCACTATAAGCACCACCTCCATGATGAGCATAGATTCCAAAGCTATCGACTAGTAGTTTTCTACCAGTCAGACCAGTATCAGCGGTTGGCCCTCCGCTTACAAAGATTCCTGATGGATTAATTAGCGCTTCATAGTTTTTATTAAAACCATATTTAGTAGCAATCTCATCCATAATAAACTTTTTAACAAAAAGTTTAAACACACTTAGATCAACATTCTCTTCATGTTGGATTGACATCAAGATTGTTTTAAGTTCAACTTGATTATCATCTAAATAATTCAAGCTCACCTGAGCTTTCATATCATATTTAGCATGATTGAAAGTTTTATTATCAATTAATTCTTTAGCTAATCGAACAAGATCGTGTGCCATCATTACCGCTAAAGGCATCTGTTCTTTGGTTTCATCACAAGCATAACCAACAGTGATTCCTTGATCACCTGCACCAATCTTTTGGTTTTTTTGATCGACCGATTGAGCAATATCATTTGATTGTTGGTTAATATTAGCAATGATCGTAAAATCGTTACGATCATAACCAAATTGGTTAACAACTTTTCAAGCTGTAGCTACATAATCAACAACCGCTTTGGTGCTAATTTCACCCGCAATAATAATCAGGTGGTTGCACGCCATTACTTCACAAGCAACACGGCTGTTTTCATCTTGTTTTAGACATTCATCCAAGATTGCATCAGCAATCTGGTCACAGATCTTATCAGGATGTGCACTACCAACACTTTCAGCAGTAAACACACCTTTTCTGTTATGGTTTAGTTTAATAATATTCAGTGTTTATATTCCTTAATTTTTAATTATTACCCATAAATTATAGGTTAATAAAAAAAATATTAAACGATTTTATTCGTTTAATAAATATTGTGCATAGTTAATGATCATTGCTGCGTTATCACCCGAATAAATCGGTTTAGGAATCAAAGTTTTAATACTTAGTTCTTGTAACTCTGATCGTAAGTAGCTATTAGCGCTGACCCCACCACCTAATAAGATTGTTTGGTATTTAGTTTGGGTGGTATTAAGCACGTTTTTAATTCGATCAACAAAATCATCGATGATGAATTTTTGAAATGAAGAGATCACTTGAATCTTATTAAAATCTGGGCTATTCTTATTTTGTTCGATATAGCGTATAACTGCTGATTTGAATCCTGAGTAGCTAAATACAGATAACTTATTAGTTTTTAGAAACTGTATGGTTTCAGCTTCTTCAGGGTTAAATAACTGATCAATCTTAGGACCTGCTGGGTATTGTAGATCTAACGCTCGACCAACTTTGTCATACACCTCACCAATCGCATCATCTAATGTTTCATCAATTAAGCTAATCTTTGATGCTGATTGAACATCATAGATTGCAGTATGTCCACCGCTAACTACGATTCCAAGTGCAGGATAAACTAAATCACCTTTTTGATAAGGGCTGTTACCATCATTAATTAATGGCGAATAAATATGACCAAATAGATGATTCACCCCTTGCACTGGAACTTTTAATAATGAACCTAGCGTGTTAGCAAACACTTTAGCAACATGCAAACAGTTTAACAATCCAGGAGATTCAGTATATGTGATTAGATCAATCTTATTTATTGGAATATCAGCTTCAACCAACGCTTCATGAAAAGTTTGGTGCAAGATCTCTTCATGATATCTTGCTGCAATCTCAGGTACCACACCACCATAATTAGCATGAACGCTAGATGATGATTTGGTTCTAGTAGATACAATCTTATCATCAATTGCTATAGCAATTGATAGATCATCACAACTTGATTCGATCCCAAGGATAGTTTTATAGTGCATAATTACTTAATTTTTGTCTAAGTATTATTTTATTTTAATCAATTATTTTTAAACCGAGCAAATGCGTTAATTAAGCTTGATTTTTGAATATCATTAAGTGGTGCTTCAACGAAATTCTTAAGATTTTCTACACCATGAATGAAGTAAGTTGAGTTAATGTTGTTAGTTAGCTCTTCTTCATCAGCAACATCCAGTCAACCTTCTGTAGCCACTAATCCTGTTTCAGGATCTGAAATTATCTTAAGTGGTGAAGTATATTGAACGTAGTTGAAGTTTTCTAGTGGTCCGTTTTTATAAACTGGATTAGGATCATCAGGGTTATCACCAACAACTGCTTGGAAATCTTCTAAAGTTTCATTAACACCCTGTAGTCCAACTTTTTTGATAACTTCATAAGATTGATCAAGGAATCCTGGAAACTGTTGGATATTTAGACGATTAATTACAATCATATCCAATGCTAATGGAGTATTCACCGGGGTTATGATATGATAATTTTCACTAGTCGGTTTTAGTGGATCGCCATCTTCTCCATGGAATTCACCACCTTGAGCTGAAAAGATCGCATCACCATTAAACATGATTCCTCCGGTGTTTCTTTTACTTACTAAGTTATTAATAATTACCGTTGCATCTGAGCTTAATAAAGCTGTTGATTTAACTTTTCCAGCTAGATTTTTATAATTCACTCCAGCATCAGCAATCTGCTTATAAACATCGTAAAACTGTTCTAAGCTTAATTGTGATGGTGGAGGGTTAACTGAAACTGCTCCACCGTTTTTAGTAGTTTGAATTACGTTACCAATTGAATATATTGAACGTTCATCTTCAACAATACCTAAAAGGCTGTTGTTAAAACGATCACGATATTTTTCACTACTAATTGTGCTTAAAACATCATATCAGCTGCTTTCATGATCAACTAAAGATTCAATCTTTGGTCCACGGTAAGCAAACACGAGCGATTGGAAGAAATAAGGTACTGCATAATCTAAAAGATTGACAGGTTGACCATTGATTGAATAACTGGTTAATATTTTTTGAACATCAGTAGTAAACAATGGTAGTGCATCAGTTGCGTTATTCACTGGTACTTCTTGACCTTCATCGTTTAAATAAGTTAAATCGAATTTAGTTCAGTCTAATTTTTGCAAGATCCCTTGACTAATTAAGTCTAAAACTGCATACGTTGATAATGTTCCAATCGTATAGGTTTTATTCTTAAAGTTGGTAATCGCATTTTCATTTGATGAGAAAGTATCAAATTGTAAATTCTTATATGTACTTCTTAATTCAGATTGCAAATTAGGTGACATATATGATTCAAAATTCGCATACACAAAGTTACGAGTTAATATGTTGTCTCCAGCTTCACAACTAGTTACTAAAAGTGATGATGCAGCTAAAGCAGAAACAATTAATTTTACCGGTTTTTTCTTCATTTTTGACATAGCTAGTTACTAATTGATCGTGCAACTTTTTCTTTGTAATTAATCTTTTCAGTAATTGCTTTTTTAATTACTGAAATAGCTGTTGCTAAGATCCCAATAAATACTAAGATTGCACCAAACGCAATTGCTCAACCTTTAATACCTTTAGCAATAGAATATAATTCAGTTGCGATTGTTCTTGCTGAACCTCTTACATAAGAAGTAATAATAAAGTCATCAAATGATATCGCAAAAGCAATTAATCCACCAACGATTAAAGCAGGTGTTAAATAAGATAAAGTAATCTTAAAGAATGTTTGAATTTTGTTATATCCTAGATCTTGCGAAGCTAAGATTAAGTTTGGGTTCATCTTTAACATTCTTGGATAGATTGAAACTAACGCGAATGGGGTGCTGATTGAAATGTGTGAAAGAATAATGGTGAATAGTCCTAATGGTTGAGCAAAAGAAACTCACACCGCAATAAAGAAGATAATTAAGCTTAGACCAGAGATAATATCAGGCACAACAATTGAAGTGTTAGATGCTGATAACATAAGTTTTTGATAAACTTTCTTATTTCTTCAGATTCCAAAAGCAGTAATTGTCGCAATAAAAACAGAAAGGGGTGTTGAAACAAACGCCACGATTAACGAAGTTATTAATGGGGTTAAGAAATCACCTTCAGCTAGCGCTAGATAAGTTTCAAACGCTTTAGCTGGATCAAATTGACTAAACGTTACATTAACGTTTCCTCTTTCAGTTACACCATTGAACGATAAAACAACGATGATTAATAGAGGTAAATAAATAAACAATAAGATGATAAAAATGTAACTTTGTCTTAAAATTGTTTTAAACTTATTCATTTGTATTTACCGTTGTTTTAATTTTGTTTTTTAAAGCTGATCGTTTTTTAAAGTAGCCAACCACTCTTGGAAGAACAAAGAATAAAGTGTAGAAGGCTAAGATCATTAATGATAAAGTAAGGCTTAATGCACTTGCTTGAGAGATAGCCACTTTTGATTCAAGTCCATTAGAACCTAATGAAAGTAAGTAATCCCCAATTAATTGACCATCGTTAGAGTTATTTACAAATCTTCCGATCCCTGCAGTGGTGAATGAAGGTAATAATACCAATGTAACACCTGAGATGATCGCATTTCGACAATAAGGGATAACTACCTTAAAGAAACTTATAAAGTAACTATATCCCAAATCTTGTGAAGCTAACATATAGTTCTTAGGCATTGAGATTAATACTGTATAGATTGGTAAGATCATAAATGGCATAAAGATATAAACCATACCAAGCAATGATCAACCATCACCAAAAGTGCTGTTTGCTTCACCAAAGATTAAGTCTAATATAGACTTAAGTCCAATTACTTTAATTAAGAAACTGTTTCAAATTGGTGCGGTAACTAAAGCTACAACGCTGTATTTGAATAATTTGCTCTTAGTTGTTGATAAGATGTAAGCAAATGGAAATGCGATGATTAAACAGATAATTGTACAAGCAACAGCTAAACCAAATGATTTAAATAATTTAGCCATTGTAAACCCATCAATGATCGAAAAATTTTCAGAAACATTAACAGAAATTGTCTTTCCATCTTGAGTTTGTACACCAAATGTTGTAAACGCATTAACTAAAACAATAATTAATGGAATGATGAAAAGAATTAATAGTAATAATCCGTAAGGAAGAATTAACCAAGTTCTTTTAGGAGCCTTTAAGGTTTGAACGATGGCATTAAAATTTTTATTGGTTCTAAAACTTCTAAGCATCTTCATCTTTCCTCATCATGTGTACGTCCATTTCGTCAAATTTTAAGCCAACGATTGAACCTACTTTAACTTCGTCGATGTTATCAACCTTAAGTTTAGTCTTATCAGGCATTAAACATTCAACTTCTCATAAAACTCCTTTATAAGAAGTTTTAACTACTTCAACGTTAAAGAACCCTTTATCTTTTTCAACTACGTCAAAGTCTTCAGGACGAATTAAAACACGAACATTATCATCTTTTTTAAATTCGTATTCTTCATCAGTGTCGATAATATCACCAGAGTTTAATTCGATCTTGTAATCGCCTAAGTACTTGCCATCAAAGATATTTGCAGCTCCAATGAATCTAGCTGTTCATTCGTTGATTGGCGAGTCGTAAATTTCATTAGGCTTACCAACTTGTTCGATATCACCTTGAGACATTACCACAATCTTATCAGATAGTGATAAAGCTTCTTCTTGGTCGTGAGTAACTAGAATGAAAGTAATGTTTAATTCTTTGTGAATTCTCTTAAGTTCGTTTTGTAGTTGTTTTCTTACCTTAGCATCTAACGCACTTAATGGTTCATCAAGTAATAATGTTTCAGGTTCAATAACTAAAGCGCGAGCAAGCGCTACACGTTGTTGCATACCACCAGAAAGTTCTGAAGGATATTTGTCTTCTTTACCTGTTAAACCAACAAGTTTAATCATGTTGTTGGCTCTTTCTTCGATCTCTTTCTTAGTTAATCTACGAGTTAAAACTTTATTTTCAAAGTTTTCTTTTTTCATCATTGGGTAAGTTTCTCAGTATGAAACTCATCCATCAACGTTTTCTAACTCTTTTAATACCTTATCGTACTTAACATCGATTGGGATCTTCTTTTGGTAGTTAGTTTTAAGTGTAACAATCTCTTGATTTAGTTCACTGATCTCAGCTTGTTCGTATGCTTCAGATAATTTTGCTTGTAGTTTGATTAATTCGTTTTGATATTGAGCAAAACGCATTTCATCGTTTTCTGACATTCAATCACTTTTTTCATACTCTTTACGAATCTTGTCTAACTTAATGGTTAGATCATTCTTCTTTTTGCTTAGATCTTTAATTTTAGCAGCCGCTTTCTTTTCAGCTTCTTTTTGAATGTTTTCAGCCTGAACAGCTAATTTTGGATCGGTGTTTTCCTTAGGTACACGCATGATCTTAAGACCATAACAAACGTTGTTATAAACAGTCATGTTAGGGAATAGTGCGTAATCCTGAAAAACAGTAGCAAACGGGCGCTTGTGAACGGGCATGTCTTTAATGTCGATGCCGTCGATCTTAATTTGCCCATATGTTGGTTGTTCGAACCCAGCTAGTAATTTTAACGTTGTAGTTTTTCCACATCCTGATGGTCCTAACAATGTTACGAATTCAGACTTATTGATATCTAGATTTAGATTTCTAACCGCAACAAAACCATCGTCGAAAGTTTTATTTACGTTTCTTAGCTGAATAAAAACCTTATCTTCCAATTCCAGTTAATCCTTTCAATATAATATCTAATTTTCCTTGTTTGAAAATACAGATAACATTATAAAGTTTTTTTTATGAAAATTTTCAAAAAATAATGAAAAATCTTTTCAAATTTTTTTCGAAAAAAAATATTTAAATTTTAAATTTGTTTAAAACCCTTTAAAATAAAGGTTTTTGCAACATTTTTTGTTTCAAAATTTTAAGAATTTTTTTAAGCAATTTTAGGTGATTTTTTCGCTGTCTTTTTGTTGTAATTTTTTTAAGACGAATTTTAAGTGTATTTTATTACTTTTTTTGTTAACTTTTTTAAGCTAAAAATTTAATGTAAATCGTTATTTATTTTTATGATATTTCCTTAATTATATGCACACCTAATCAAAAAAAGATCATCCCTATAAATAAGGATGATCGTTTTAAAGAAAAAAGGTATAAATTAAATCGCAGATGGCTTAGTAAAAATAATTATTGCAACAATAATAATTGCCAATAAAGTCAGGGCAATAATTGAATAAAAAAACTTTAGAAATTTCTTTGTTTGTGGATTATTTCTTTTGTTTGTTCCACGTCTTGTTGTCGGTTTAGGGCGATTGGCTTCTATTTCTTTTACTTGTTCAAGATTATCATAATCATCAGGATAAGATTTTATTCTTGCTCTTTTTTCTTCTTCTTTTTTTAATTGAGCTTCTTGTTTCTTTTCTTGTTTTATTTGATTGTCAATTTGTTCAAAAAGAGATTGCTTATTATTAAGAACCATCTTTATTTCTTCAGAATGCGCTAGATCGTTCTTAAATTCTTCATTATTATTTACTTCTGGTTTTTGTGTTGCGCGTTTTAAAAACGTTGATGTTGTTAGATTGCTATTACCAGTTTTAATATAACGATACAGATTACTTTTATCACCTTTGGTGATTTGATCTATATCAGATTCGATGTTTTGCATATTAACTGTCATCTTTTTAGGGATAACAGATGGATCGTTTTCAAGATTAAGATCAATTCGTGAATGATTATCAGTTACATAATCATTACCTTGCTGAAAGCTCATTTCTTCCATTAAATAATCAGTATCACCTAAATCAAAATCAACACGATTACTTTTTTCGATTCGATCATCACGATAATTTGCTTTTTTAAATGGCAAATCTTGATTATTAAATTCTTTAATAATAGAAGAAGACTCAAACATATTAGCTTTAGCAGCTGCCCTGCTAGCTAATGTGTCCAAAGTTCTAGAATCAGAACTTCAATGATCATTACCAAATAATGAATCAAACTTATTATTATTCGGTGTAGATGCTGAAGTCTTTATTTGCTGTTGAGCTTTATTATTTGGTTCTAGCTTAAATTCAACTGTATCTAACTTATCTAGATCAATTTTATAGTTATCATCACGATTATTAAAAGCCTTGTTTGTTCGTTGAATGAAATCTGTTTGTGGCGATCTATTAAATTGATTTGCATTAGGAACTAAATTTTTGTTCTTAGTTGATAAATTAAAATCATTAATTTTTTCAGGAATAGACTGATCTCCGCGCTTAATAAATGAAGCATCATGCACACTCATTGTATTAAAAGTTCCAGTATTAGGGCTATAAAGATCAGTTACATGATCGATACTTAAGTAACCTGTAGCTGTTTTAGTATGTTTTTTATCAGGAACAATAATTTCAGATTGAACATTAAATAATTCTTCATCATCATATTCTTCTGTAACTAAAACACGATTAGTCAAATCAGGTATTTCAGCTTGTGTGTCAATAAAAAGAGAACCTAAATTAGTTGGTCTGTTAGCAGACCCATCTTTTATAGGTTCGTCATCATTTTTAATATCTTCAGTAAACGAAATATCATCTTCTTCAATTAAGAAGTCTTCGGTTCTATTGATTAATGCATCACTTATTAAGCGATCTTTCTTTTTATTATCATCCATAAAACGTTAACAAAATTATAATATTTTAAGAAATTTTAATAGGCTAATTTATTAACGTTTTTGATAAATTTATTGCTCTACGTATTCAACAGTATTCAGATATTCTTCGTTGTTTGAATCATCATTATCTTCAAGATCTTCTACTTCATTTTTTACTGGCTTAACAGCATGAGCAGCAGCATTCGTTGTTTCAGTTTTCGTAATATTTAAAACGTAAGTAATTGAAATTGCAAGTTTTGATAGTTCTTCATCCGATTCAAGATCTCTCTTAAGATCAATTGTTAGTTCTCTAAATTCATTTTCGCTTACATTTGGATTGATCATTACATCAATATTGTAACCATTTTTTAAGATCTTGTAAGTATTGATAAGTTCTTTAGAAACATAATTGTTCATGATTTTAGCGATCGCATCAAAGCGATTTTCAAGATCATTATCTTTAATAAATCTAACACCTGGTCTAGCCGCTGATAAGAAATCAGCAATTCTCGTAATTTTTGCGTAGAAATTCTTAGATTTTTCGTATAGCTTTTTTCTACCATGATGACAATTGATAGCATCAATGATATCAATATCCATCTTATAGTGTTGAGCAATAGCTACACCTGCACTTACGTGTTCGTTAGCTGCATATTTAAGATTTTTTCATCTGCCTTCGCCATTTACAATTTCTTTATCAATCGCTTTACCAATATCATGAAGCAAAGCACAAACTTTAGCTTTTTCTTTATTTAGATTTAACTGTTCAGCAATGCTTTCAGCAATTTGAGCTGCTTCGATTGAGTGAGTTAAAACATTTTGAGTATTAGAACCTCTGTATTTTAATCTACCTATATATTCACAAATTTCCTTGCTAGGAATAAAACTAGATTCGTATAGCCCTAAATCTTTAAGTGTTTCTTCACCAACTCGTTTAGCTTCAGCAGTAAATTCATTTAGTGATCCGTATCAACATTTCTTTATTAAATTTTCATTTAAAACATGAGTTCCTTCCTCACTAACCGCTTCAACAATTTTATTCATTGCATTGTAAGCTACTTCTAATTTAATTGTGTTGAATGATGTAATTTCAATTTGATATAAGTGTGGTTTTATACTTAAAGCTACATTGAATAGTTTTTCAATGTATTCCTTATTTTTACCTTCTTTACCTATTAATTTGCCATAAAAATCATCAGTAAATTTTTTCGCTTTTACTTGATCATCATCAACATATTCATATTCAATGGTTTTTAGAGTACCCATTCTAACCATGTCTGTTAGTAAGTTAGCATTATTCATTGCGTTGATTAAAATCTTGTTTAGTTCGTTTGCTATTCCATTTCTTTTGTTGTTTGCAGCTTTTTCTTCTTCCTTGACCATTTTATCAAGGTCGTTTCTTACATACCCACGGTATTCTTCTAAAAGTTGATTTCTAGCCTCTTCATGGGTTAATTTCATCTCTCTTAATAATGTTATTTTGTCTTCAACTTTTTTAGCCTCTAATTTTGCTCTAAGCTCATCATTTTCTCTTTTTCTTTCTTTTATTTCCCCAAATAGTTTTTCTTTTGTGTTTTCTAAAACAATATTAGAACTCAAAACCGAAACAAAGAAATTTCTAATTTCTTTTAGATCTTTTCTTGTTAGTTCTTTATAACTTTCTTGAAATAAATAGTGTTCTTTTAATTTTTCTTCAAGTTCTTCCTGTTTATTGATCTTTAATATTTCTTGTTCAATCTCACGTTGATGCATTTCTGTTTGTTTAAAGAATCTAAATTCTAAGAACTTAAGTAATATAAAAGCTAAAAGCAAAAATGCTAATGCGGTTAATAAACCGACAATTAGGTACATTAATAAAATAGAGACGTTCATACACCAATATTATATTATTGGCAATCTTTTAATTTATTTAAAACCTCATTCCTAATTATTTGGTATAACTCCTCTGATTCACTTATTTTAGAAATTAAATTTGCTTTACCCTGAGCAATTTTTTCTTTTTGGTATGAAAATCAACTACCTGATTGTTCGATTATTTGGTAATCAATCGCTAAATCAATAATTTCATTTATTTCACTGATTCCTGATTTGAAATAAAAGTCGATATAAGTTGTAGTCATCGGTGTTGAAAGCTTATTTTTAGTTATTGTAGCTTTCGATCTAATACCAATAGCATTATTAGCTGCGTCTTTAATAATTTCAGCTCTTCGTAACTCTAATCTTGTTGATGAATAAAATTTTAATGCTTTTCCACCAGTTGTTACTTCTGGATTACCAAACATGATTCCCACTTTTTCTCTTAGTTGATTAATAAAGATGACCGATACATTATGTTTGGCTAACAATGGTTGAATTCTAGAAAGACCTCTAGACATCATTCTTGCATGTGTTCCCATTGTTTGATCTTCCATTTTGCCTTCAATTTCAACCTTAGGAACCAATGCTGCAACCGAATCCACAACAATTAAATCAATTAATTCTGTCTTAATTAATGATTTGATTATCTCAAAACCTTGTTCTCCATAGTCAGGTCTAGCAATAATTAGTTTTGTTAAATCTATACCTAGACGTTTTGCATACCTTAAGTCTAATGCGTGTTCAGCATCAATAAAAGCAACACGCATATTTTTATCAATCGCTTGCTTTATTGTTGATAATGCTAAGGTTGTTTTTCCACAAGACTCATTGCCGTAGATTTCTACGATCCTTCCTTTTATAAAACCATTAGTTCCTAAAGCCTGATCTAATTTAATGCTTCCTGTTGATATGAATTCCAAATCTTTCAATTCATCATTTTCATTTAAATATATGTTGCTTTTACCGAACTTTTGTTGTAATAACTTCAAAATGTCATCATTTGTAACATTTCTAATTCTGTCGTTATTTCTTTTACTGTTTTTTAAATCATTCATAATTTTGTCGTAATTCTTTTTATTAAACATATGTATAAAGTGGTTATTTAGGAAGAAAAATTTTTTTCTTATTTTTAATGAGATTTTTAAGTAAATAAAATATCGTTTTTTTACAAGTTTAGAAAATCTTAAAAAACTTGCATTGTCATTAACTATGAATGATTTCTGCTCATATTCATGAAAAAAATCAATCTCTTTTCATGAAAATAAATTCTTATCTATTTTATAAATTCTAAAAGAATTCTCGGTAAAAATATTAAAAAACAAAGACAGCTTTTTATAACAAAACATAAAACGCCTTTCTAATAGTTTATCAGATATTCTATTGTTTTTAAGTGATGTGTTTTTATAGTCACAAAGCGAACTTCAACAGTTGAATATAATAACTTTTATTTAGCACTTAAAAATGTAAAAAATAGCGTTTTTACCGTGTTTTTTTTGATATTTTAAAAATGTTTATTAGAAAATAATTTAGTATATTTTAGTTTGTTAATAACGCTTTGATAAATAGAATTTTCTTATTATTCTTTAAAACCTATTCTGCTAAACATATATCATACGGGGGCAGTGGGGAACGAAGCTAATTTTGTGTAATCTGGATTTTTTCAAACTTTTAGTTTTTCTTAAGTAAGTTCGGAAATACATCCATTAACTCTTCATATATTCTATATCAATTTCTCAGTCTATTACTTTTCTGATTTA
>NZ_JADI01000013.1 GCF_000518305.1 Mycoplasma imitans ATCC 51306
GATCCGTTTTGATACACGTTTTCATCATTATCAGCATTTTCTCTCAATAATTCTAGTTTGCCAACGTGTTCACCATCAACCAGAGCCTGTAAAACAGGCTTAGCAATATAATCAGTGATGTTTAATAGTTGCTTTCCGCTATTAGGACCAAATTGTTTTACAAATTCAACGATTAATTTTTGAATCTGTTTCATTTGTTCGTCTTTTGAATTCATTTTTGTTTACCGTTTATAAAATTATATTAACCTTTCTTTTTTGAGTTAATTAATTGTTTTACACAAAATTGAATTCGGTGCCTCAAAAAAATAAATAATTGTTTGTTTTTTTTTATAAAATAAAAAAGTATAAATTTTTACTATTTATTAATAAAAATTGAATGTACAAAATTTTATTATGATAAGACTCAAGAAAAACAAAAACAAAATTGGGTTATTCGCTTCGCTATCAATGATGATTGGAGCAGTGATCGGTGTCGGTATTTTTGTTAAGAATATCGGAGTGTTTCGAGAAACCGGAAATGATCCAACTTTAATTATTGCTGCGTGAGTAATTAGTGCGATTATTACGCTATTATTAGCATTATCATTTATTGAAGTAACGACAACTGGAAGTTCTAAATTTGGGGTTTCTGGTTATTGTGATATCAGTTTAGGTAAAAAAGCAGGACGCTTCTTCAAGATTTCTCAATCACACTTTTATAACGGAATCATTGGAGTGGTGTTATTCATGTATGCTGGTGAATTGTTTTTATTCATGGTTGACTCAAACGGCACCATGGGATTGTTAAACGATTTTAATAATAAATCACCGCGAGCATCAATCTTAATGACAATTGGGATTGCATTTGTCTTCTTTTTAATTTTCTTCGCGATTAATTCATTATCATTAACCGCATCAAAAGCTTTTCAATCAACTAGTGTAATTATCAAGTTTTTACCAATTCTGATTGTTACAATCGTAGGAATTATTGCTGGTGCTAATAACTACAATCAATCTTTATTAAACCAATCAAGTGCTGCTGCTCAAGCTGCTAACAAATTGGGCAACAGTCAATCAATTACGACAATCTTAGTAGTTTTACCTTCAATCTTATTTTCTTTTGACTCATTCTTAGGATTTACTTCAATTCAAGATAAGATGGCTAAACCGCAAAAATACACTAAGATCATCTTATCTTTTGGTGTTATTACAGTTTCTGTTGCATATATCTTGATCACATTAGGAATGATTTTTTTAGGTAACGGTTTTGCTGTTTCAAGTATTAACGAAAACTTATTAACTACTGTATTTAAGGTTGATGCTGAAAGAGCTAAAACAATTTCTTATGCATTTAGAATTATCTTTAACATCTTCTTATTAATTTCAATTCTTGGGGTAGCTAATGCGTTTATGCTAGTAACTATCTCAAACCATCAGGGACTTGTTAATGATGATTTAATCTTTGGTTCTAAATGATTGAAACGTACACTTAATGGGAAGTTCAATACTGTATCTGAACAAGATAGACTATACAACTTCAAAAGCCAAATTATGGGTATAATATCTTACCTATTTATTGTGGTCATCTTTGGAACGATAATTGCAGCGATTAGTATTGGGATGGGAAATGATCGAATCGCTGATGGTATTACCAATTTCCCAACACTATTTTTCTTTATTGTTTATGCATTAATTCCGTTTGCAATCTTTATCAAACGTATGAAGGTAATGTTTAAAAATAAGGATAAACAATTAACTTCTGAAGAGAAAAAAGAATTAAGATTATTAGCTAAAACCCAAACACTTGATGGCAAGCAACAAGCTAGATTAAATGAATTAAAACAAAAAGAAGCTGATTACATTGAGTTGTTTAAATTAACAAAAGAACACAAGATAACTAAGTTCTTTATGTTTATAGCTCCGGTTGCTTCAATCTTGGTATTCATAACTTTTGCATACCAAGGTATCTGAGTGTTTTTAATTAATCCAATTATTACTTCAGTTAAAGATCCATTAAGTATTACAGGTGCTTGAGGTGGATTTATTGAAGCTGATAAAACGATAGCAGGTAAAGGTTTACCGACTTACATGTTAACTGTTATTTACTTTGGTTTATTAGGTTTATTCTTATTTATTCCTTGAATTAACTCAGTTTTAAAGAAGCGTTATCCTAACGTTTAATCGTTAAGTTGAACAGTCAATTTGAAGATTTAGCTTTAGTATAATTATTAAAGAGTATGAGTGATAAGATCGATCAAAACTTAACCAATAGAAGTTCATCATTTGATAAACTTTCTAAGTGAGAAGCGTTTCTAGAAGGGTATAAGAACTTCTATGGTTTTGATTTTGAATGATCAAAATACATCAAGGATTGTAAACTTTATTATGGATACTTTAATATCCATAACTTCATTAAAACTTACGGAAAAGAATGTGAAGAAGACTTTAAAAAGTTTAAGCAATCAATAGCTTTAAAAAAGCAAGAAGAAATTAATAAAGAACAGATCGAACAAGAGATTTCAAAAGATCTGTTTAGTGTTTATGATCAGTTGTTTTATGCTGATAGCTTAAGAAGTCGTTTATTAATTAATATTCTTAACCCCACAAACAGTTATGATAAGAAAGAGCTGAAACGTTCTTGAAAAAATGCTAAGGCTCAAGGTTATACTAAAGCCGAATGAATGAAGATGCTTCTAAACATTCCTTTCAAAAAGGGTGAAGAAGATCCTAACGATTATCAATACGATCTTGATCGGGTTTACAAAATACTTGACCAGATCAAAGAACTTAAGAAAAATTATCTAAATAAACAGATAAAAGAAAAGGCTGATCGTTTTTCAACAACAAAGATTAACGATTTTCAAGAAGATATTAATGAAGCATCTTTAGTAGTTGATTTCCACAATGATTTTGCTACTAAACTAACTCCCAAAAAAGATGCTACACTTTCAGAAAAGGATTATGAAAACTACCAACAAGTAGTTAATAATTATCAGGTTAGCAATAATAAGCAAACAGAATTACAACCAAGAACTAAAAAAGAGTTTGCTACACTAAATCCTTTTAACGAACAACAAGAGATTGATAAACGAATTCAAAGAAAGTTTGATGAAAAAATCAATGAGATGAAATTAACCTCTTCGATGCTAGATTCAGAATTTAAAAAAGCTGAGCAAATTCGTAGACAAAACGAACTAGAATACCAGAAAAATAAAGAAGCTAGAGAGAATCTAACTAAAGAAATTGAAAATATTAATCAATCTTATACACATAAAAAAAGATAATATCTTATAATATACAAGTGAAAATTTTAGAAAAGGAGGTAATTTTGTGCCAAAAATCGAAGTAAAAGACGGAGATCTTGAATTAGCATTACGTAAATTTAAACGCGTTGCTAGCGAAACTAAGAGATCATTCCTTAAACACGAATACCACCTTAGAAAAGGCGTTAAAAGACGAGAAAAAGAAAAAGCAGCTCGTAAACGTTTACAAAAAAAACACCGAATGTACTAGTCTTTTAACCAATTAAGAAAATATAGAAAAGTTATAGCATTGCTATAACTTTTTTTATTAAATATTAGGCAAATTTATATACGAAATAAAAAATAGGGAATTCAGCATTCCCTATCGTATTTATATGAAGTTTTATATTTTAATGGGGCGATTGACGGGATTTGAACCCGTGCATGCCTGATTCACAGTCAGGTGCGTTAAACCGCTTCGCCACAACCGCCATAATCACGAAACATATTATACTACATAATATTTTTATCACACTAGAAATCTGCATTTTATCTATCTTATGTTTATTTTGTATATGTACAAGAATAAACTTAAATGTTATAATTAATAAATACAAAATATAAGTTAACTATTTCTGGATATGAAATTATTTAAAAAAGTTCTTTTTGGTGCTAGTTTATTCGGTGTTGGAGTCGGTTCAATCATGAGTGGACTATACTTCTATCAAAGAGATATAAGTATTGATAAAATATCACCAGTTGAACGACAAAGCAATGAGGTTATGTCAGAAGAAAGTAACCTAAATGGTTATGATCCTAACAACCCTGATGCTTTTTTAAGAAGCAATATTTCTTTTAATAATCGTAATTTCTGCGACGAAAAGCAAGCTGCTTCTTATTACTTATCAGTAGCAAATAATTTTGTTGACCGCAAATTGATGATTGGTGAGAATATTCAAAAAGACCAAGTGACTGGTGAAATCATCAACACAGATGGTCTTAAATCAATTACAGACCCATCATTTGCAGCTAATAACTACAAGCCAGCTTACTTATTAGAAGATAACAAATACACTTCAGTTCAATCTGAAGCTGCGCTTCAAAGAATTAAAGCTCCTGAAAAATACATTAAGAGTGCTAACGGATTAATCTACACTCAAAGTGAAGCTAACAATATCCCAACTACTACAACGCAACCAACTAATGCGCAAAAACAAGCTTCAATCGATGAACAATTAAACCGATTGTTTAAAGATGTTTACTATTACCAGTTTGAAAACGTAACTGGTAATGGTCCAGCAGTTATTGATGTTAACCCACTTAACTTAATTGATATCCTAAGAGTTAAGAATTTAGCAATCGATTCATTAAACTTAGATAATAGTCCGTTCGATATTAAGTTATATGAATTAAATAGTGATAAAAGCCAATACAGCAAGGTTGATAACACTGCTTTATACAATAAGCAAACAATTTCTGATATTGGTAACCGCATCTACACAATTATTAATAACTTCTTAATGAATGGTTTATATATCAACGTTAAGGGTACAATTAATAATAACAACAAACCGTTTACAATCTGATATGGTATTCCATACCTATCAATTAGTAAAACTTCTTCAGTTGAATACCGATTACCAGCTTATCTAAGATCTGATACAGAAAATATCAATAAGTATCATGCGTTTTCTAATATCAATTCATTTATTGATAGTATTCAAGCGTTTACAGATCCAGGCACATTTAGAAAACAATTTTCATCATTAACACCGATTCGCACAGCTTTCAACAAAGTTGTAGCTAATAATTATAACCTTAACTATGATGTAGCTAAAGCTAATGGTTTATTCAACGGTTTCCAAGACAACACAATTCGTGCTACTGTTCATGGTGATGGAAATGGTATCGGTTGATCAGGTGATGTTCAAGGTAATAACAACGTAGGGATCTATACTAATCCAAGAGCTAAGTTTGTTGATATGTCAATTAGTCTTAACGTAAGTCAAAATGGAATTCAAAGTTACCGTGTTCCAGCTGATTTAGTTAACCAATTAAGATCACAATTAAAAGCAGCTATCCCATCTGAAAGCACACAGAAAGAACAGTTAATTAACCAATTAGTATCTGCAGCACAATCAGTGCTAACTAAAAAGATTTTTGATGGCTTTGATATCAGTTCAAACACTTCACGTGATGATATTAAAACTTACATGAGTTCAGTTATTCTTAACCAACTAAACTTACAATTAGCATCAGCACTAATACAATCAGGTCAAGCTATTAATGTTAATGCACAAAATGCGTTACAAAATTTAGTAAACAATTTATTTTCGCTAAATGAAACCCTAAACTCTAAAGATAAGATGTTTGTAATCCAATACAACAATCAACCGTTGTTCTCACTAAACATCTTAAGTGATGAAAACTTGAAGAGTTTATTTATGGACAGATATAATGCTGATCCAAATAGTAGCGCGATCAATGTTTTAGCGCAAACACTAAAAGAATATAAAAAGCAATTCCCTAACCGTGTTAATACATTATTAGTTAATGTATCTAACTCTGTAAGTTATGATCCTGCTAAAAAACAAGTTACATTAAAACCTCTTAATGATAACAACTTATTTGTTAAGTATAATAGTCAAAACTTTAGTTTAAGTAATTTATACCAACAATTAGGTTTACAACAAATTAGTCGAGGTATTCGTATCTTAAATGATCGTGGTGATACATCTAATAGTGATGTTAACCCTGATGGAATTATTGGACCAATTAGCACAACATTATTTAATTCAGATAATAATGCCAACATGCAACATCTAGTTAACGTTTATGATGTAATGTTAGCTTGAAAAAAAGATGGAACAATTAAACAAACACGATTAGCCAAGATCTTTAACCAAACTGTTAACCCTTCTGTAAGCAATACTAAATTAATTAAATACCGCAGTGAGATCAAGCCTGAGATCGCTTCAGTTACCCAAGAATCTAAAGATGTTTTAGTTTTAAGAAACTGATTAGGTGATATCATCTATGAAGGTACTTATGATAAAGCTAACTGACCAAGTGATGAAGAGATTAAAAACATCACAGCAACAGCAGCTAGCACGATGACGATTAACCCTTCAACAAGATTCTTATACGAAAACGATAAGTTAACACAAGTAGCTAACCTTAACTTAATTTATGAAATTCGCCTAAAGAACACAACCAAATTATTTGATAGTTATAAAGATGCATTTAACTACATCTGAAGAGTAATCAAAGTTAGTGCAGTTAAAATTAATAATCAACCAACTAATACCAACAATAATTAATTAGATAAACTTAAATACAACCTTATTAATATTTTTATTCAAGTTAATAAAGCGTTGCTCGTATTCGGTAATTACATTATCTTTTAATAGATCATCGTTTATATCAAGACTGTGCAAGTCAAACGTATAAGCGATGATTTTTATTTTTTCAACACTTTGAATCATTTCAAGTGCATAAGCAAATAAAGCATCATTATCAGTTTTGAATTCGATAATGCCGTCAGGTTTGAGAATTCTTTGATATTTACTTAAAAAATTAATATCAACAAGACGCTTTTTAGCATGACGCTTTTTTGGTCATGGGTCTGAAAAATTTAGATAAATTTTATCAAATGATTGGTTAGCTATCTCATGATCAATCAATGCAAAATCACCGTTGATAATATATAAATTTGTTAATTGTTCAAGTTGTTCACATTTATTGATCATCTTTAAGATCACAGTAGCGTTTTTTTCAATTCCGAAGTAGTTCACTTCACGATTGTTTAACGCTTTTTGGTAAATAAATCCTCCTTTACCTGAACCGATCTCCAAAACGTTGTTTTGATTGGAATCTAATTTAACTTTTAACTGATCAATACTAATAATGTTTTTGGCTTTGTTGATCTTTAAATGAGCATCTTTGATATTTCTAATTCGCATAAATTTTATTCAATGTTCTTAAATTCGTTTTGTCGACTCAGTTCATATAAAGCACAGATGACACTATTAGCAAGATTGAAACTTCTAATCGCATTGTGCATGGGAATTTTGACTAAATTATCTTTATATTTGGTCAACAAATCATTAGGTAAACCATTTGTTTCTTCACCAAAAATTAAATAAACAGCTTTATTATGATCCAAATATTCTTTAAAATTAATATCTGATAAATAGTTATCAGCTTTTTTAGTAAATAAAAACAAATTGTCATCAATCTGATTTTGCTTAATGAATTCATCAAAATCAGCATATTGTTTTAATTTTAGATTATCTCAATAATCTAAACCAGCTCGTTTAAACCGTTCATCCGTTATAAAAAAACCAAACGGATGAATCATATGTAAGGTAGCGTTAAAACCAACACAACTTCTTGCTATATTACCAGCATTTCTTGGGTCTTGTGGCTGATATAAAACAACATTAATTTTAGATGACATGACGATATAATTTTAATTATTTAAAATAAAAGTGCTTTTTATTTTTAAAATAAAATAAGTCAAAACCTGGTTATGAATAAAAATTATAAAGATACATTATTAATGCCATCAACAACTTTTGAAATGAAGGCAAATTTAGCGACTAAAGAAAGTAAGATCCAACAAAAGTGGTTAGATGATAAGATCTACCAACTAAGATTAGAAAAAAACAAGAACAACATCCAAAAGATTTTACATGACGGACCACCTTATGCTAATGGTGATATTCATGTTGGTCACACAATGAACAAAATTCTAAAAGATGTGATCGTAAGAAGATGATTAATGCAAGGGTATTACAGTCCGTTTATCTTAGGGTGAGATACGCACGGTTTGCCGATTGAACATGCAGTGCAATCTAAATTAGGTCAAAAGGAGTTTTTCAAATTATCAGTACTAGAACGTATTGAAGTTTGTCGTGATTTTGCTTTTAACCAGGTGCAAAAGCAAAAAGAACAGTTTGCCAGTCTTGGGTTGGTAACTGATTTTAAAGTTTGTTATCACACATACGATAAGCAATACGAAGTTGATCAATTAAAGGTGTTTGCTAAAATGATCAACGAAGGTTTGGTATACCAAGATTACAAACCAATTTATTGATCTTGATCATCTAAATCAGTTTTATCAGATGCCGAGATCGAATACAAAGAAACAAAAAGTCCAAGTATTTACGTATCTTTTAAAACATTAGATAACGATCTTGTTGGCAAAGATGTTAATTTGGTGATTTGGACAACCACACCTTGGACTTTACCATCAAATTTAGCGATCTCAGTTCATCCAGAACTAGAATACACCTTATTTGAAGTTAATAATAATAATAAGTATTTAGTAGGTGCTAACTTATTTGATCAATTAGTTGAAAAATTTAAGTTTAATAACCCAAAAATTATTAAGAAACTTAAAGGTAACTTATTAGATAAGATTAAATACCAACACTGTTTATATGAAAACAAAACAGGTATTGTTGTTCTAGGCGAACACGTAAGTGATTCTGATGGTACAGGTTTAGTTCATACAGCACCAGGGTTTGGTCTTGATGACTTTTTAGTATGTAAGAAGTATGGAATTGATGCTTATGTACCAATCAACGACGATGGTTGTTTTGATCAAACAGTACATGATAAACAACTTGTAGGGGTATTTTATGATGATGCTAACAAGATCATTACCAAGCAACTTGAAGCAAAAAATTCTTTACTATCATTTGGTTTTATCAATCACCAAGCAGCTCATGACTGAAGATCAAAAAAACCAGTTATTTATCGTGCTACAAAGCAGTGATTCATTAATATTAAATCAATAAAAGATCAGTTAATAAAAAATATTAATAACGTTAAATATCCAAACGATCGTTATGCTAAAAGAATGTTAAATATGGTGGCTGAACGTTCAGACTGATGCATTTCACGTCAAAGAACTTGAGGATTACCAATTCCAATTATCTTTGATGATAACCACGAACCAATTCTTGATAAAGAATTAATTGACAACACGATTAGAATTATGGAAGCTGAAGGCGTTAAAGCTTGATACGAACATGATGCTAAGTATTTTTTAACTAATAAATATGATCCAAGAAAAGAATATTATAAGGAAACTGATATTCTTGATGTGTGGTTTGATTCTGGTACATCATTTAATGTTTTAAAAGAAAACGGCATTAATACCAAAGCAACAATCTACTTTGAGGGTAATGATCAGTATCGTGGTTGATTCAACTCTAGTATGATTTGTGCGACAGTTTTAAATAAAACTGCTCCTTATCAAGAATTAGTTTCACATGGATTTACTCTTGATGAAAAGGGTATGAAAATGTCAAAATCACAGGGTAATGTGATTAATCCTTTAACGATCATTAAAAACAAAGGTGCTGACATTTTAAGACTGTGAGCGGCATCAATTGATTATTCAAACGATCACAGAATTGGTAATCAAATAATTGATCAAAATAGTGAAATTTACCGTAAAATTCGTAATAGTTTATTTAGATTTATCTTAGGAAATCTAAATGATTTTGATTTTAAACCATTAGGCGAATATCAACTAAGCTTAGCTGATTTACTTACAATTAATCATGTGAATAAATCGTTTAAAAAGATCGATCAAGCTTATCTAAATTATGACTATTTAGATATTACTAAAGAACTAAATCAAATGGTTGTTGAACTATCAGCTTGATACTTTGAATTAATCAAAGACAGCTTATACTGTAATAGCAAAAATGATTCAACTAGAAAAGCAATTCAAGCTACACTAAACTACATCTTTATTAATGCACTATTTAGAATTGCGCCAATTTTAGTACATACTTGTGAAGAAGCTTATTCACACTACCAAGTCCCTAATAAAGAAAAATCGGTTTATCTAATTGATCAACCACAATTGTTTGAAATTAAATCTGATTTAGATCTTGAAAGTTTAGCAAACCAATTTAATAAACTAAAAGATGATGTTTATGCTCAAATTGAAAAATTAAGAAAAGACAAAGTGATTGCTAAATCAAATGAAGTGGTAGTTTATCTATCAAAACAATATTTAGATATAAACAAACATTTAGTTAAATCATTAAAATCTTGGTTAAATGTTGCTGAAGTTTATTTCACCAAAAATGATGAAATTACCGTAGAAAAAACTGATTTTAATAAATGTTTAAGATGCTGAAATTACTTTAAAGAATTAAGTAAAACCAACAACGAGATCTGTGATCGCTGTAGTAAATTAGTTTAGATGAAAAAGATTGTGATTGTTTATGGCACTAATCTTGGAACAACGGAATTAATTGCCAAAAAAATTGAAGCAGAGATTAAATATCCAACAACATTAATCGATGTTACTAAAACCAACGTGGATTTCATCAACGAATTTGATGTGATCATTTTTGGCACATCTACTTGGGGAACGGGTGATATCTTAGATGTTTGGTTAGAATTTGATTTCAAACGTCTTGAAGTAGAAAACAAAACATTCTTACTATTTGGTTGTGGTGATTGCCAAACTTATCCTTACACTTTTTGCGATGGAATGGGACGTTTGTTTGAGATCTTAAATCGTAAGAAAGCTCACATTATTGGTGCAACTGATATTAAAGAATACGAATACGATTTCGAAGAGTCAAGAGCGCTTTATAAAAACAAAGTGGTTGGTTTAATGATTGATCAAGATTCTCAACCTGAAAAAACTGATTTTCGGATCAAAAAATGAACTACTTGAATTAACGAAAATTTAGGCAGAATATTATAATTGCTATTTGCTTTTATTTAGGTAATATCAAACTTTATTTTGTTATAATATTTTATGATAATGGACACAACTCTGATTTTTCATTATTTCAGAGGCTTTTACCATATATCTAGAATATTATTTTTATTACACTTAAAATTGCAATTGGCAAAATATAATGGATAACAATCAAAACAATTTTAATCAACCTGGACAAGAAGGATTTGATCAATACCAACAACAACAATCAGGCGGACTAGTATCATATGGATATGATGCTAACGGTAACCCTGTAAGTGACCCTTCATTAGCAGTTTACGATGCTAATGGAATGATGATCAATCAAAATCAATATGATCAAAACCAACAACAAGAATACGATCAATACGGTAATCCAGTAGGCATGTTACCTGTTGGAAATGATCAATACGATCCAAACCAAATGCAATATGATGAGTATGGTAATCCAGTAGGTATGTTGCCTGGTGGAAATGATCAATACGATCCAAACCAAATGCAATACGACGAGTATGGTAATCCTGTTGGTATGTTACCTGGTGGAAATGATCAATACGACCCAAACCAAATGCAATACGACGAGTATGGTAATCCTGTTGGTATGTTACCTGGTGGAAATGATCAATACGATCAAGGATATGATCAAAACCAAGGTGAATATGATCAATACAACCAAGATCAACAATGAGATAATTATGATCAAGCTAATAACCAATTAGCGGTTGTTGATTCTAATTATGAAGAAAAACAACAAGTTGAAGCGGATGAAGAACCTACTCACGAAAAGGATCTAAGAGATTTCTTAAACAGCAACAGTGGTACAGAATTAGTTTCTTATTACGATGAAGAAGATGAAGTAAAATCACGTAGTAAGAAAAAACAAGCTCAAGCGCCTCAAACAAGAGGGTTATTACCTGAACTTGCAACAGTTAACCAACCTGACCAAACACCAATCACACCTCATCTAGAAGCGAAACCGACTTATGATGAAAGCGAAGAGTTAGGATCAGATGATGATATTAATTTAAGTCAGGGTGAGTTAGTTAACCAAGATGAAGAAGAAGGTGTAATCAATATTCCGTTTGAAGATATCGAATCTGCATTATTACCTAAGTTTGAAGAAATTAGAAAAAATAACCTTCAAGAGATTGAGAAATTTAAGTTAGAGGCTGCTGAGAATTTTAAGATGTTACAACGTGCAAATGAAGAACTAAAATCTAGTAACGATCAATTAAAATCAACAAACGAACAATTAAGATCATCTAATGAATCATTAGAAGATTCAAACAAACGTATTGAAACTCAATTACAAACATTACTAGAAAGCATCAATGAAATGAGAACTAAAACTCACCAACCAAGTGAAGAAGAAGTGAGTTCTAGATCTAAATTAGAAAAACGTCTAGAAGAGTTAGCAGAAAAACTAGATCAAACTAAAGAAATTATTGATGAAAGCAAGGAAAATTCAAAAGAAACAAAACAAACTTTTGAACAATCAAACCATCAGTTAATTGATAGCTTTGAAAAGAAGATCCAATTATTAACTGAAAAATTAAACCAAACTCAAGAATCGTTCAATTACAGTCAAAAAGCTAAGCAAGAACAAGACAAAGAGTTTGCTCAAAAGATTGAAAAAATTATCGAACAAACTAAACAAGCAAACGATTCACTACAAAACCACGTAAAAGAATCATCACAAAATCTTGAAGGTAAACTTGATAACAAATTTGAAGTATTTGCTGATAAATTAACTGAAATTACTAGCAAGAAGATTAGTGAAAAGATCAACCAACAGCAAGCTGCTAAGAAAGAAGAAATGAGCAACTTACAAAGTTCGTTACAAAATTCTTTACAAAAAGCGTTATCAGAAGTTGTATCTAAAGTTGAAAACTACGCAAACCAATCACAATTGCAATCTCAACACTTAAACCAAACATTGTCTTACCAACAACAACAAATTAACAACTCACTAAGACAATCAGCGCAAATGGCTCAGATGAACCAAATGCCGCCTCAACAAATGATGATGGGAATGAACAATCCTTATGGATTTGCTAACCCTCAAATGATGATGCCACCAGTTCATCAATACCAACAATTACCACCACCTCCAGCACCAGCTCAAGTGGTAAATAATCCATTCCAATTACCAAACGAAAACCCAACATTGTTTGAGAAATTAATGCTGGCTAATATGTTTAAACAAACAATTAACCCACCTCAACCACAAGCATTACCACAACCTCAATCTCAACAATTACCACCTCAAATTCTAGCATTACCACCAACAGTAGTTCAACAACCAAACTACTTAGTTCCTCAACCACCAAGACACAACGATTATTACAGTAATCGTTTAAATGAGCGTATGATGCTAGATGACGCTTACAACACAGGTTATGATGAAGCTGTGTATGAATTAGAAAACCAATACTATCCACCAGCTTATGAATACCCAGAATACGAGGAAATTCAACCTTCATTCAGAAGACGTGGAGGCAGAGCAAAATTCGACCCTTACAATAATCGCTAAAATTAGCTAAGTTGATATAAGTTTACATGAAACTACATTCTAATTCTGACTTTGATGCTGATCAATTGGATGAGCGCACAAATAATGTCTTTCAAGATGTTTATGACACTGGATTTGATGATGGTTATATCAAAGCAAATCAAGAAAATTTAATTGCTAATCAGTATAATAATATTGATAAAGATAGTTATCTAAATGGTAACAATAACTTTTATACTAAAGACGAATTAGAAAAATTAAAAAAACAAAGCATCCAAGTTAATCAAGACATTGATTATTACCAAAAAGCGCAAGCAGAAATCAATAATGAACGTCAACGATTATTACAAGCAATTGATGATTTAGAAGCTAACCAAGATCAGTTTCATCCGCAAGATTTTGAAGATGAAAGACAGTTCTTAATTAATGAACTAGATCGTTTAGATAATGAACTGTATCACATTGAACAATATAAGAATGATTCAATTGATTTTGTTCATAATTTAAATCAACGCTTAAGCAGTGAACAAGCTAAGATCGATTCTTATAATAATACACTTGATAAGAGTATTAGAAAAGACTATATTCAAATCGATCAACTCAAAAATAAATTAGCTGATGAAACTAGTGAATATAATGATCTATTAAATCGTTCAAATGATGAGATTTCAGAGATTGATCGTCAATCTTTAAGATTGCAAAATCTAATCGATGACCGAATTGCTAAACTAAATGATGACTCTTACGGAGTTAGCTTTTTAGATGATGCGACTCGTCAAAAAATTAAAAAAGAGATTGAAGATTTAACTGAACAGCGTAAAAAACTTCAAGGTGCTAAAAAGTTACACTTATACAATTTAAACCTTAAAAAAGAATCGATTCGTAGATACCGTTCACAGTTAGAACAATATCTAAAATCACTTAAGCAGATGCGAAGTGAGCATGATAAAAAACTAAAAGATTATGCTCACAATTTAGACAATCTTAAAAATGAGATTGAAAAAGCTAAGCAGAATTTCAACGATCAGCAATCTAAAATTTTACAATCTAAAGCTAATGCTGATCAGTATTTTGCTCTACGTAAGATCGAATTAGAAAATTCTTATAAGAAAGCTAAAAACGCAATCTTAGAAGCTAATAAAGCTCATGATCGTAATGTTCAAGAAGAACAATTACTTATAAATAAGAACAATAAAACTCAACGTTTATTGAATAAACTAAAAGAAGATTATGATCGTTTAAAGATTGCTAATTTATCATTCGAATCAATGCGCAAGCAATCTCTTGCAGCATTAAATAATCTTCAAGATGAATTAAAACAAAAACATAATATTCTTGAACGTAAAAAACACGAGCAAGATGGAATCGTTAATGAAAAGATTAACGAGCTTGAAAGTTATCGTTCTGATTTAGTTGATCAAAAACTAAAGATCGAACACGAAAAAGAAAACCAAGAAAGACGCTACAAAGCTGCTGAAGCTTCTTTAAATAAAAAACGCCAAGAGATCGATGAACTTTTCTTAGAAGCAAACACCAAGCTAAATGAGGCTGCGCTTAAAGAAAACGATCTTAACAACCAAAAACGTGAGATCTTAGCTAAATTAAGAAATCTTGAACATTTAAAAAGCGAGATTGATCAACGTCGTCGCGATCTTGACCAACGCGAATTAATTGATCAACAAACAATCAGAAAGATTCAACTTGATGTTGAATCTGAACGTGCTGATTTACAACGCATGTTGCTAATCGAACGCAAGAAAAACGATGAACGTCAACAAGAGTTGTTACAGTATGAACGTGATATCAAACGTCAGCAAACTGACTTTGAAAATAATGTTAGTTGAGAACAAAAGAAACTTTCTCAACGCGAAAAAGAACTTAAAGATGGTTATGAACAATTACAACTAAAACAATCTGAAGTTCAAGAAAAGATCGAAGAATTAAATGAAGAGATTAATCGCGCACAAAAAAGCAAACAAAACAATTTAATTCTTGAACAAAAACTAAAGAGTGATCTTGAAAACTTAAATATCTCTAAGAGTTATTTAGATAAACAACAAGAAGAATTAGATCAGAAGTCTGATAAGATGATTGAAGATCTAAAGATTTTTGAACGTGATTTAAAACGCCAAAAAGAAGATCTTTCAATTTATGAAAAGAGCTTACAACAAAAAGAAGCATCATTAATTAGTTTTCAAAACGATGTAACAGTTCAAAAAAATGAAGCGTTCCACAAATCACAAGCGATTCACCAAGAATTAGAGTTAAAAAAAGCTGCGATCGAAAACGAATTAAGAAAGTTAACATCTGAACGCAAAGCAGTTGATGCTGATAAAGAAGAGAATACTAAATTAAAGAAATTCATTGATGAAGAGATCAAAACTTTAGCTAATGAAAGAAAAGAGTTAGAGATCTATCAAAATAACATTGAGAATTTCAAAAATAACTCAGTTGAAAGACTTAATCTTTTAGAATCCGATCTTGTTAAAAAACGTAACGAATTAGAGCAACTTAAAAAAGAGCAACAAACTCAATACAACGAACTGAACTCTAATTTAACTTACGAATTACAAGAACTTGAAGAACAAAAGAAAAAGTTTGCTCAACAAAAACAACAAAAGTTCGAAGAATTACTTGAAGCTAAAAATAACTTAAGCATTAAAGAAAACGAACTAGTTTTATACGCTCAAAAAGTTAATGATCGTTACAACGAACTTAAAGCGATTGAAAAAAATAACAACGCTAAAAGTGAGATGATCGCTGCTAAGCTTGAAGAGTTTAAACATGCTGAGATCGACTATTTAAACCACCAAAACCGAATCAAACAAGAACAGATTAAGTTTGATAATCAAGTAAAGTTATTAGAATCTGAATACAATCAACGTAATGAGTTGTTATTGATTCGCGAAGAGCAGATTAAGCAAAGAAAAGCTGAACAAGAAGCTCAAGAAGAACAGATCAAAAAAGATTTCAGACGTTTACAAGAAGAAAGAAATAACTTTGATGAGCAAAAACGTGATAAGTTCAACAAGATCTCTAATCTTTATTTAGAGATTAAAAAACAACGTGATGAAGTTGAATTAGCACAACGTCAAATTGATAATCAAAAAGAAGAGTTATTTTCAAAAGCGCGTGATGGTCGTTTACAAAAACAAGAGATCGAAGACCGTTTAGGAGTTTTAGAAAAGAGCGAAAAACGCTTTAAGCAAGAAGAAGAATTGCTTGCTAAAAAACGTCTTGATCTAATTGAACGTATCGGTGTATTAAAAGCTGAAATCAACAAAAAACATGAGATCTTATCATTACGTTCAGTTCAGTTAAATGAAAAAGCACGAAAACAAGAAGAAAAAGATGCTGATCTACAACGCAAGTTTGATCGATTAGAGTCTGAAGTTGAACGTTTTAATCAAGATAAGAAAACTGAGTTTGCCAAACTTAAACTTGAACGCGAAAAACTAGCAAAACGCGAAAAAGCAGTTGTTAAGAATATGAACGATATCAATTTAGCTGTGGCTAAATTAGATTTGGTTCGTAAAACTAATAAAGTTGATAAGGCTAAGATTAATGAACGCCTAGCGCTTTTAAATGATCAAAAAGAGAAGATCGATCGCGAAAATGATTTATTGGATGCTAAAAAAACTGAAGTGATTACCCATCTAAGAAAGATGGAGAATGATCTTGAGTTTGAAAAACAAAAAGTTTCATTAGATCGTTCAAATATCGATCGTATCACTTCAGAGCAGCACGCACTTGCACGCGAATTAGAAGCTAAATACCAAACTTTAGAACGAGAAAAACGCAGCTTTTCTCAACGTAAAGAAAATGAACTAAAAGAGATCGATGATTTCTACCAACAAGTTCAACAAAAAGAACGTAGTCTGAACTTTAAGATCGAAGACTTAAAACAACTACGTTATTTACTTGAAAAAGAAAGTTATAACGTCAACGTTAATAAGAAGGATCTAAAGGTTCGTATTGAACACTACCAACGTTTAGAACGTGCGATTAAAAACGAACAGCAAAAATTAAAAAACCAAAAGAATAACTTCTTTAGCAAAGTTGAATTACTAAACGACCAACTAAATAAAAAATCAACTAAGATTGCTTTATTACGTTCTAAGATCTACAACACATACAAACAACAGCAGCAACAAAAACAAATTCTTGTAGAACAAAAACACAAAAACGCCCAACTACGTAAATCATTACTAAAAACTCAGGAAGAATTACACGAACAAAAAGAACGATTTAACGTTACTAAGAAACATGAAGAAAAGAAGCTTAAAGATCAAAAAGATCTAATCCAAAACACTTTAAGTGAAGTGATAAAACAAAAAGATCATATTACAAATATTAAGCAAGAAGTTGATCTAAAACAACAACAACTACACAATTTAGAAAAACTGATTATTAAACAGCGTAGTGATCTTCAAAAAGAATTAGAAAAAAATTCAGAAAATACGTACAAGCTGCAAAAAACTGAACGGTTCTTAGAAGAAAAGAAGCAAAATCTTAGAATCGAATATGATAAAGCCAAAAAGGTTTTATCAACCGCAAAAGCAACAGATCAGCAACTAAAAACTAAACAACAAAAGCTACAAGAGCAATTTAAAAAACTGGTGCAAATCAATAAGAAGATTATTGATGCAAGAAACAACCTACTAAAACAAAGAAACAATATTCAAAAAGAAATTAATAATCATAATATGGCAAACTTCCAAAACCCTTATCCAAACTTTTTCAATATCGCGCCAAATTCTCAAGTAGTGCCAAACCAAGGCGTAATACCAATCCAAGCGCCGCAACTTGTTGGTGTTAGTTATCCAAAACAACCAGGTTTTGATTTCAATAATCCGTTGATGCAAATGCAACAATTAATTAACCAACAACAGATCTTCATGATGCAAAAAGAGCATCAATGAGCATTGCAAGAAGCTCAAAAGAAAAATTCTAAGTTGGTTAAACAATTAAAGCAATTAAAACATCATAAACAATCATTAGCTGATAGTACTTCACAACATATGAATTATCACAACCACCTAAATGCAGATAATTCATATAAGATTAATTCATTACAAAACTTACTAAATAAAGTAGCTAACAACACCCAAAGACGTATCAACCAACTAGAAAATAAGATTGATCTAGATGATGATGCTAACCAACTAAATGAATTAAGTGCAAACTCACAATTACTAGATGAGATTAGAACAGTTTTAACCAATACAACAACTCATTCAAATGCGATTGTGCCAGCAAATTCTTATTCAAAAGAATTAAGAAGTTTATTTGATGAAATTAAGGCTGATTTTAAAAATCAAGCAGCATTATTTAATAACCAAAAAGAACTTTTCACTAATCAGATTAACCAGCTTGCTGAAGCGATCGAACAAGGTCCGATTGAAGTAAGAAAAACTTTAGAATCTCAAGACCAAAAATACCAACATATGTTTGATAACTTCAAAAATGCATACGAAGAAAATATTAGTTTACTAAGAAACGAAAACAACGAAGTGCAAAAGAAGTTAACTGATCTTTATGATGAGATTGCTGCAATTAAAACTAATACTGAAAAGATTAAAAAAGATTCACTAAGACCAGAGATTAAAAATAATCTGAATGATGGTTTGGGTAATTTTACAGCGATTAACAAAGATAAAAAAGAATACGTAGATCGCGCTTTACCAGTTCATCAAAATTTAAGAATTGACCTAAACCAAAATCGTGATCTATCTTATGCTAAAAAAGAACGCATCAACCAATTAGCAAATGAGATTAAAACGATTAAAGAACTAATCGAGAAAAGAAAACAAAGTAACTTATAAGATGAATAATAAAGATCAATTCAATTCGTTATTAACAGATAAAAAGCCAACTATTAATAAGCCTGAAGTCATCAAAAAAGGGGACAAGCAAGCTTTTAATTCTAAATTTAAATCGCCTTACCAAGCTATAAAAGCTCCAGAAGTAAACTATCGCATTAATTACGAAGTTCCATATACTACTGAAGATGAAGCGCAAGATGATGCGATTATTGCGATTTTAACTAAACAATTAGAAGACTTAAAGGCTGAATTATTAAGCGATCTAAATGCTGATCATAATAACCTTGTGAATCAACAAGAGCTTAATAATGACCCAGTTGCAATTAAGCAACAATTGAATTTTTTAGAAAATTTATACAAGAGCTTTTATCATAACGATTTTGAACATGCTGATCTTGAACAATTAGTATCAAACAAGGATTTTGCTGAATTAAAAAAACAATCATATGCGTTAAGTAAAACTTTATCAAAAGCACAGATTGTTTTTGATGAAATTAATAAGTATTCAACGATAATTGCTAATGAAATAACTAAAGTTGATATTAAACCTTGATTATTTTATCTGAATGATCAAGAGTTTAATTCACCAAATCAGTTACTAACTTATCTATTTGATCTTAAATTAGAAGCTAAAGCTAAACTTGTCAATCTTGAACAAGCAATTGATTTCATTAACAATGAACTAAATCATTTAATTAAATTAGCAAACAACAGTTCATTAGATACAAATAAATTAGAATGATTAACCAATCAAAACTTATCTAAATACGATTTAGAACTAATAAAAGAACAATTAAACAATAATTCTAATAAGATTACTAAAACTGATCTTGAACAATTACGTGAAGAATTAAAGGTTGATATTAATCAGATTAACAAGCAAGATCTAGAGTTGTTAAAACACTCAGTAATTAACACCCAATTAGAACTAATTGAAGTTAACCAAAGACAACTTAACGAGCTACGAAAAGAACACCAAGCTCAACTTGAATTGACTAAAAATTCACAAAAATATATTGTTGATCAGTTAGCAGCAGCAATTATTAGACAAGAAAAGATTTTAGAAGAAAAAATTAATCTCTTAAACGAATTGCGCCCGATCCATTTAACTGAAATGAGCGTGCCTTCAACTGAAATTAAGATTGCTCCAATCGTTAACGATGATCAAATTATTATTGCTGATCAAACCGTTAAATCAACTGATTTAGACAACCAAAATGTCCTTGTTGTAAGTGAGCAAAATAGTGAACAAGAACCAGTAATCTTAACTAAAGAGATTGATCAACTAAATCCTTTAATTGAAGATAATATTAAGATCCAACCACAAACAAAGGTTGTGCCAGAAATTATTAATCAAGAACTAGTTGATGATGAAATAGTTGTAAATCAACCGATTGCTGAAATTGATCATCTAAATATTTTAGTAAGAAATATTCAGGTAGAAAACCAAAAGTTTGATCAGATCAAAAAACAGATTAAAGATCAAGCAATTAATCTATCTGATATTGATTCTAGTTATGTTTTACAAGAAGCAATTAATGTTGAACTACCAAAAACCGAGCTAAATAAACAAACTAAAGTATCAGATAAAACTAATTTATCAAGTTTAAACATCTCAAATTACCAACAAGTAATTAAAAATATTAATTTAGAACAATTAAAACCTGAAATTCTTAAATCAAAAGTTGTTGATCAAAGTTCAGTTTTAGTAGGCAATCATCTACAAGGTGATGAGATTGATCATTTAAGACAAAAATACCAAGAAGATAAAAAACTGCTTGAATTACGCCAAGAAGAATCAAACGCACAGATTCAAGTGCTAAACGCACAGATTGATCTACTTAAAAAACAACTACTTAAAACACAAGAACAAAACCAATCTGAGATCATTAAAAAAACTAGTGAGTTTAAAGACGTTTTAGAAAACCAAAAGATAGCTTATGAAACGATCTTAAACCAACACAAACAACAATATGAAAATGAATTAATCAACAGCAAAAACGATTTAATTCGTCTGATTAATGAAAAGATTCAAGCCAAAACTAATGAGTTCTTAAAAGGTGATGATCAAGAAAATGATTTTGTTCAGATTCGCGATACTTATCTAAAAGTATTAAACGATCAACAAAAAGAATACGATAAGCAGATCAAACAAAAACAAAGTGAGATCATTGAAAAACTCAACCAACAAAAGAATCAGTTTGATGATATTATCAAACTAAAAAACTTAGAGTGAAACCAATATCAAGAGATCTTAATTAATAATAATAATAAAGCTTTAGCTGAATTAGAAAACCAAAAACAACGCTATCAAAATCTAAGTGGTGCTGATCAATCAAATATTAAATTGATTAACGATCAGATTAAACAACTAAAACTAGAACAACAGCACAACCAATCAATTATTGATCAGTACAATAACAGTAAGGATCAATTCATTGATGATATTAATACAACCTACAACAAGGAAAGTATTAATCTAATTACTGATCAGATTACAAATAAGATCTCTGAGAAGTTTAATGAAGAGATCTCTCGCATTAAAGAAAATACATACAACTACTATCCTGATCTAAGTAATTATTATGATTACTATCAATCATATGATCAATATGATGAAGGCTATGTTGATGAAAATGGAATTTATTATGAACCAGTGGATGTTGAATTAGATCCACGCATTCTTGATGAATTCAACTATGATTATGATCGTTACTATGATTCATATGAAGAGCAAAATCAAGATCAAACTGATCAAGAACAATCAGATCAAGGATTAGCTTTAGATGATAATTCAATAATCAATGATTATGATAATCTTGATCGTGTAGATGATGGTATAAATCATTACAAGACTGAAGATGTCGTGATCATGAACGATAAGATCAAAGAGCAATTAGCAAATGATCAATCACTTAAGATTAGAAAACCTGGTGGATGATTTGCTAAAAAAATCTATCTAACCCAAATTGGTGAAAAAGACACGATGCCTCAAAAAATGAGTGGTCGTAGGGGAGTATTCAAACGCGTAAACAAGGGAAGATTATCTAAAGAAGAGATTAAAAAATACGCAAACAAGATCATTAACTCAAATAAGTAGTCAAGTTATTATGCAATTCATTCACTCAGAACAGATTAAAAACTGAATTAGTCAAAATTTAACCACCAACTTTACTCGTGGGTTCTTTGTTGATGTTTTGTTTTCAGTAAAAAAGACGAAAAAAGTTTCGGTAATTTCAGGACTAGATTATTCAGGACAAACTGAAATTATTAGTGAGATTTACAGCAGATTTCAGGCGCTTGATCGTTTGAATGATCTTTACTTAGTTGATCTTAGCTCAGTTTATGTAAATGAGGAAACTAAGATTGATGATTTCTTAGATAAGATTAAAGCGATTGATAACGCGTTTGTGATTATCAACAATATGAACCAACAAGAAGGCACAAGAATTTGGTTCAAGCAGATTGCAAAAGTTGCTAAGAAACAAAATATTACCTTCTACTTGTTTGTAAATAACTCTGGAATCTTATACGATAAGATTATTGAACACTATAATTTCAACCACTTTTATTTAAAACCATTTAGATTTAGCGAATACTTAATTACAAAAGAAAAATTTGCCGAACTTGATTTTGTTGATTATTACCAATATTTAAATTCATACAGCCCGATCTTAGCGCGATTTAATGAAAAAGCTGATGCGCAAATCTTGTTCTTTAATCAGATCGTTAATTTATTCCGTCACGATGTGTACGAACTGTTTAGTAAGAAATTTTCGATCAGAACATGTATGGCGTTATTAAATATTGTTGTGTACGCTAAAATTCCATGTTTTAATCTCAACTTCTTATCAAAAGAATTAGAAATTGATTTTGAAGAACTGTTAGAGATCATTCGCGTTTTAGACAAAGCTAAGATCTTAAAGATGATCAGAGTTGTTGAAAATGATCTAACTAAAAAACGTGAACCACTATATTTCTTAGTGTTCTATCACCCAATTAACTACATTATCTTTGAACATAACGAGCATTCAATTAGCGAAATGATGAATAACACAAAAGTGTTATTATCAGCATTTATTAGTGCAAGTAATTTTATTGATCAAGTTGAGATTGTTTATGATTACCATGTTTCTTGGACCGAGCAGATTACTTTAATTGACAAACACAAGAAAAGGGGCTATATTTTAGGTATTAATCACAACGAAGTTGGTCCAATTATTAATGCGCTTAGTTGAAAATACCATTATCGAGTGAATTATTTAAATCAGAATGATTTAGTTAACTTGATTGCAAATTGAGAATTAAAAAACTTCAAGAAGTATCAAATTTTATAAGAAGTGTAAGTTATGGCTAGAACAAAGAAAAATAAATCAGAAACTAAAACCAATAAAAAACGGGTTAGAAAAACTAAGGTTGAGCAAGCAATTGAACAACCAATCGAACAATACGGACCTCAATTATTAAACGTTAAGATTCAAAGTGAATTTGAACAAGATGACGATCTTGATTTTAGTCACAAATCAATTATTAACGATGAAAATGAGATCTTTTCTGGTGAGATCAAAACTAACAAAAGCCAACTAAAAAATAAATACTTTGATACTGTTCTAGACGAAGAAGATCTATTGCAAGCTGAATTTGATGAGATTAAGCAAAAATCTAAAAAACGTCTTATTTCTAAAAAAACCAAAAAAACTGATCAAACAGCACAAGCAATCAAAGAATCAATTAATAAACGATTTGATGATTTTTTTGACGAAACAGAAAAATCGTTAATTACTTCAACAGTTTATGATGGCGATTATCATGAATTAGCAGATAAAGATTTAATTGAAAAAGCTAATGAGTTTTCAAATGCAAGCGAGTTAATTGATGAGATTATTAGTAATTCATTAACTTATGAACAAAAACAATCAGAACAAATTAACGACACCTTAGAGGTAATTGCTAATGATATTAATTTAAGTCAAGAAGAATTAGTTGAATTAGAACAGATTAATATTAATAATTTTGATTTTGATTCAAGAATTGAACAAAAAGATCTACTTGATTCGAATGATAAACATGTTTATGAAGCGATTGTGATTGATGAAGCAACACTTAAACATGATATCTATGAACCAGATGTACTTTTAAATGTTGAACAACCAATTGAGATTAACCAACAATTAAGTATTCAAACTGAGATTAAACAAGAAGTTCACCCAGATTTTGTTCAAACTCAATCAAATCTTGATAATCATTTAATTAATTCAATCAATCAGACAATTAAAATTGAACAAAATGATTTGGATGCAGTTATTCCTAAGATTAATATCGATTCATTCCAAGAAGAGATTATCGATATTCACGTTCATGATCTAGCAAAAGAGGAATTAACAAACAAACAAGAACAAAACAAGATTAAACCATCTTACCAATCAACTAGTGAAGTTGTTCAATATGCTGTTGATTTAAACGCAAGCGAAGATGAGATTATCAAAGTTGAGCCTTTAGTTGATAAACTATCGATTCACTCTAATGTTGATGATCGCAACATCAGATACAAAGTTTCACAAGAAGATAGTATGAAATCTAAAGAACTTCATGTTGATGTTGCTAGTTTAAACACTAAGCTTAATAGTGAAGTTAAAAAAATTACGAAACCTAAAAAGCCACTTGATCAATTAGAAGAGATTCCTGCTAATATTAGAGAAGATAAATACATTAAGCAAGAAGTAGAAAATGTTCCATTAAACGATCACCGCACATTCACTGACCTACAAAAGCCAACAGTTAATAAAAAACCATTAGATCAATTACAACAAATTCCTGTTCGTTTAGCTAAGGTTGATTTCTCAACTCCAACAACAGAGTTAAAACAACCAGTTGAAGTATTAAAATCACAAATTGAACAAGTGCAAAAAGTTGATATTAATCAATCAGTAGATCTAACTGAAGTGCAAAGATTAGTAAATCAACTTGAAGAATTAGTTAAGCAAACACAACAAGCTAAAAGTCAAACTCACCAAAATTCAATAAAAACTAAAGCAACTGAATTAAAAAACTTAGCTGGTGAAGATGAAGTTGACTTGCTTCAAAATTTAATTGATGAGTTCGATTATGAATTAGAACAACTAGAACAATTAAATAAAGAGTTTGCTCAAGAAGAAGTTGAAGAAAAATTTGAAGAATCAGATGGTTTAGTTAATGAACAACAAGTTGATCAAACTGTAGATCAACAAAAAGTTCAAGCGCAATCAGATATTCTTATTGAGGATTTACAAACAACAGTTATTGATTTTAAACCAGACTATAAAGCACTAAATGTAGAGCTATTAGACGAAACAATTCACCCAATCAAAGTTTATGATTCTGGTTGAAAACCTGAACAGATTGATATCAAATACAACTATTCAGATTTTGATTTTAGCGATTATTACAAGATTATTGATGAACAAACAGAATTTAAGATGTTCTGTAAAAAATCAATAGATTACTCAATTGCACCAACGTTAAAAATCGTTCAAGAAGATAAGACTAGTGATGATGATCTAATTGAATTAGATCATAATGCTGAAGCTTATGAACAAACTCAAGATGTTGTTGATATCGAAGTTTCAGATTGAGAAACAATCGAAAACCATCCAACAATTGATTTCCAATCATTAATTAACAAGAATTCAGAAAAATTAAAATACTACTTAGAAGATAAGAGTTCAACTACTGAATTAATTGATGATCAGCAAATTGATCAATCGCAAGAAGAAGACTTTAAGTTTGAAGGTTTAGACGAAGAGATTACTCGTTTAATTATTGAACAAAAACAAAATATTAAACACCGTTTAATCTCTCAAGGTGAATATAGTTCAGAAAAACTATCAAAAGAATTAACTAAGAAGCTTAAAGAAGAAGCTAATAAAATTGTTGTTAAAAACATTAGCAATGAATTTGTTAAGATTAATGATATTAACAAGTACAAAAAGCCATTAGTTTCAGCTGAAATTAAACCGATTCATCCATTTGCATCTAAGAGTTTAAAAGAGCGTTTAATTACTTCACAAAAACTTGAATTAGCAAAAAGCTCTAAAAAAATCTCATCTAAATCAATTCTTAACGATCTTAAGAATTATGAATTCAAAGGTGCTAACTTAATTTATCAAAAAGTTCAACCTAAGAAATTAACTAATATTAAATAAAGAAATAATCAGACTATCTGCCTGATTATTAAGAGTGGTCGTTTTGACTAAATAATTGCTAAACACTTAAAAAATACGAATAAGAATAAAATAAAAATGGTCTGTTTAGTTAATTATCAAAGAGTTTCAAATACTTGTTGTGAATTTCTAATGTTGTAACTTTGGTATCTGGTTCGTTGTAGTTTTTATAAATACTTGTCCAATTGTTCATATACTTAAAACCACCATCACGATTTTGATATTGCCCAAAAATTGAGTTATCAATTGCATCGGCATACCCCAATGGTGGTTTTGTTGTGTTTTGTTTGTAAATATTATAAAAATCTTCAATTGCTGATGATATTGAATCACCACCAACATTAGCAGCTAAACCTAGCTTTCATAAACTAGTACTAAGTTTTGTATTTTTTACTTTTTTTGTAGATTTAGTGCTAATTCTAGTAGTTTTAGCTTTTGATGAATTTAATTCGGTAGCAGCTGCTTTTATATCATGGATATCTCCATTAAAAGCTAAATTAGATAATCCAAAACCTATATCATCATCCATTCCACCAAGTAATTGTTTTAATGTGGTTGAATCAAGATCAACTTCGCTTTTCACTTTTTTATTTCTAGTTCTTTTTGTTGTTGAACTAGCAACAACTTTTTCTTGGGTCGCTAAAGGTTCAACGCCCGACAATTCTTCACTAGAAGTTTTATTTGCTTTAGTCGATCTTTTTGTAGTAGTTTTCTTACTACTAGTAGTTGATGCTTTTCTTGGCATGCTTAATTATTAAAAACCTGTATAGATTGCTGAAGCATACGGGCTAAGAAATGAATAACGCGCTCTTGAACTAGCAAAACTAGAATAAACCGGTTTTTGCGCAGCTTGGTTAGAAACTTCTACAAAATATCCATTAGGATCAGGATGATTTTTGCTATCATTGATGATATTGCTTATAGTAACAGCAGTTTTGCTAATTGAACTAAGAAACATCTGGCCGATTAGTGTTCCAGTAGCAATAGCATTAGCAACAAATCCGCCATGAAGTTTATTTTTATCACTTATAGTTAATTTCTTCATTATGTCCTCCGTTAAAGCTATGTATTTTTATGAACAAAAGAAGAAAATATTTTTTTAATTGCTTATTTGTTTTTATTAAAGCGTAAATAAAAGGTCTATGACTTAAATTTGTTTGATCTAAAAATGAAGAATTATCAAGTTCATACATCAAACACAAGGTTGATAAAATTCGTGTTAACTTGATTTTTGTGATGATTAAGCAAGTTCATATTTATAAATATTACTAGCTTTTATCGTATTTAAAAAAACACGAATTGGTTTGACCAATTTCGTGTCCAAATTAAATTTGTAACCCTCGTGTCTAAAATAATTAGAACTTGATTGCGATTTTTAAAACTCCGTCTTCTCTCTTTTCGAATAGTTCGTAAGCTTTTAAAATATCATCAAATTTATATTTGTGAGTTACTAACTTAGTTACATCGATTCTCTTTTCTTCGATTAACTTCATTAATCTTCTCATTCTTTCAGATCCACCAGGACATAAAGATGTCTTGATTGTATGATCACCAAGTCCAGCAGCAAAATATTGCATTGGAATTACTAAATCATCTGAATATACTCCGATTGATGATAATACACCACCTGGTCTTAATACTTTCAATGATGTTTGGAATGTTCCGTTTGTACCTAAACATTCAACTGAAGCATCAGCCATGCGACCATGAGTAATTTTTTCGATTTCTTTAAGTGGATCTACTTTTGTGAAGTTAATTGTGTGAGTAGCACCATATTCTTTAGCCATCTTTAAGCGGTTTTCATCACCATCGATCGCAATAATGGTAGCAGCACCTAATAATTTAGCACCAATTGTTGCACATAGACCAATTGGACCTTGAGCAATAAGTACAACAGTATCACCTAATTTAATTTCAGCGTTCTCAGATCCTTTAATTCCAGTTGATAAAATATCAGGACATAGAATTACTTGTTCATCAGTTAAGTTAGAAGGTACTTTAGCAACGTTAGCCATAGCATCCTTAACTAAAACGAATTCAGCTTGACAACCATCTTCTAAGTTACCAAATTTTCATCCACCAGTAGCTTTGTAACCAAAAGCTGTACCAACACCGTCTTGACTTGATTGACCATATTGACATGCAGCTGCTGAACCTGAAGGAGTAATCGCACCTGCTAACACTCTTTCACCAAGTTCAAATCCTTTAACGTTTTCTCCGAATGCAGCTACTGTACCAACAGCTTCGTGACCAATTGTTAAGTTAGGCTTAACTGGGTATTCAGCTTTCTTAATGTGGATGTCTGTTCCACAGATTGTAGTAGTTGTTACTTTGATTAATAGATCATTTGGGCCAACAACAGGAATTGGTTTCTTGATTATTTCTAAATGGTTTTTTGCCTTGAACACCAACGCCTTCATCTCTTTAGGTAAATTGATAGACTTCATATAATTCCTTTCTATATTAATTTAAGACCTATATCAATTTTAAAACAAAATAAATTTTATTTTATATAAAAATAAAAAAAGTGTATAAAAATAACACGGAAATTAAAAAATGCTTATAAATCAAATTAAAATACCGTGTTTGAATTAATAATTAGAAAATAAAAAAAAGGGGATTTACCCCTTTTTAATTGGATCGCGATACAGCGGCATGCTCATACAACGAGCACTTCCCATTCCTAATGATAGTTGATCACCATTCCAACTTAAGACCTTGATTCCAGCATTAACTAATGCTTGGTTGGTCTTATAGTTTCGATCATAACCAACAACCACACCAGGTTGTATTACCAAGAAGTTAGTTGCATCAAAGTTGGTCTCAACATCAATTTCGATCTGAGTTGAATCTTCTCCTGCTACTGGAATTGTAGTTGCCTTCTTGCCAATTACCATTGATAAGAACTCTTCTAAAGATTCGTTTAACTCTCTCCAACTTAGTTGTTCGTGAGTTAGATCAATCTCTCAAATCTTCAACACGCCCATCATATTAGGTGAGTATAAGAATTTATCATAATCTAGCATCGTTAATCAAGTATCTAAGTGCATTAGATTGCTCATCTTAGGCACGTTGATAGCATAGATTTTTTCGAAAGTGGTTTCATAATTTTCACGTAGTTTTTCAGCTAAAAATTGTATTGCTTTCTTTTCGGTGCGTTCAGATACCCCAATAACTAAGGTTTTATCATCATACACAAAAAGGTCACCACCTTCAATACTATATTCATTTAGACGTGAATAATATTTTGGTGTTTGTTTGTATTCTGGATGATGTGAAAAAACAAAATCAGCAAAGATCGTTTCGCGTTTTCTAGTAGGATGAAACATCGAATGTAATGTTACCCCTTTACCAATACTTGCAAACGGGTCGCGAGTGAAATACAGATTTGGCATTGGGTCTGCAATTAGTTCAACATCAGATTGAACATTCACTTCTTTAGCAAGAATACCAGACATCATCTTGCGAATCATCACTTCGGGATCAGATGATAGATCTTTTAAGTAAGCATAGACTTTAATACGATTATCATCTGATAATTTTGGTAAACATTCATCTAACCAACGGTTAATGAATTTTTCTTTTACTTCTGAAGTTGCTGATTGAAACGTTTGTGCTGTTAATGTTGTTAACTGCACACATTCTACGCCTTGATCTTGCAAGATCTTAATAAATGCTTCGTGTTCTTGTCTTGCTTTAACTGGATTAAGTAAAGAACTAAACAACAGTTCATCTAATCTTTGTGGAGTTACGTATTCTAACTCTTTACCTGGAGTGTGAACTAAAACTTTTCTTAGTCTTCCGATCTCACTATATACTTTTATCTTATTAAACATAATCCTCCGAACATTATTATATTTTCTTATGGATATCTGATCTAATCATCAAACTTAATCTTTAAGTAAGTAGTCAGTTGCCCTAACATAAGGGTTGAGCGTATCATTGATATGTTTGATCGCTACAGTAGCTTCATACATCCCTGATAAAATCAAATTAGGACGCTTGCTAAAGTTACTTGCTAAACCAATTGCGTAAATATTAGGATCTGATGTTTGGTGATGATAGTTCACCACAAAATTGTTATTTAGATCTTGTTCTAAATGATCAAAACAATAGACAGCTTTTAATGGTTTTAATCCATATTGCACGATCAGATAATCAAAATCTAAATGCGTTTTTTCTTCACTTTCATTGTGTTTGAAAACAATCTTATTATCTTGAATTGTTTCTATTGTTTGATCTAGATATTGGTTAATTGGTTTTTTATTGATCTGATCAACTAATGATTGAACTGCACGGTATTTATGCTTGCGGTGAATGATCGATAAAGATTTAGCAATTTTTAGATCTGCTAACTGGTTGATTAGTTCAACCGCGCTATCACCACCACCTAAAAAACATAAACGTTTATTGTGATATAACATCATATCCTTAATATGATAATGAACGCTGTTCATATCTTGATTTTGAACCAATTCGTCTTTTAACTTAATTGGTTCAAAACCACCATTACCTGTAGCTAAGATAATCTTTTTAGCTTTAATGATCTCATCATTAGATAACTTAACTTCAAATAGTTTTTGGTCATCTAAATAAACTTGTTCTTTAACAGTAGTACTTAATAAATAAGTAATTAATCCCTGATCGATATAGGATTTTTGTTGTTGGTATAACTGATTAACAAAATCCTTAGCTAAAATACCATTAGCTCCAGGGAAATCAAATATCTTTTTAAAGGGATAAATGTGTGCAGGCTGACCACCGATCTGATTAGTCATTTCAATAACTAAACAGCTTAACCCCTTCATAGCACCATAACTAGCGCAATACATTCCACTTGTTCCAGCGCCTAAAACGATTAGGTCATATATCTTCATTTATATTTAAATATAATATAATAATTTAGATATTTATATTTTATATAAAATTTTAGTTTTTAATGTCTAATACTGATAAAGATTTTAGTTTTGACGAAAGTTCAAAAGAACAGATTCTTCAAGATTTTTATAATTACAAAGCTGAGTATTGTACCAGCACTTTTTTAGCGCAACATCCAGAAGCTTCTGAATATGATTTACATGACTTCTTAGAAAGTGCTAGAAGAAGCTATCTGCGAGCTAAACGCAATAATATGTCTGATGATTTATGGTTAGAACACTTACATAAATTCATTAAGAACTACAAGTTGGCACAACCATTACAAAGAGAATTAGATAAGTTAATTCTTAATAAGGATTTTACTAATTTAGAATTGGAAAAAGCAGAGCTAGCTAAACAAAAAGCTGAGCTTGAAAAAGAACGTATTGCGTTTTTAAACGAACAAAACGAATTTATTCAAAATGGTAGATCAAAACATTTTGATCACATTGTAACCGTATCAGAGTACGAAGCTACTAAAAAAGATTTAGAACTAAAATACTACAAAGAGATTGAAGCGATCAAAAATAAACACCAAGAAGAGTTGGTTAAAAACCAAGAAGAAACCAAGAAGATTTTTGATGAAGAAGTAAATAACATTAAGGGTTTTTATGATCGCAAGCTAGAAAAAGTTTCAGATTATTACAACAAGTTAAAAGAAAAGTTGGCTGAACTTAAAGAAGACAATAATAAATTAATTAATGAGATCTACGAGCGCGATGTTGCTAGTGAAAATAAGATCGCACTAAGAACTAAAGATTTTTATGAAGAGCTTGAAAAGATTAGAAAAGTATTAAGAAACTACGAAGTATTATCTTTTGAATTAAAAACTAAGATTAAAGAAAAAGACTATCTACTTAACCAGTTAAGAACTAAACTAAAACACAAAGATGATGAATTTAAAAAATTCATTAAAGATCAACCTGAGATCGTTAACCAACTAATTAATGATGGAATTAAAGAGGGTGTTAAGGTTAAGTTTAATCAGTTAGAAACTAAACTAAAAGAACAAGTTAAACAGTATGAAGATACTGTTGGTCGCACTTATGAAAAACATAAAAATGAAGTTGATAAGATCTTAATTGCGAACGAAACTAAAGTTGAAGTGATGAAAAACGCTTTAATTCAGGCTGAAGAAACTGCTAAACTAACAACAAACGAACTTGAACGCATTAAGTCTGAGTATGATTTAGTGATCTATACAAATCGTGAGCTTAATGAAGCGATCAAATTCGAACAAGAAAAATCAAAAGAGTTAGAAGCTAAAGTCGAAATGTTAACAGCTGAAAACAATGATCTAGATAAATTAAATAACTTGTTAGTTAAAAAATATAACGACAACGATCATTTATTATCTGTTTCAAAATCAATCTCAGAGCAACTTGATAAGATTAATGCTTCGCAATCATCATTACAAAAGATCTTACAAACTAGCAACGATGATAAGACCAACCAAAAGATAATTGACTTAAATAAAGCTATTGATCAAGTTAATGCTACTTACAAACGTTCTAAAGCAATAAAAAATGAACCAATTGAATTGCCTAAAAACGCTCCTAGTCACGGTAAGATTATCGAATATATTGATGAAGATGATGCACTAGATTCTCAATGGGCTAAACAGTTCTCAGAAGTAACTAAAAAGATCAAAGAAAAAAAACAAAACAAGAAAAAGAAAGCGCTATTAGATAAAGAAATTAGTGACTTTAAATAATAGTTATATTAAAATAAACTGTCATTACAACAATTAACACAAACCATGTCAGGTCAGAAATGAAGCAGCATTAAGTATCTTAATTGTGTGTAATGGCTTTTTTATTTATTAAAATATAATAATTAACCCTGTAAATAGCGATGGATAATAAAAATAATAATAAACGTAACCGGTTCTACTTTAATCAACGCCAACCTCAAGATCGAGCTAAGATTAACCTTAATGAGTTTGATCTGGATATTATTAAAGACTTAGGACTTGATGATGAACCATCAAGTAATAAGAAGAATAATCACGATGATGAACTTAACTTTTTGGATGACGTGATTAGTGATTATGATAATTGGAACAAGCAAGATAAACCAATAAATAAAAAAGCCATTAATGATGATCTGGCAATGACTAATCATCAAGATGATGATGAAGAAGATCTAAATTTTGAAATCCACCGCTCAAAATATTTTAGTTCAGAATCAACTAAAAATTATCCCAAAAATAACGATAAGACCCGTTTTGTTGGTGAAGATTATGATGATCAAGATGAACTAAGTAAGAATAATGATGATCATTTAATTCAGGCGTTTACTAAAAATCTAAGTTCATACATCAATCATCATGATAATGATCAAGATGATGAACAATCTGATAACAAAAAGAGTTCTCAAACATTCAGTAGTAAACCAATTGATGAATTGGTTAATGAAAAAACTGATATTATTACCAAAACATCTAAAGAAGACGATGATTTTATAATTACTCGAAATAACAGTGATTATAGTTTCGAACTTACTGATCAACCGATTGAAGAAAGACAAGTTGATCTTACCAATTTATTAGATGATCATCAACCAGATGATCAACCAACACGTGATCTACCTTCAACTAGTGAAGTGATGAATGCTAAATTCGATGATGAAGATGATTCAAGTGTTAAACGAATTGAATCAGAAATGATTATTGATCAAAGTAAGTTAGTTGAGAAAACTAGTTTACCAGAAGAGTTAGTAACTAAAAAAACGATCAATTATGATGATAAGTTAGAAGAGATTACCAATCAAGAAATTATTGAAGCGACTAAATCAGTTGACTTTGATCAGATTGAACCAGCACAAACTAAGATTCAAACTGATAGTGTTAATACTAACTTTACTGAACTAACACGTTTAGCGATGAAGGATGTTCAAGAACATTATTTATCAAACATTGAAAAACTTGATCAGTACAAAAAACAATTAGAAGAAAGATCAAGACAACTAAACGAACTAAATGAAGCACTAAACCACCGTCAGATCGAAATTGAATTAATCAACAATAATATTCAAGATGCAATTCAAACACATAAGCAAGAGATGGATTTAGAAAAACTAAATCTTGAAAAGCAAAAAGAAGAGATTATAGCTAAAGCTAATAGTCAAGCTGAAGCTATTATTAAGCAAGCTTATGAACAAGCTAATCAGTACAAGGAATTAATTAACCAAAAACAAATTGAACAAAAAAAACAAATTGAAAAACAAGAGTTAGTTAATCTAAAAGAAGGCTTTGATAACAAGATTAAACAACTATCCACTAAGATCACCCACGAACTAGAAGCGCGGCTAGTTAAAAAAGATCAGATTCTAACACAGTTATTATCCCAAATTAAGATCATGGCTGAAACTACTCATGCTAACCAATTAAGAATTAACGAACTATTCTTAGCAGCAAACAATAAGGATAAAGAATTAACTGATCTTAAACGTGATATCGCTTTATTAAAAGCAACATCTGATTCAATTCCAAATATCACTACTGAAAAAACTCGCGAGATTGCTAATAAGCACTACCAGGATTTTGAATTAAACAATTCATTTAAAGATCCTTATTTAGAAGAAAAACTAAATAGTTTAACAAAAGATTATATTAATCTTACTGGTGAAGTAATCTATGAACCTTACCAAAATGAAGAAGGATCAGCAACCAAAAAGATCTTAAAATCATTTAGTTTGTCTGATCTAAACCAATCTTTAGAAGAAGATAAAAAGATCCTAGCTTCAATTGATAAACATTTCCAACGCCCAACTGAACTAGTTAAAGTTGATAAAACCATTAACAAAGAAAAAGTTCACAAGCCAAGTATTATTAAGCGTTATCAAAAACCAGTTGAACTTGATGATGAACTAGATGATCTTAATTTTAATTTTATCGATCAAGATTTTGGTGATGACTACAATAGTGTGGTTATGAAAAACAAAGATAACACCAAAGAAGTGAATAACAACAAAAAATACACCACTAAAAAAATCCAACTAGTTTTTGATTCAGATAAATAAGATATTTAGGGTAATTCATTATTTTAGTTAGTTAAAACAGCAAATTTTTATGCTGTTTTTTTATTGCTTAGTTTAAATATTTTCAGCTATTGTTTGTTTAAATAATCCTTATCAATACAAAACCATAAAAACAGATTTTTTTATCAAATAGAATCTGTTATATCTAAGGTATTTTTAGACCTAAAAATAATTATGAGCAAATTATACTAAGAATTTATCTATTAAAATCACCCCTAACAACGCGATTAATTAAACACTTTATAATAATAAGAGTTTTATAAAAACAAATCATGGACAATTTAATTAATTCATTCTTCGCACACGAATTAAAGAAAAAACAGCATAAATACAATGCTGTTTTTGTTCATGGTTTTAGCTCTTCTCACGCTCGACATTCTGAGATTTTTACTAGATTAAACCAAGAAAAGATCAATTATTATTCTTTTGATCTACCTGGTCATGGTGAGAATCGTTTGGACGAGAATGCTGAAGATAAACCCCAATTAAAATTAGATTATTTTGCCGATCTTGTGGTAGATTTTATCAACCAAAAACAACTAGATAATGTGATCTTAATTGGACATTCAATGGGTGGTGGTGTTTGTAGCGTGGTTAACTACTTAATTCCACAAAAGATAAAAGCTTTAGTTTTAGAAGCGCCATTAAACCCAGCGATCTTCTCGCTTGATAAAAAACGAATCTTTGAATCGTTTAAATCGTTTGTTCCCAAATCTTTCTTAAGTCAACTTAAGAAAGAAGATGAACTAACAGATCAGATCTCATTATTTGGTTGGGTTAAAAAAATCTATAAAAACAACAAAGAAAAGATTCCATTGTTCTTAAATCTAATCTCGCCAAAATCTAAAAGTTTACTAGACTGTTCATATAAAACACTAAATGACAAACCGGTGTTGCTAATTTTTGGTGAAAATGATCTAGTAATTCCACCAACCAAAACAATTAAGTATATTAGTCAATATACTAATAAACTTACAACCAGAATTATTGATGAAGCAGCCCACTTACCACATTTAATGAATAAAGAATTGTATTATTACTTTATTAAGGATTTTATATCTAAACTAAATTAAATAATATTAGAATTTATAATATTTTTATTAGTTATAATAAAGAGAAAGTATATAGCATTTTACTAATCTTTAGTGGATTGAAAATGAAGGTTTTATGGCAGAAAAACGCGATTATTACGAAGTATTACAAATAGACAGGGACGCAGATGAGCAACAGATAAAACGCGCGTTTAGAAAGCTGGCTAAAAAATACCATCCTGATACAAACAAGGATGATGAAAACGCTGAAAGTCTTTTCAGAGAAATAAACGAAGCGTACGAAGTTCTATCTAACCCTGAGAAGAAAGGAAGATATGATAAACACGGACATGATGGTCTAGATCGTGAAGATGATCTAGATTTTGATCCGAACATTTTTAATTCTTTCTTTGAAACGATTAATGCTGCTGACGAATTCGATGACATCTCATTTGATGATGACTGGCTGGATGATGATGACGAATTCTCAAGAAAAAAGAAAAAGAAGAAGAAAGACAAAAAAGGTGGTTTTTGAGCAAAATCAAAAGAAGCTTCAAAAACGATTGAAACTGAACCTGAGATCATCGATGTTGGCTTTGGTCAAAGTTCAGCAAGCAAAACCAAACTATTTGATGATAGTTTAAACGATGATGAAGTAATAAGTAGCTCTTCTGTTGGTAGTGATGATGAAAAACTATTTGATGATCATAAAGAACCATCATTTACATCAGGTCTTGATGATGAAGATGATCAAGAAGAAAAAGCTCCTTCATTCACCGCAGGGCTTGATGATGATCAAGATGAACAACCATCATTCACTTCAGATCTAGATGATGATAAGAAATCTTCTGATGAACAAGAAACTCAACCAGCTCAAGAAGAATCAGAAGATCTTTCTTGAACGCGATTCATTGGTAATCCTGATTATGGTCACTATGATGAGAATAATGACTGAATCTGAGAAGGTTATTTCGATGATGATGATAACTTTGTATCAACTCGCGGAGTTGATGATGATACTCAAGAAGAAACTAAAGATAGTAAAACTCAAGAAGAATCAAACGATTCACCAACTTCTCAAACGAAAGAAGACCTATCAACAGAATCAGTGGATGATGATTATGTAATTAAAACCGAAGAATCATCATTTACATCTGATTTAGATAAACAAGAAGAAGTTACAGATAAACAAGAAGAAGATAAGACACAGCCAACAGAACAAGAAGTAGCTAAACAAGAAGAACCAACGGTTGAACAAAAAACAGAACAGCCACAACCAGAAGCTACAGCACAAGTTGAATCGACTTCAAACATCGATCTAAAACAATTACTAAAAGTAATGCAAGATCAACCTACAGTTGAAACTACTTCAACAACCGAACTTAGCGAATCAGCCTCTTCAATCCCAACAGATGATCAATCAGCTGAAGAAGAAAATGTTGAAGAAAAAGAAGAAGAACAAATAATCGATGATGCCTTTGTTGAGTCAAATATGCCAGAGATTGTTGACTTCTCAAAGCAAGCTGCTCCATCGCCAGCTGGACGTAATTCATTAGATCTATCATTCTTAATTAAGAATAGTGCAACTGCTACAAAACAAACTGAAGACACCACTAAAGAAGTAAGTGAAACTAAAGCAGTTGAACCAACTGAAAAATTAAATACTAAAGAAGTTGAACAGTTCCAAGAAGAACTAAAAGAAGTTGCTGAAGAATTAGTTAAAGACGATCTAATCGATGAGAGTTCAATGATTACCCCGCCTTCAGTAATCAAAACTAAAGAGATTGAATTTAATTCTGAATCAACAAAACATGTAAGTGCTCCACAAATTAAAACTGAAGAAGTAAAACAAGATATTAATCAACCTACAAATGAAGTTGTAGATCAATCAACTAAGAAAGCTGACATAGTTCAGATTAATCTTGATCAGTTAGAAGAACTTAAGTTTGAATTAGTTCAAGTTAACCAAGAAAAGCTGCCACCAAAATCTAACGAAGACTGAGCACAAGAATACAAACTTTGTGAACCAACACAAACTGATAAAGATTGGTATAAACAAGAAGATGCTAATGATCTTGAACAACTCATTCAAAATCAAGCTACTTTAGAGATTGCTGAACAAGAAAGTTCACAACAAGACAAATTTTCCAGTACACAAGAAGAAAACAAAATCCAAGAAGAAAAAGACGCAAACGTTAAAGAAGATTCAAGCAAAGATCAAAAAGACCAAGAAGAAAATCAAGTAATTCAAGCAATCCAAGAAGAAGAAAGTTTGATTCAAACTGAATCAAAAACCAAACTTCAAGAACAACAAGTTCTACAAACTAAAAAAGAAGCTGAATTTAGAGAACTATTTTGTGAACAACCATCACAAGAGAAATCAACCACTAAAGATCATGATGATGGTGCTTACTTATCAATCGAAGAGTTGTTAAGTCAAGAACAAGAAAAAACAACTCAGATCAACGATATTATTATTGAAAACAATCATGATAATATCAGCATTGCTGATGATCAAAATTATGAACTAACTGATGATAATAAAGAGTTCATCAATATAAGTCAACCAACAATCGTTAGTTCGAATCTAAACTTTGATGAACAATTAGTAAATCAGATCGAAGGTGATGATCTGATTAAACAACCCGATCATAATAAAGAACAATATGAAACATTTGATTATGATCCACTACAACAACCAGTGCGACCAATGCATACCTCAAATGCAGAGATGTATGATTTCCGTATCAAGTTATTAAGAAAGCAAACAGGTGCAAAAATGGAAGGTAACGATAGTTCTAATAATAAGAATCTTGCTAAGAAGATCAATGACTTATCTGACTTTAAGTCAAGATTATTAAAGCGCTTAAGTGAGACTGAACCAGTTAATCAACCAACTGGAACTAAGTATCAAGAACCGAACTTAATTCAGATCGAAAGATTAACTGAGATTAACGTTGTTAAAGAAGTTGAAGTTCATCAAGTGTTGTTATTTAACAATGCGATTAAGCGTATTAAATACACTAGACACACACCATGTAACAACTGTTCAGCTACGGGAATTGATCTAACTTCAAGTCAACCATACAAACTATGTCCAGCTTGCCGTAACGTTGAAGGTAATGTTGAATCATGTATGGTATGTAACCAATATGGTAAACTAATCAGAATTGCATGTAAGAATTGTTTAGGTAAATCTTACACAAATGAAGCAATTACATTAGACATTAAATTACCAATCACATCACAATTAAATATCTCAGTTAACTACCCTGGATTTGGTCATATTTTCCCTAATAACTTAAAGGGTGATCTAACAGTTGTGTTTAAAGTGATTCCATCTAACTTCTTTGTGATTAAGAATAACGACATTCACGTTAAGGCCTTAGTTGATCCGATGTTAGCTTCAATTGGAGGAATTATTAAAGTACCAACAATTAATAAATTAATTAATGTTAGAATACCACCTGGTACTAAAGTAGGTGATCAAGTAATCATTAAAGATATGGGTCTAGATGCACGATATGATCTAGAAACTAAAACTCATTATGATAAGGGATCATTAATCATCCAAGTAGTGTATGCTGATATCATGAAGAGCAATGATGGCTCACTAAGTTTAGAAGAAGCAGCTAAACTACCAAACGTTCAGGTTGAACACTTTAACAAGTTAGCGCTACGTGAGATTAAAGAATTAAAGTACAACCAACAAGAGTTGCAACAAGAACAACAAAACTGATCGTTCCAAGCTAATGATAATAATGGATCTGATTCAGCCAACGAACAAAAGTCAAACCAACAAACATTAGCGTTTAATCGTGTCTTAAACACGATTAAAGATATCAGAACTCTAGATGATATTAAAAAGATTCGTGAAAAGGCGAATAAAAAATAATAACTAAGACTAAAATATGAATAATCAAGAACACAAAAATAAACATAACGAAGTACAAAACGAAGTTAAAGAAGATGTAGTTCAACAAGAAGCAAGCACAGAAAGCGTAGCTAAAGAAAGTTCTTCAACACCTGAAGCTAATAACGTTAATTTAGCTAATGAAAATATTCAGATTAAATCTTCATTAGAAGATTTAAAAAACTTCGTTCAAAACCCTAAGAGTCAAAACCAAAAGATTAAAAACGTTAATCAGTTAATGTATAACGAGTTTGTCAAGATTGAAGGTGCGATTAGTAATATTAACAGTTTCATTGAAAGTTTAAATCAACGTTTAGAACTAACAAATGAAAACTTCAAAACTAAGATTCAAGAAGTTGAAACAAAAGCCCAACAAAAGATTAACGATCGCATTGAAGAATTAGATAAGCGTAAAAAAGAAGAGATTGAAAACGCCAAAAAATATGCGATTGAAAAATCAATCGATTCAGCAATTAACATCGTTGACCAATTAGAGATCGCACTTGAATTTGCCTCACTAGACCCAGCAGTTAAAAACTACGTAAGTGGTTTTAAGATGGTGTTAAACTCATTTATTAATTGGTTAGCAAGTATTAATATTCACAGAATGGATATTAAACCTGGTGATAAGTTTGATGAAAAATACATGAGTGCTTCAGATAAAGCAAGCGATCCAAATTATCCAGCTGACCACGTATGTAAAGTAATGAAGTCTGGTTATAAGTTATACGATCGTGTTGTACGTCATGCAATGGTTGTAGTATCTGATGGTGTTGGTTATGAAGAAGAAGTTCAAGCTGAACAAGTTGAAGCACAACCAGCAGCTAAAAATAACACTGCACCGATCGTGCACGAGCCAACTCCTCCGCCAACAAAAACTAAATCAACAACCCCTCCGCTACCAACTGTAAACAAACCACCAGTGGTATCAAGTCCGCCACAACAAAAACCGGCACAAAATTCATCTAACACTAAACAACCAATTACTCACCAAGTAATAAAAAAATCTTAAAAGAAATTTAGATCATAAAAAATCAAATAGAATAAATATCTATTTGTTTTTTTATGACTATTCGTTAATTTTTTATTGTTTACTATTAAACGAAATTTATTGATTGTTGCAATAAAACACTAATTTAGCTAAAAATAAAATATTTTTTTTGACTTGATAATTGACTTTTACTTATAAAGTAAACAAAAATTTTGATTAGCCATAATTTTAAAACAACGCACCGCCTCCCTTATATTTTTCTTAGCTTAATTTTATAATCTACTTACAGTTTATAAATCCACGCACTGGATAAATTCATTAATCAATGAAGTTTATAAACGATTATTTAATCATTATGTAAACGAAATTAGATAAAAAATTATTATTTTTTGATTATTTAGTTAATATCAAGTTTCTAAATGACGCTTTATCACTAAATTGTTACAAATCTTTAATCACTAATTATTAAATAACCATAAATAGAGAAATTGAAAGCGTAAGATGAAAAAGAATAATTTATTAAAATTAATCAGCCTACTAGGGATTAGTTCGCTTGTTGGTTTATCGATCTCAAGCTGTACAGGATTAGTTAGAAAAGTTTCAGATGATGATCGTACTAAAAACTCAACACAACCAGTCGTAGATTCAAATAGCAATCCTGGAACCTAAATGGTTTAAATGATAATAAGTCTAATGATGGATTATCATTACAAGCAACTAAAGCTAAACTAGTTGAGTTGATCGATCAAAGACAAGCTCAGCTAACTCCATATGATGATTATGCTAAGATCAAAGATAGTTTATCTAAAGTGTATGATGAAGCAACTACAGCCAGCCAAAGTACTCAAGCAACTATAGATACACTAAATACTGCAATCGCTAAATTGCAAACAGCAATTAGTTCAGCTAATGATGAAAAAGCAAAATTTGATTCACAAAACGCACAATTAGTTGAAGCATATAAAGCATTAAAAGATACTTTAGCAACCAAATATGCATCTTTAGAAAAAGTAAAAGATGATAAGTACGCAGCTATTAATGCTAATCTTAATAAGTTGTATAAAACTGCAGACGATCTATTAACTAAAACGTTAGATCCAACTGATGGTGAACAACTTTAAGATTCACAATTAACTCAAGCTAATACTGCAATCACTACTGAAACAACTAATTTAGAAACTCAAATACAAAATGTTGATGAATACAGTACATTCAGTAAGAAAAAATCATAAAAGAAAAAAATAACAGATGTTGATTCAGCATATAATCAACAACAACCATGAAACTATGGCTTTGTAGGTTATAGCGTAAATCTTAATACTGGTGGTAACAGTACACCAGCTCTTCCTAATTGGTATTTTGCTCAAAGAAAGATTTGACAACGTGATAATGTAGATTTAGGTGAAGAAGGTTTACAGTTATCAGATGTATCTTGAATCTACAGCTTAGCTGGAACTAATGTTAAATACACATTAACATTTGATTACTATGGACCATCGACCGCTTACTTATATTCCCTTATAAGTTAGCTAAAACCACAGAACATCCTGGTATACAATACAAATTAAATGATGGTGATGCGCACGAAATTACTTTTAGCACACCTGCTTCTGTATCTGAAACTACAACAACACAAACAACTAACACACAATCTCATTCATCTTCTATCTCTTTAGTTTCATCAGATCAATCTGATGTTTCTAGTAATCCAACACCTAACTCAAGCACACCTGTTTGAGAAAATCTAACTCCGACAATTGATAACATTAATGTTGCATTAGTAACTTTATCAAATCTTAATTTTGGATCAAACAAAATAGAATTCAGTGCACCAGCTAACAAAGTTGCGCCAATGATTGGTAATATGTATATTACTTCATACAACACTGAAGAAAATAAGAATAACATTTTAAACAGTATTTTTGGTAACTAACCTGCTCAAAACAATCCAGATTCTATTACTGTTAATGTGCTAAAAGGTTACTCTCTTGCAACTAACTACTCTACATACATTGCTAAATTTGCTAATACACAAATAACTAATGTTGAATCATCAACAGGTGATTATTATTTAATTGGTTATGTTGGTGGAACAACTCCGGCTAGTAGAGATAGAGGAAATAATTCAAGCCAACCTAATAAACGTAAATTTCCCAACCAAACGGGTGATAGCAGAACATACAAGATGTATGTAAACGCTCCTAAGGATGGCGATTATTACCTAAAAGGTATATACAATACTGGTGAATCTAGAGATTTAAAAATAACTGTAGCCAATGGAACTGCTACTAATGAAAATGTAATGACAATTACAAATCTGTTATCAAATGGAAGTTGAGATACTAGCCTAAGAGAATTTGATAGTTCTGCTAGCAGCACAACTAATCAAACGGCTGACTCTAGAGGGGTAACATTTAGTGTAAAAACGTTAAAATTAAAAAAAGGATTAAATAAAGTCATTATTACAGGGGGAACACAAAACCGTGGTGACGCTCCTAATTTTGGAAACTTTGTATTTACATTAAAAGCACCTGAAGCACAAGCATCTGATCCTGCTGCACAATCATAATGCGGATAAATTTAATTTTTTAATACGATCTTTATTAAAAACCAAATAATAGATAAAATAAATGATTAGTTATTTCTAAAACAAATATAGTTTTTTAGATCTAAATTTATTAACAAATATACAAATTAGAATATTTAAAAAAATAGAGAATTATTCAATATTTTTCCATAAAAACAGCCATTCAGTTTGTTGTTTGGCACCGAATTCAATTTTGTGTAAAACAATTAATTAACTCAAAAAAGAAAGGTTAATATAATTTTATAAACGGTAAACAAAAATGAATTCAAAAGACGAACAAATGAAACAGATTCAAAAATTAATCGTTGAATTTGTAAAACAATTTGGTCCTAGTAGCGGAAAGCAACTATTAAACATCACTGATTATATTGCTAAGCCTGTTTTACAGGCTCTGGTTGATGGTGAACACGTTGGCAAACTAGAATTATTGAGAGAAAATGCTGATAATGATGAAAACGTGTATCAAAACGGATCATACACTAGAAATGTTA
>NZ_JADI01000014.1 GCF_000518305.1 Mycoplasma imitans ATCC 51306
TCCGACACTTAACATCCATCGTTTACAGTGTGGACTACTAGGGTATCTAATCCTATTTGCTCCCCACACTTTCAAGCCTAAGCGTCAGTATTGGCCCAAGTCCTCGCCTTCGCCTCTGGTGTTCTTCCATATATCTACGCATTTCACCGCTCCACATGGAGTTCCAGGACTCTCTACCAAACTCTAGACTAGAAGTTTCCAATGCATACAATCGTTAAGCAATTGCTTTTAACACCAGACTTTCCAATCCGCCTGCGCTTGTTTTACGCCCAATAAATCCGGATAACGCTTGCAACCTATGTATTACCGCGACTGCTGGCACATAGTTAGTCGTTACTTATTCAAATGGTACAGTCAAATTAGTAGCTTTCCACTCTACTAACTGTTCTTCCCAAATAAAAGAACTTTACAATCTAAAAAGACCTTCATCGTTCACGCGGCATTGCTCCATCAGACTTTCGTCCATTGTGAAAAATTCCCTACTGCTGCCTCCCGTAGGAGTATGGGCCGTGTCTCAGTCCCATTGTGGTTATTCTACCTCTCAGCATAACTACACGTCATCGCCTTGGTGGGCCATTACCCTCACCAACTAGCTGATATGCCGCACCCTCATCTTATAGCGAAGCAGTTGCTTCTTTAAAGTTATTCTCATGCGATAGGTAACTTGTTATGCGGTATTAGCTAATCTTTCGACTAGTTATCCCCCACTATAAGGCAGATTGGATACGTGTTACTCACCCGTTCGCCTCTAATGTATTGCTACATCCGATCGACTTGCATGTATTAGGCATGCCGCCAGCGTTAATCCTGAGCCAGGATCAAACTCTCAGAAAATGACAGATTCTATTCAGTTTTCAAGAAGCATTTATGGCTAACTAATTTATCTGAATCTTGTTTATCCAGCTGAGATAGCCTTTAAAATTATAACACAATGATTTAGTTTGAGAATATTTTTTTAAAAATTATTTTTTTGTTTCAACTTTTACTTTATTACTTTTATTTAAGTAACGATTAAGCATTGTTCCAATATCAAATCGTTTACTTACAAATTCACGATATTTGTGTGCAAACGGAATTGAGATTGCTCAGTTACCAAGACATGTTAGGATCGCATTAATTGGTTGAATTCATATATATAAGAAGATATTATTATGCGCAATTGCTAAACCATACATCGTAAAGAATACCGGAATAAATGTAAATAATCCTTGCATTAATGATGATAATCAAGCCATACCAATTCTTTGAGTTGATTGGAATAATAATTGCGCATTCATACTTAATGCAATAAAGATCGATTGCACCAACGTTATTCGTAAAACGATAGTAGCAATTGTTAAATTGTCAGCACCATGAATATTGAATAAATGAATTAAAATGACGTTGTTTAATCCAAACCCAAATAAAACATAAACAACCGAAGAATAACAAAAAGCAATTAATGGTACGTATCAGTAAATTTTAGTGATGTCTTTAAAGTTACGTTGACCAAATTTGAAACCACATAATGATCTTCCACCATTAATTAAACCTCAAACTGATTGCAGCATTAGATTACTAATTGGCGTGACCGAACCAAAGATGGATTGGTAATAGTTTGGCGGAAGGTTTGGTTCTATTTTCTCTGTGACTGTTACTAAATTAGTTTGAAAAACACCATTTGAAATTGATAAGGCAGCATTTCTAAAGAAACTTGCTAAACCAATCAAAAAGATTAAATATAAATAGTTTCAATTAAAGTGACCCTTCTTAAGAATATAGCGATATTCAAGATGGGTTGCTTTTTTCTTTATCAGAATAATGTTGTAAGTTACATATGCTAAACAACTTAGTGATCACCCTATCACCGTTGCGTATGCAGCAGCAGCAATACCTGCGCTTGTATAACGAATTAATAGATAATCAAAAATGATATTAATTACATTAGCAAGAGGCGGGATAATTGAAATGAATAATTGGCGACCTTCAGCTTGGTTTAATAAGAAATACATCTGATTAAATGTTTGGATCGTAAATAAACCTGCTAGTACATATACATAACTGCTTGCGTTTTGAACTTGCAGTTCTCTAAATCTTGCAAAGAAGACACTAACTATATAACCATCTCTAGAATTAATATCAATTGATTCTAAAGGTTTATTCATCGTTCCGTTAGCTGAACTTGTTAGTCAAGTTTTAGCTACACCAACAATAATCATCGAAGTAACAATACTCATTATGACATTAGTGATAAAGCCGGTTGCTCAAACTTCTTTAATCTTTTCTTCATCACCTCTTCCCAAGGCTTTTGAGAATTGATTAGCTAATCCCATCGTAATTAATAATGTTAAAGCATTAATAATTACGGTTATTGGAGCAGAAATTGAAATTGCTGCTCTAATTAAATCATTGATATTAAAAGGTGGGATCTTTAGATTATTTGATGCTGTTACATAATCTTGATATGTTCAACTATTACCTTTAGCATCAACAAAGTTAAAGTAGTTATTGTCAAAAATTGAGTCTGGATTCAAATCAGATTTAGCAACAAACTTTACGATCATAATCTGATCAACAAAGATATATAAAGCTGCAAAAAATGAAACTAGGATTGATGGGATGATAAAACGTAATAAAACAACAAAAAGCCGACGATCGTTAAATTTTTTAGTTATACGATCATTCAAAGCATTTTTGCTGTCTAATTTTTGTTTACTAGTACTTAGAGTCATAAGATTGCTGCGTATTATTCGTTTGGAATTCTTGACCAACAATTACGCTGCCATCAAGCACAAGAATTCGACGATCGTCATTTACTATATTCGTTAAAACTAGTTCGTTTTCTGAACAGATCATCCCACTAGATTCAAGGTTAAATAATTCCGACCTTTTAATATGCTTCCCTGTGTTGATAAAGCCATCAACCTTTACAACTACAACTTTAATTCCTTTTGATACGTTCGATCCACCACAAACAATTGATAGCGGTTGTTCTTTAGCTACATCAACTAAACAATGGTTTAAGTGAGTATTAGGAATTGGATTAACTTCAATTACTTGCCCGATCACAAAAGGAGATTCTAAACTTTCAAATGCGGTTAAATATTGACTAAGTAAGTGTTTTTTTAAATCTTCATTTAAAAACACTAAACCGTTGTTTTTAATTAATGAAAATAACTTCTGATCTTGCGAAACATTTAAGATATTGAAGCTAACAATTTGATCATTTTCATCATAAAAATAAATGATATTGCCAAATTGTTTTTTACTTCTGATTGTGTTTGGATCCTTAAGATATCCAATCATTGTATCTTGTAAATTTTCTAAAGAATAATACAGAGTTACTTGCATAATTAATCTTCCATTTCAACTAATAAAGCGTAGTTAGAAAAACCAGTATGAGTTGCAATAACTGGAGAAAACATTGTTTGTTCAACAGTCACAATTCCTTTTAATAATGTTTGGAATTCGTCAACAACTCTTTGTCTTTCTTTTTCATCTAAGATTGTAGTTACTACTGCTGCTTTTTTTATCTTCTTAGTTCTTAGATTAATTTTTTTATCTAAGAAATCGATTAAACCTTTTTTAGCTGATAAATCAGTTTTGGTCTTGTCAAAATATTCAAGACCACCATTAGTTGGCATCATGCTTATTAATAGTTTTAACTTTAAAGTTTTTACAAACACTGCTTTGAACCCTTTAAGACGACCGCCAGCAATTAACTGACTTACATCCGAAACTACTAAAACACCACCAAAATTTTTCTTTTTCTTTGTAATGAAATCATCTAATTCTTTTGGATCTAATTCATTATTTTTATTTTTTAGGAATTCACGAATTGATTCTAAGAATCATACAATTCCAATCTCTACAGAACCAAGATTGAAAACAAAAAATTTATCTTTGAATTCAGACTCTAGACTTTTTCAAGTTGCATAATTACTTGAAAGTTTTTCAGAGATCGGAAAACCAATCACATAATCATATTTCTTAGTTAATTCTTCCACTGTTTGATGCAAGAATCCAATAGATGATTGTGAAGTCTTAAATTTTGAGCCAGCTTTAATCTTTTCGTTTAACGTCTCTAGATCAATACCTGTGCTGGCATTATAAACCTTTTCTTCAGAATTATAAGTCTCGATGATGCTTAATGGGACTAAATAAATATCTTTTGATTCATCGGCTAAAATATTTGCTGAAGAATCGATGATAAATGCAACCTTTTTCAAAATTAATACTTCCTTACAATATTATCTACAAACAAAACTAAGGAACATAGTTCCTTAGTCATTATAATTTTTTTAATTTTTAAATAAAACTATTCAAGTACTTCTACTACTGTACCAGCACCTACAGTTCTACCACCTTCACGGATAGAGAACTTAGAACCTTTTTCACAAGCGATTGAAGAAATTAATTCAACAATAATTTCTGTGTTATCACCAGGCATAACCATTTCAGTTCCTTCTTTTAATTGAATTGAACCAGTTACGTCAGTAGTTCTAAAGTAGAATTGAGGTCTGTAACCATTTAAGAAAGCTGTGTGACGACCACCTTCATCTTTCTTAAGTGCATAAATTTCAGCTCTGAACTTTTTGTGTGGAGTAATTGAACCAGGTTTTGCTAATACTTGACCACGTTGTACATCTTTACGGTCAACACCACGAAGTAAGATACCAGCATTATCACCAGCCATAGCAGCATCTAATTCTTTTCTGAACATTTCGATACCAGTTACTACTACTTTTCTAGTGTCAGTAATACCAACGATTTCAACTTCTTCACCAACCTTAAGTTGACCACGTTCAACTCTACCAGTTACAACAGTACCACGACCAGTAATTGTCATAGTGTCTTCAATTGGTAATAAAAATGGTTTATCAACTTCACGATCAGGAGTTGGAATGTAATCATCCACTGCTTTCATTAATTCATGAATTTTTTCTTCTCATTGAGCTTCACCGTTAAGAGCACCTAAAGCTGAACCTCTAATGATTGGAGTGTTATCACCATCAAATCCGTAAGATTTAAGAAGGTCTCTAACTTCCATTTCAACTAATTCTTGCATTTCTGGATCGTCAGCAACGTCACATTTGTTTAAGAATACAACCATTTTAGGAACACCAACTTGGCGAGCTAATAGGATGTGTTCACGAGTTTGAGGCATTGGACCATCAGTCGCAGAAACCACTAAGATACCACCGTCCATTTGAGCGGCACCTGTAATCATGTTTTTAACGTAGTCAGCGTGACCAGGACAGTCAACGTGAGCGTAGTGACGGTTTTGAGTTGCGTATTCTACGTGTGCAGTGTTAATTGTAATACCACGTGCTTTTTCTTCTGGTGCAGCGTCAATTTCGTCATATTTTTTTGCTTCAGATGTACCAGCTTTTGATAACACGGTACAAATTGCTGCGGTTAATGTAGTCTTCCCGTGGTCAATATGACCGATAGTTCCAATATTAACGTGAGGTTTACTACGATCGAACCTTTCTTTTGCCATTTTTTAAATATTTCTCCTTAAAAATTTTCTAAAGTGAAACGGTCTTGAACCGTGTTTACTTATAGTGCTATATGTATTATTATAGCAATTGCTTATATATTATATTATTAAATAGCTTTTTTTAATAAAAAGTTCTAATAATTTTAAAAAAGACGCTTCATGCGTCTTTTTTAAATAAAATTGTTAATTAATGGCAGGGGTGACAGGACTCGAACCCACAACACTCGATTTTGAAGACCGATGTTCTACCATTGAACTACACCCCTAGGGCTGTTTTTTAAGCTCTTTAATATATTGTATTAGATCATTTATAGTTTTTATCTTCATCAATTTATCATCAGAAAATTGAATATTGAATTCAGATTCTAATTCGACAATAATATCAAACAGATCTAAAGAATCAATACCAAGTTCTTTGTAGCTTTTATTGATATTAGATTCATTTACTGTTACTGCCATCTTTTTCTTTTTGGCAATACTATTGATGACGCTTAAAATTTCCATAAATGCCTTATAAGTATATCAATTAAAAATTTAAATAACAATTATTCATTATCAATGGTTAACTTATCTCTAACTTTTAAGACAAATTGATCTCAATATTTTACCATCTTGTTCTGATAAATTGTCGGCTTTTTAAATGATCAAACAACGTTAATACTAATTGATCGACTTGGATTCTCAATATAATAATCAACATCGATAAAGATATCATCATTATTATTGCGAAACATTCGTGTAGATCTGATAGCTTGATAGATTCATTTTTTAATATTTCTTTTGAAGAAATTCAAATCAAACCCACTGAATGGCTTATCATTACTATTTTGGTATAAATAATCGCGATAATTAATCAGACCATCCAATTCACTAATCTTATAAAGATATTGATGAATTGAAAGATAGTAATAATAATATTTGGTCGAATCAACTTGGTATTCTAGGGGATATTTTTTAAGAGTCGGTAATAAACTATTCTTAAAATCATCATCAGGATCGGTACTAGATTTTTCACCAATATTTGGATCTTTCTTCTTTGTTGTTTTAGTACTTGAAAAGTATGTAGCTACTGCTAAACCTATCGTTCCAAAAAACAAAAAAGACGAAAGTAATCCAATAGTAATTTTTTTATAGATTCGATTCATTATTCAACAAATGAATATGATCCTATTGATTTAATTACTTTGGGTAAAATATCAATAAAATCCAATTTACTTTGATCGTCTAATCAGGAAAAATATCCGAACGAATTAGATGATTCAAGATCGTATTTTACCTTATTTATCAGCAAACTAACATGTGTTGTGTACAAACCATTTCCGCCCCTTGGTAAAAAGAAGTAGTGATTGTTAATCCCACGATTTATCACTTGATCTGCACTTGTATCATATATGTAATTGCTATTAAGCGAAAACTTAATATCAGTATTTGGCGGGTATGTTATTTGATTGGTATTTTCAATCGTTAATGTTTTTGATTCTCCATTAACTGACGTCGAATAATCAAAGATAATTCTTGAACTAAAAACGGTAACTACTGCATCAACGTTAATTGTTAGAATATCTTTAATCTGATCTAAATTACTTAAAAAACTGTAGTTCGGTTGATATCAACTTATGAATTTTTTATTTTCATCTTCATAATCGGTATTAATATTACGGTTACCCATTCTTTCTCTAAAGAAAATAAAGTTATTTAGCTTTATTTTAGTAGTTAATCTAGCATCTTTTAAGTTCTCAAGCAATAATCTCAACGCATTAGATTCTAATGAATCTCTAATACCATCTAAGATATCTTGTTGTAAATAAAGATCGATAACTAAAGGTATATCTACCCCTTCTTCAAATTTTTCTTTGGTTAGTTTTTCTAGCGGAACACTAACTTTAATAATTGCCTTTTTATAGTTGCCATTATCTTCATTAGTTATTTCACTAAAAACCGAAGGATAAACATTCCCAGCTATAAAAACATTACTTTGGATAATGTTTGGAGGTAAGGTTGAATTATTTTCAAATAAGATCTCAAAGTACAGATGGATATTATTCTGATCAGATCATGTATTTTGAAAACTTAATAACGCTCTAAAATAAATTGGATTACCGTTTTTATCAAAGATTATGCTTCCATTTTTGTCGCGCAACGGATTGAGTCTTCATCATCAGTCTTCTTTATTAATAACGATCGGTTTAGAATCGTTATTGGTATCGATATTATAGCTAATCAACATCTATTAATTCGGAATATATACTCCCAGAGAGTAAAACAAACTAAAACATGCTTTGTTTAACAATCGATAAAAACTTGCCTGACTATAATTAAATTCATTTCGGTGTTTCCTTTTTAAGAAAACGTCAACAAGGATGTTCATTTCATCTTCTTTAAGCTGTTTAAGTGTTGAATCGATTAAATTAATGTATGATTGCATTTCTGATTGATTATCAGTACTTAGGTCATCATTAAAAACGCTTTTGATAATTTTTTTATTTTCAAGGCGTTTTCTATAGAAATCATAGCGCTCTAAGTATTTTTTTGCATCATTTATAATTTTTCTGTTCATATTCTTTTACTCCTATTCAGGTTTGTGTCTATTCAAGATATGTGTTTTTTTCGTAAAAGTATGAAAAAAATTTTCAGTCATTTTAGCTTTAATTCGTTTTATGAAAAAAAAGCAACATGTGGCTTGAACAGATATAAGGATAATTTGATAATTATCCAATTTAACTATAACTGATATTTTTGCTTAATTTTGCGTTATTTCTTATCAAACATGAGTTATTTAAAGTTTAAATAATCACAGTTGATTTTTTGTAATTATTTAACTATAAAAATATTAATACGGAAAGAACGATTTAAAAATAAAAATTTTAGTAAGAACGCGCAAAATAGATTTCCACTTTTGCTTTTTTATTAGAAATAAAACATTTTTCATTAGTTTTATCATCTAAACGCTTAATAATGCATCGAGATGACGCACCAGTCCTTTCTTTAATTTGTTTTTCGTAAGCTTCTTCATCACAGTAAAAGACTTTAACAAATTTGCCATCAGCAATTTTCTTTTCAAATTCTTCAAAAGTTCTTGCTGAATCAATTTTAGATTCAAAAACTGTCTTGGCTTTTTCATACAGTTTTTGATCATAACTACTAAACAATTCTTCGATCTTTTGATCTAGGTTATCAAGATTGATGAATTGTTTTTGTTTTGAGATACGATCAATGAAAACGATTTCGTTTTTCTTTAAATCATTTGGCCCCATTAACAATACACAACAATCACCACGTAATTGTGAATTCTTAATAATTTCTCCTGTAGAATCTTTTACAAGATTTAGGTCAACACGGTATTTTGCTGAATATTTGTCAGATAATTCTTTTAATTTAGCGATTAATTCTTCATTATTATCATCAAAGATGCAGTTCAATGAGATGTGATAAGGAACAACTTTTGTCGGTAGCACTAAACCATCATCATCACCGTGAGTCATGATTATTGCTCCAATAATTCTGGTTGATATACCAGCTGACATACTGTAAACATTTTGATAATCATTATTTTTTGTTTGGTATCTGATATCAAATGCCTTTGAAAAATTTTGAGATAAATTATGTGATGTAGCACTTTGTAACGCTTGACCATCTGGCATAATTGTTTCAACGGTATAAGTTGTTTTGGCTCCGGCAAATTTTTCGGCTTCTGTTTTTTCACCAGCAACTAAAGGAATGCATAAAACATTTTTAATAAATGATTGATATAGCTTTCAAATATCTACGGCAAAGTCCTCAGATTGTTCTTCTGTTTCAAAACAGCTGTGAATTTCATGTCAAAAGAATTCACTATTCCGTAGAAAAGGACGAGTGTTTTTTTCGACTCTAAAAACACTAGTTCACTGATTATGTTTTATTGGTAATTGACGGTAATTTCTTAAAGTTTCACGCCATAAATTACAAAAAGCAATTTCAGATGTGGGTCTTAAAACATACTTTTCGTTTTCATTGCTTGTTTTGGTAACAATAAATAATTCGGGAGCGAATCCTTCTAGGTGTTTTTTTTCTAATAAGAAATCATTTTGACTTATTAGTGATGGTAAGCAAAGCTCTAAAATTCCGCGTTTATCAAATTCCTGAGTCAGTTCCTTTTTAATCTGTTGCCAAATTTTTCAACCATTAGGAAGAAACGACATAAATCCTTTAATATTTGAGTAATGAATTAAATTTCCTTTGCTAATTACTTCAGTATATCAGTCCGAAATATTGTCTTCTTTGGAAGATGATAGATTTTTTTTAAAGGCCATAAATTATCTTTTTTGTCAAACGGTGATTGAAAGGATTGAAATGATAATAATAACTAAAATTATCACAATGATCGTTCCAGCAAGAATCATTTTGTTCCTCTTGTAATTTGACACTTCGTTTTTTTCTTTTTTATTCTTCATTATATTACCTAATTAGTATAAAAAATTTTTTTTATATCTAATTGCTATCGACAATAAATCTATTAACTGGAAGTATAGCATAATGGTAATTACATAACTTCCTAAGTTCTCAATGTTGCCTCTATAAATATAAATATCTAGTAATTGACCTATAATAGATGTTCCATAAGCACCTAGTGTTATTATTGTTCTAATAATCGATTCAAACTCCAATTGATAAACTGTAACCAAATCTTTTTTGATGGAAGGAATTACATATAGTCTTAATATTTGAAAATTTGTATAAAGCTTGTTTTTTAAACTTGTTACCACTGATCAGTTTATTGAATTAATGATTACATAAACCTTTTTGGCTAATGTAGTAGCAAAATAAAATGATCCAATAAAAACAATTGTTGAAACTCCAGAATTAAATAATGGGTTAAACAATCTAAAAACGATAATTATAGGAATTGTTCTTATGATTAAAAATAACGACTTAAAAAACAATGATACGTATCTATTTAAAAGATTTGAACATAACGTTGCAAACACTAAACTAAGAAAAAAAACTATAACTAAAATAAGTAATGATTGTAGCGTTAAAATTACTAGCATTAAAATAGGATTTTCGTTAAATGTTCTTGTTACAAAAAAACTTTTATTAAAGTTAAATAATCTGTTAAAAAAGTCGGTAAAAATAGCAAAATTATTAATTTTTAATCTAATTGATAATAATGAATATAAACTAAATCCAATGATAAAAGTGAAAATCAAATAAATAATTAACATTTTCACTATTAATATCTTGTTTAAGTTTTTAGTTTTAGGGTAAGATTTTCTAGAAATTAAGTATGTTTCAAATAAATATAATAAACCTTCATTTATTAATAAGAAAATCATTAACACAACAAGTGGTATTAAAGTTGATGAAAAGTCGTTATCAATAGATATCGGATCGTTAATTAATTGTCCAATTCCTATTAAACCTACAGCAGATAAAATTGTTGTTCATCTAAAATTTGATTCCAATGAATAGGCAAACAGAACTAATATTTTCGACTTAATGTCGATAAATATGTTGTTTATAAAAGAACTAAGGTGATTTTGAGAACGGTTTATAAACTTTTTAAATTGCTCAACTTTACTATTTTCAATATAATCAGCGATGTATTTTGCAGTTCATAGCATGGAAAATCATGCAATGATAATAATCGCAGACAAATCTGAATTTAACGAAGTATTAAATAAGTTAATAAATATAACAACAGGAAATGATCTAAAAAAGATTATTGTTAGTTTAATCAAAAATGCAGTAATGCTATTTGTTATTCGCAAAGATGATAAATAACCAATGAAACAACCTAAAACAAAACCTATAAAAGTTCCTGTTACGGTAAATTTTATTGTAATCCATAAGTATTCCAAAGACTTTATGAGTAATAATAATTTATTAACCTTAGATTGATCAAAAAAATTTGAAATGTTATCTTTAAAAACGTTTCATCCATAAACATTGATACCAAACTTAATAACAACAAAAGAAACTATTGATAAAATTAAAAATAGTGTAAAAAGTACGGTAAATTTGTTAATTTTTAAAAACTTAAAGAAATTATTCTGTCTCATACTTTCTTCTAATTTCATCAATATTTAAAGAAGCGGAATTTTCAATTAATATCGGTTTTTTTTCTTGAATAATCAAAATTTTATCTGCAAATTTTTTAACGATTTCTAAATCATGAATCGAAATAATTACTGGAGCATTAAACTGTTTGGATAATTTTTTTATTTCTTTAATAACTATCTCTGAATTTAAATAATCTAAACCTGTTGTAGGTTCGTCGATTAGTAATAATTTGGGTTTTTGAAAGAATATTTTTGCAATTTCCACTCTTTGCTTTTGACCACCTGAGAGATCTTTTATCAATTTATTCATGTGTTGCAATAAGTTTAATTTAGTCAAAACTTCTTCAATCTTATTCAACACTGAAATCGGTGTTATATTAAAGATTTGATAGCATCAACTTTTTTTAATAATTCTTGCTATGTTTTCATAAACATAATCTTCAGATACTAAATTAGGAATTTGATCTAAAAAACCGAAAAATTTAGCAATTTTTCTAATTTTATGTTTACTTAAAGTTACCAAATTTTGATTATTAAAAATGATCTCTCCATTTGCTACTAATTTATTATTGGTAATCGAATTTAATAAGGTTGTTTTACCAGATCCAGATTTGCCAATTAACATTAAAATCTCAGATCCTTGTAATTCAAAATTTATGTTATCAACACTAAAATCTTTATATTTTTTATGTCTGATTGAAACATCCGAAAACTTAATATAATTATTTTTTTCCATTAATTTATCTTAGCTTTATCTTGAAACTGGTACACTTCGGTGTCAACATTATCAATTACACGGTAACCGTTGTAGCCAACAGTTGGACCATATGGATCTTCATTATTTTTCGCTAGTTCAACAATACTATTGCTTAAAGCATTAATAACATTGTTATCCAATCTCTTATTAAACACACCAATGTCATATAAAGCAGGATCGCTAAATGATAAGATTTCCACTTTTGAATTAGCGTTATTAGGATCAAAAGTATAATTTGGGCGATTCGTATTTTTATTTTGAGTTCATGCAAAAGAATTCATATCATCAAAAACAATATGAATATTAGCATTTACTCCAATATCTCTACCTCTAATAGATTGATAATTATTTATTGTTAGATTCGAATTACCAAAGTGTTTTTTAAGCAAGTTTAATGGATAAATATAACGACCATTAGAAGACATCCTACCCCCACCGATACCATAACTAGAAAACATAGCTCAATTTTTAGTTGTTCATGCTTCTTTAATTTTTGTTAAGGTTTCTTGATCGCCACCAATTAAGATCATTCCACGATAAAAACTAATTAAGTCGTCGGCTGGACCATAAAAATATTCATATTTATTTCCATCCCACATACGATTTTGATCAGTTCAATTACGGTAAGGTATTTCATTAAATAATTCGCTTGTTTTTGCCGCTTTTTCATCCAATTTTCCAGATTCGTAAAAGTCGGGTGCGTTATCAAATTTAAAAGCTCTTGTTAATGTTTGTAGTTTTGGAATATAATCTTTATCGTTGCTTTTAATTGATGATGAAGAAACAAAAGCCAGATCAGTTAAATTAGCCTTAACTCGATCAATACTTGTATTACCGTCAGCCGTTAAACTTGATGTTATGTTTACTGGCATACTTAGTTTTTCACTTACTAATTTACTTAACTTTTGTAAGTAGTCATTCATTACCGAATTTGAATCGTGGTCAATCTTTAGATCAACTTTTAATTGTAATGTTTTTGACTTATCGGGATTATTTGCATATCCACATGATGATAAAATTGATCCAGATAATAAAAATGAACTTGTGATTAAAAACAATTTTTTAATTGTTTTAGACATAAAAAAAACTCCTCTTTAAAATTGAATTTAAATAAGGAGGCACTTTTGGTGAGAATGTATATAACTCGCTACGCTGGTGTTAACCAGATCAGCTATTAAGAGTGTTTCTCAACTTCTTTTATCAAAGATAAAAGAGGTACCTCTGTTATTTGATTTTATTATATCATTCACATAAAAAAATCCTACCAATTAACACTGGTAAGATCGATTATTTGCTGCGATAAGCCATGTTCTGTCGGGGTTGGTTATTTATCTAATAAAACGTGAGTTTTATTCTTCTAAACAATTCTAGTTCTTGTTTATTAGTTCCCTTACCAAATTTAGGTTTCTCGCTTGAGGGGTTTACCGCGTTTCATATTGATTCTTTCGAAATCAACTCGTCTCTGTGGCACGTTATGGAAATCCTTGCATGTCGAATTAACAATTTAGCAAGATTTCCGCCGTCACACTAATTCTAATGTGCTAAATTTTATCTTTTATCTATTTACACAAACACTACAAGCATCACAGCTTGTGCGAGCATGGACTTTCCTCTGCTTTAAATAAAACAGCAACCAACTGCAGCATTTAGATTATATAAAAAAATCTTGACAGATAATTCATGTCAAGATTAATTAATATATGTTTTTAATGGCAGGGGTGACAGGAATCGAACCCGCATCGAAGGTTTTGGAGACCATAGTTCTACCATTGAACTACACCCCTATAAAAAGTAAATAATTAGCTAATCTTTACTTTTTTAACAGAATTAGGGTTTTAATTTACTTTCTTTTGGATTGATAACTTAACTTTAATTGTTCTTGGTTTGTCAGAACTTTCTGATTTATCATCAGCTTCAGTTGTATCATCAGCTTCATTAAATAAGTTATCAAAACTCAAAGTGGATTGCGAAGAATACATTGAATTAACAAAATTCAATAGATCGTTTTGTTTTGTTAATTCTTTGTCTTTATGTTGTGATTCACTATCGTGATCTTTTTTACTACTAATTAGATTAATTTTAAATTCTGGTTTGTTGTTCCTCTTAACAATTACTGGTGCATTAGATTTAGTTTTGTGCGCACTTTCTTTTTTTGTTTGACCGATCTGAATAATTGCACGACTGCTGCGATCTTCTTCTTCAGTTAATCAATCGATTCGATCATTAAGCTTATCTAAGGCTAATAATTCATTCTTACGTTGTTTAGTCGATAACTTAATGAAATCATCATCAACCCGCTCAGTAAAAAGATTTGAAGATGAAGTTAACATTAATGGTTGTTCTTCAATTTTATTAGCCCGAGCTAATAAAGCTCGCAGTCTACGATTTTCTCTTCTTAGTTTTCTTCGTTCTTCTCTTAGTTGGGTAATTGCTGATTTTACTTGCTCAACTAATGATGCCGATAATAATGAAGAGTTCTCTACATAATTTACCAACTGTTTAGAGTTTCTAAAATTAGGTAACCGACTTGGTGATTGAATAATTGCTATCTCATTTTTTCTTGCATTAAGCAATTGCTTTTCGTAATTAAGTCTTTGCAATTCCTGATCAAATAATAATTTTTTTGACTCTAATTCGCGGTAACTATTTTCATAACCATCAATATCAATCAACAGATCGCTGATCGATTCTTGATACCAAAGGTTATTATCCTTAACATCAGATTCATCTAGATTTTGTAATGAGATATGTAATCCCACACCAATAAACAATCCCAACATCGGAATCCAACCAATTAAGAAGTAAGATACATAAGCTTTTTTAAATAATGAATAATAAGATAAGGTTTTTTCGGTTAATATCCCTTTCAAACTTTTGTTATGCATTTTAACAAAGCTATACAAAATAATACTAATCAGATAACTGATTATGGTAAATATGATTGTTAAAAATAAATTAACTGACACATAAGTTGATTCTGATCGCTGAAAACTAAACTTATTTAAATAAAAGAATACAATCGCTAAAACAAATGTAATTAAAAAAACTAGGTTTAATCAGATCGCAATAAAGTTGTAAGTCTTTGTAGATTGAACTAGTTTTTCAAAATGTTTGTTCTTATTGCGGTTAAGATCTAAAGTTTTCAGATCGTGTTCATCATAATTAATGTTCTTTTTGATCCGGTTGGTTCTTGTGTCAAAGCCAAAATCATTTTGTTCACCATCATCAAAAGGGTTATCTTTACCATTCTGAAAAAGCGGATCAACAAAACTGTTATCATCATATTCAAACATTTCTTTTTGATATGGTGTCATCTGTATCTTTATTTAGAATACCGTAAGTAACTATACTTATTTATATTATTATATCTTATTTTAAATTCTATTCACCAGCCCCAAATAACTCCAAGCTAAATACTAAGTGATTTATCTCTTCTTTTAGTTTAAACATTGGATTGTTTGGGTTTGAGACCTCAAGAATTGGATAAGGCACTAAAACTTGATAACTAAATGCAGTTAAGAACGTTTCATAAGATAAATTAATTGGCACGGTTTTAGAAATTGCTCCAAATCTAACTTGTGTTCTTAGGTTTAATGGAACTCTATCTGAAATCGTGCTCATTGACCAGTTGGTGCGAATAATTAATTTTGGATCTACACCTTTAACTTGAATGTAACCATCAAGTTGTCTTAATGACTGTGGAAGTAATGAAGTTTCTAAAGTTTTCGTATCACGATCCACACCTTTAATGCGCGATCTACGATCTGTAATTCTTAAGATCTGATCGCGGATTCTGCGTTTAACTTGCTCACTCATCTGATCATAAAGGTTAGTGATCGATTGGTTCGCATTATACGTAAATAATGCGACGTTTTCATATGGATTGTATTCTTGTAAGATCAGATTAGTTTTAGTTCCATCATCACCAGGTAAAACAATTCTTGTTTTTGTTTTATACTTGCGATTAAGCGAAAAATTTAAGGTCTGATCAATTACACCATAGATCGATTGATAGATCTTTTTAGATAAATCACTAAACGGAATTGAAGGAGCTTGATAAGAATATTGCGGGAAACGCAACACTGAGTTGTGATAAATGTCGCTAAAATCTTTTTCCTCATCAACATTGTATAGTTGATAAGCTATCTGAGTTTGATTAGTGTTCGAAGGTAAGATTTTAAAATACGGTAAGATATCAACATTATCCCCGGATCATTTAAAATAACCAGTTCCATTAATTGTTGCAATTGATCTGTGAGGGTTTGTATTGTTAGTACCGCTGAAGATTTCATTAGCAAGATCTCTAATTGTGCGGTTATTATCAGATATCCCTTTTAAGATTCGGTTTTTTCAAATATCATCAAATAAGTTTGAAAAGTGGTTTCATGCAGGATCACCAGCCCATTGGAACGATAAGATTCCAGCAGTTTTTAACAGACTACTATATCCTTCATTAATCGCTTGTTGATATCCCTTTTCTTTTAATTCAGCATATCTTTGATCATCAACAATATATTTGATAAAATCAATAATCTTAATATTAGGCAAGAAATCAAATAAAGCACCTAATAATCCATAAGGAATATCTAGTCCTTGGATATCGAATTTAAAACCTAAATCTAATCTTTCAACTTTCAGAGATGTTGGCGATTGAGTTAAGATTAGATTATCAAAATTTTCAGGGTTATATAGACCAAACTTAATCCGGTTAACATTACCTGGATCTAGCACTCTTACGATTCAATTAAATAGATTAACTATTTTAGTTTTTAAACTATCACGCGATAATACTTCTGGGTTTCTTAAAAAGATTAGATCTAATGCAGTTCGAATGAACGGATCTAAACTTCGAACGTTAATTCCAATTATTTGCAACAATGAAAATAAGAAATTAAAGTTGTTTGCACTAAACAACGTAATCAGATCGTCAAAATAATTCGTTGATTGAGTTAATAAGTTTACAATCGTTTGACGGTTTTGAATAAACAAGAAGTTAAATAACGGCGTAAAACCACTTCATGTTTGGCCATCAGCACCATTACTTGTGGTTATTGTATCAAAACTACTGTTAGTAATATTTAATAATTGATCATAAATATCATTTAATAATCGTTTTGATTCAAAGATCGTATTAATTAGGTAAGTGTTAAACTCAGGAATCGGAATTAGATTACCAGCATCATCTAAATAACCTAAAAGTCTTTGGATGATATCAAAGTACTTAACTTTTGTGGGGAAATTAGTAATGATCTTTCTTAAGATCGGCATTGACTCATACAATCTTTGATAAAAATCAAAAGCAGAATGTACATCTTTAGTTAATGAGTCAATAATATTATTATAAGCTGATATGTCAAAGAAATAGGTATTAAGAATTAACTTAAAAGCATCAATGTTGTCATACAAAACTTCATAAACGTTCTTGGCGTTTGGAATACTTGTATTTGATGATAATGCGTCAGTAATTAACTTCAAAATTGCATTCTTTTGATCAGCATAATTAATATTTAGTTTAGTAAAGTTGTAACTAAATAATTTCGCAAAAACCGCAGCATTATCAGATAAAACTTGGTACAACTTTTTATTCGTACCATCGTTATCAATTAACCATTTTAAAACGTCATGAATTAGGTTGAATCATTCAATCTGCGAATAGAACTCATTACTAAAGAATGACTTTAAGTTTCTTGAAATCTGTTGCGGAGTTAAATCGCGGTTTAACAATTTGTTTTGGCCCACTAAATCATTAGCTGCTTCATAAGGATTTTTCCCTGGCAACGTCTTCTTTAATAAGATGTTCATTGATGGAACATTGTTATTAAAGATAAAATTATTAAACTGATAACTACTATCATTCATTGATAGTTCTAAATTAGATACACTTCAGTTTAAATAATAACTGTGATAAATATCTTTAGTAACAATTGCATTAAGATAACCAAATCCAGGATTTAGATTTACTGGATCTATAGATCCAATATAGTTGGGATCTTTTAATGGATCGACATTATTAGCAGAACTTTGTGATGTGAATTTTAATGTTAATGTTCCTTTAGGATCAACTTGTTTTTCATATCTTTGATCAAAGTATTTGAAAACAAATGTTTGCGGTTGATCGGTTTCGTTTCTAAAAGCAAAATCAGCTTTTAGATAAACGTGTAATGGATTGTTATCAGATGATTTGGTGATTGAAACATTCGCGGTGCTTAACGGAAAAAATGATTGTTTATTATCATCATAAGTTCTACGCAATAAATAAGCGATATCTGAATACAATCAAGAATAGTTAAATTGGATTTGTTGAGTTAATAATTTTACTAACTTACTATGAATCACGTATGATGCAATTGGTAAGTTGTTAAGTGTAGTTTGATTGCTTAACTCAACACCATTAATCTCGCTTTGTTTATTAACCAGATATGAGTTATAGAATTTAGGTAAACTATTATCTTGAGCAAATGTTGGTAGTGCAGGTTGTAAATTGTTGATTAGCGGATCGTCCTTTTTATCCCTTAGTCTTACGTCATCACCCTTTTTATCGATCTGACTTAAAATTGCAAAAGATAATAATGGACCAGTTATCCCAAATCCTATCAAACTTACACCAATCGTTAAAAAGCGTGAGCGTCTTTTTAAAATTCTAGGATCGGTAATTGCGATCTTTTTTTTCTTAGTTTTAGGTTTTTCTTCGCTTTTTTTACGATTTGAAATTTCACTAGTTATCTCACTAGTTATCCTACTAGTTTTCTTAATTTTTCTATCTTCTAATCAAAGCGGCTGAGTTTGTGTTTTGTCTTCTTCAAACTTATCTAAAACGTCAATTTCTTCAGATAAAAAATCATCTAAATCAATTCCCTTAGTTCTAACAAGCGGATTCTTTAAATTGTCGTTTTTCTTGTTTTTGTTCATATCTTTAGTTGTTTTTTATCAATTAGAATACCTAACGTCGATTATCTGATTATTATAATTTGTTTTTTGTTTAAAACAAACTGATGATTAATCTATATTGAATCTTAAATGATTAAGTTCCAAATTTAAAGATCGTATTTTGTCAGTGTTTTGAGGCTTTATTTGTAAACGTTACATTATTTGGATCACTATCATTAGCAACATCATATGGTACCAATAGATCATAACCCAAAATTCGTTCTTCCATTGATAAGTTAACAGTTATCGGAATTGGAACATTAATAAATGTCACCATTAAACTGAAATCAACTGATAATTTACCTTTTAATTCACCAGTGCTAAACGGGCGAATTGCTTGAGTAAGATAACGAGACGGAATACCGATTGGTTGGATTAAATTATTAAACTTATTTAATAATTTTGAATCAACGATAATCTGATGATTATCTGATACTATTCAGTTGCTTGTTGCATCTTCTTTAGTGATTTCTAAACCTTTGATTGTAGTTAGATCACGAATTACCAACCTTGGATCATAAGCATTTTTAACCACGCGGTATTTTTGGTTTTTGTTATCAAGAATGATATTTTTACTAAAAGTTAATGGTAAGTTATCAATAATTCGAATGGGTTGAGTATCTAAAGTTTCTTTTAATGAATTATAGAACGATCGTGTTAAGTTAAAGATCTTTTTTGATAGATCTTGATAAGGAATTAATGGTCTAGGGTTTTGGTAAGTTTGAACTAGTAATTGCGAATTATTCACTAGGTTTGATAAATCGACTTCTTTTGCAATTCCAAGCAGTTGGTAATTAAAGATCGTTTGATTACCAACCTGATCATAATAAGGTAAAACTTGAATATTATTACCTTTAATTGAAATTCGAATTGATCCGTTAAGATTAATAAAATCTTGTTGATCATTAAAGTTTAATGTACCAAAGATCATTTCAGTAATAAACTGTTTAACATTAACATTACCAATCTGCGCTAAGAAAACTCTTAGGTTACGAATAACTTCACTTTTAAAGTTATTAATTCCATAGATGGTAACACCAGCACCATTGATTTTTTTAGCTTCTTCTACAGCTTGATCAACTGCTGTGTTTAAACTTTTATCCGTGATAAACTGGTTTAAAATTGTTTGAGCATTTAAAAATGGTGGAATCAGATTTATTAGTTTTCTGATCGTCGAATTTTTAATCGCAATATGATTAATATTTAATAAATAACCATAATCCAAGTTAGCAATCTTTAATTCATCGTCAGTTGAAAGCAACTGAATATTATTGCTTTGGTTTGTATTTAATGGAGTTAAAGTGATCTTTGCTAAATTTTGGGGACTGATTAATTCTAGTAGATCACTTACAACAGAAACCACACTTTCAAGACCAATAAGCCCTTTAACTAAATTATTGTTATAAAAGAAGGTGTTAAAAAAGAACTTACTAATTGGGTCAGTGAAATTAAAGGTGATATTAAACGTTTTTAATAGTGCAAAAATTGATTTAAAATCATCAATAAATAACCGAATCAAGATATCGTTAAATGATATTTGGTTATTATTCATTAAGAACGAAAAGATTGCGTCTTTATTTGCAACGATCATATCTTTAATTGGTCCATCTAATGAAGGGATTAAGCTATCGTATGCAAAGTTTAAAATTACTTGTAAAACAGTCGGATCTTTAATAATCGAATCGACAAAGTAAGGTTTTGGAGTTTCTAAGATCTTAGTTACTAATTGAATATAAGGATAGAAAGGACTATCTTCTTTAACTAATTCTTTAATCGTTGGAATAAACTCAACAATCTTATCCCTAAATTCCATTTCGGCCTTAACAGGATCTGATCGATCAATCGAATTAAAGAAGTTATCAATTAATGTTTGATAAGGTGATATATCAACTAACTTAGTTTCGTTTAAAAAGTTGATAATCTGATCTTTATAATCAAGGATAATTCGATAAATCGTTTTAGCTTGAGCGTTTGTTGATGAAGAAGTTAATAAATCAAAGATTAAAGGTCTAAATGCATTGACTTTATCGTTATTAAAAAACTGCTGTAACCCATAAACTACAATCTCACTTAAAGTATCAGCGTTGTCTTGAATAAAGTTTGCTAAATTAAATGGTTGTGTTCGATGATTGATTGCTCACTTACTAAATTGGTAAATATAACCTGCGTATTTTTTAGCCAGATTAAATTTATCTTCGAAGTTACGTCTTAATGAATCTTTGATTACTGATTGGTTAAGACTATTATTTAATAGTTTGTTATTGCCTACAAAGTTAGTAATAGCATCATACTCTGAATAACCAGGTTTAACATGAGTTACGTGAGCATTTAGTGCTGAAGAAGTTGGGTTGAAAACAAAGTCATTTAATGATCAACTTTTACTATAACCACCATCAAGTGATTTTAGATTGAAATAAAGTGTATCAACTGATCAATTTAGTTCATTATTATCATTTAAGAAAACACTAGCTTTCTTTAAAAAGGCTGGGTTTTTATCTGTATATAACGATAATTCTAATGTTGTTTTGGAATTAATAGTAAACTTACGGTCATTGATTCATAAGTCTTTAGGTTGATCAGCGTCGTTTTTAATTAAATAAGCTGCATCAATTGAGATTGATAAGAAATCAGAGCTGTTATAACTACTTACATTTAGTTTGTCTTTAATAAAACTAAACATTTTGTTATTGCGTTCGTATAAACTGATTATATAGCTTGAAACGTCTGATTCAATAATCTGGTTGTTCGAATCATTAACTTTTCTAGCTACTAAACTATTTAATTGCGGTTGAATTGAATGACTAGCTAAATACAAGTTTGCATTATTTTCTAAATTAGCTTTATTGATTAATGCTAATGCAGAATCAGTGCTAGCTACAGCTTTGAATTCAGCTTCATGTGCAATTTGATCGTCTAGTGTTCCAGACCCTTCATTTTGACCAGATCCAGGATTTGGTCTATTGGGTACACTAGGGTTTTCAATCTCTCCTTTTTGGTTTTTCAGTTGTCTTTGATAAAGGGTTACCCCGGTTCCAGCTGCGACTGTACCAATTAAAGACAAGCTAAGACCAAAAGTCAGGATTAGCTTTGTTTTTTTCTTCATTAATAAAACTTCATCAAATTATTAATAGCTTTAATTATACAATAGGCGTTTAAATCTGGCTATTAATCAAAACCCATAAATATATAAATATTTATGGATTTAATCATATTCTAATATTCTTTTTCTAAAGCTTCTTCACCAGCTTTAATGATCTCTTCAGAAGTCATAAATCCAGTACCAGCCGGAATTAAGTTACCTAATATCACGTTTTCTTTCAGACCCACTAAGTAGTCAATTTGGTTTTTTACAGCAGCATCTGTAAGAATCTTCTTAGTGTCTTGGAATGATGCAGCTGATAAGAATGAACCTGTTTTAGCAGGAGCTTCGTCTAGACCAAATACTTGGTTGATTGCTACTGGTGGGCGTTTGTTTGCAATCAGCATGCTGGTCACTTCTTTTCTAAACTTGTTGATATCAACAGTCTGACCAACGAAGTAAGTTGAATCACCAACATCAATAACTTGTAATTTGTTAGTTAGTTGTCTAATTGTTACTTCTACATACTTATCAGCAATCTCAATACCTTGTAGACGGTATACTTTTTGTACTTCTTCTAAGAAGTATTGTCTTACAACTTCAATACCAGCTACACGTAATAAGTGTTTAATGTCGATCGAACCTTCAGTTAACTTAGAACCTGGGAACACCTTGTCTTTTGGATTAACTGTAATTACCGCATCAAACGGAACGCGGTATTCTTCATCCTCAAGTTTAGTTTTAATCTTGATAATTCTAGCAGTTCCATCTGAAGTAACTGATTCGACAACACCTTCATTTTCAGCAATTGTTGCTAATTCTCATTCTTTTGGTGAAACCACATCAAAGATTTGTTTTAATCTTTCAAAACCTTGAGTAATGTTACCTTCGTTCGCAGTACCACCGGTGTGGAACGTTCTCATGGTTAACTGAGTACCAGGTTCGCCAATTGATTGTGCAGCGATCACTCCGATTGCTGTACCGATTTGAACAAGGTCGTTTGTGGTCAAGTCATTACCAAAACATTTTTGACATAACCCTTTAATTGATTGACAGTAAATTGGTGAACGGATTAACGCTTTAGTTACGTTTGCTTTAGCAATCTTATCAGCTAATTCACTTGTTACTAAAGTATCAGCATCAACTAATAATTCACCTGTTTTTTCATCATGAATTGGGCTGATTGTATATCTAGTTACAATTCTTTCACTTAAAGTTTCAACAATACCACCATCTAATGAGTTAGTAATTGTTGATACAACAATACCCTTATTAGTGTTACAATCTGAATCATTAATAATTACTTCTTGTGCAGCATCAACTAGTTTTCTAGTCATATAACCAGATTTAGATGTTTTCATCGCAATATCGGTCATACCTTTACGTGCACCATAAGATGAGTTGAAATATTCATTGATTGTTAAACCTTCAATAAATGAGTGTTTAATTGGAACTTCAATCGTATCACGAATTACTTGAGATTTAATCTTTTGGTCATAGTTATATGACTTAGACATCAATCCTCTCATCCCAAACAACTGAGTAAAGTTTGAGATGTTACCACGAGCACCAGAGTCAGCGATTACCACTATTGAGTTTTCTTTATATTCAGGACGGGTAATAATTTCTTTAATATCTTTAGATACGTTGTCTTTAACATCTGCTCATAGACGAATTACTTTGGTATATCTTTCATCATCAGTTAACAGACCTTTTTGGTACATGTGTTTTAGTTTAGCAATCATCTCATCGGCTTTAGCGATATATTCTTGCTTGTTGTCATATCTTGGAATATCAAATACTGAGATTGTTGTTGATGATAATGTTGAATACTTAAATCCAAATTCTTTAATTTTATCAAGAACTTGTGGTACTTTTTGAAGTGGAAAATTCTTATAAAGAATTTCAATGATCTTAGATAATGTCTTTTTACCAAATGGCTTGTAAATTGAACGCTTAGCTAATTTCTTCTTAAAGTCTTCACCAGGATATACGATATTAGATTCATCTAATTCTAGTAAGTTATCACCATCGTTTAGATAAGGCATTTCTTCAGGCATGATTGAGTTCATGATCGCCTTACCAACAGTTGTGATAATGATCCCTTGCTTGGCAAACGGTTTCTTAGTTAAACATTTAGTTGATAAACCAATTAAGGTGTGAATTGAAACTTGTCCAGCTTCATAAGCTAAAATAACTTGATCAAAGTTTGAGAAGATTAATCCTTCACCTTTTTCGTTACGTTTTTCAGTTGTTAAGTAGTAGTTACCTAACACCATGTCTTGTGTCGGAGTTGCTACAGGCTTACCATCTTTAGGACCTAGAATGTGTCATGAAGCTAACATGATCGCACGTGCTTCAGCAACCGCTTCTTTTGAAATTGGTACGTGAACAGCCATTTGGTCACCGTCGAAGTCGGCGTTAAATGCTGTAGTTACTAATGGGTGTAATCTAATTGCTTTACCATCAACAATCTTAGGTTCAAACGCTTGAATCCCAAGTCTATGCAATGTTGGCGCACGGTTAAGCAATACCGGTCTTTCTTTAATTACTTTATCAACAATATCCCAAATACGTTCAGATTTTTGAGCAATCATCTGTTCAGCAATCTTAATATTTGGTGCAATTGGTTTAATTTCTTGACCATCTTCATTAAAACGCATAATTAATTCGCGAATAATGAAAGGCTTAAATAACTTTAAGATCATTGGAGCTGGAATTCCAACTTCGTACATCTTAAGTTCTGGGCCAATTACAATAACTGAACGACCTGAGTAGTCAACGCGTTTACCTAATAGGTTTTGTCTGAATAAACCTTGTTTACCTTTTAATCGGTCAGTTAATGATTTAAGTGGTCGTTTGTCTTTTGCTGTAATTGGTTTTTTTCTTGATGCATTATCAAACAATGCATCCACAACTTCTTGAAGCATTCTTTTTTCGTTGTTAAGAATAACTGAAGGTGCACGTAGTTCGATAATTTTCTTTAAACGTTCGTTACGAATAATAATTCTTCGGTAAAAATTATTAATATCACTAGTTGTAAAACGAGCCCCATCTAATTGAATGATAGGTCTTGTGTCTGGTGGGGTAACTGGAATTACCTTTAAGATCATATTTGATGCTTTGATTCCAGACTCTTTCAATCACTTAATAGTTTCTAAACGACGCAACGCACGTTTAACTTTTTGATCTTCTTTATTAGTTTTTAGATCTTTAGAATATGAATTTAATTCTTCATTAATTAGGTCATATTCTTTTTGTAAATCAACACCTTCTAATAGTTCTAAAATCGCTTCAGCACCAATTCCTAATCTAATACCAGTGTGAGTTTCGATGAATTTAGCAACTTCATCAATTGAGAAAGGTAGGTGAGATTCTTTTAGTTTGTTGTAGTAATCTGATGCACGCTTATATACGATTGAGTGTTTATCAGTTTGGTGTTTATCTTTAATTTCACGTAAAACTTTACGCAATTTAATTCTGGAAGATTTAGATCCTTTACCAGATAAATCTACTACTTCTTTAAACTTAAATACTGGGTTTTTTGAGTTGCCAGTGTTTAATACTATGTAGTTTACAAAATAAACTACTTCTTCAACTTCTTTATAAGATACATCTAAAACTAAAGAGATCTTTGAAGGTGAAGGTAATTCTTTGGTCATTCAAATGTGAGCTACTGGAACGGCTAGATCAATATGACCCATACGTTCTCTTCTTACGATTGATTCAGTAATCTCAACACCACATTTTTCACAAGTACGACCACGGTGTTTGATCTTTTTGTACTTACCACAAGCACATTCAAAATCTTTTGTTGGCCCAAAAATTGCTTCATCAAATAAACCGTCAGTTTCAGGTTTTAATGATTTATAGTTGATCGTTTCAGGTTTTTTTACTTCCCCATGAGATCATGATCTCATCTCTTCAGCTGAAGCAATTGAGATTTGTAAACCACGAATTCGTTTGTTTTTATTTTTTTTGTTCATCTTATCCATGTTTAATTATGTACTGATTAGAAGTTATCGTCGTTGTAGTCGTCCAAAGTAAATGTATCAAATTCTGCATCGTGGATTTTTGGTTCTAGACTTTCGTCAACTACAGAAATATTATTTATATTTTCAATTGAATCATCATCGTACAACACATTTAATGTCATGCCTAGACCTTGAAGTTCTTTAGTTAATAACTTGAACGATTCAGGAACACCTGGTTCTGGAATACTTAAACCTTTAACAATTGCGTTATAGGTCATGTTACGCCCTCTTACGTCATCAGATTTGATCGTTAAGATCTCTCTTAAGTTGTGCGCAGCACCATACGCTTGTAATGCTCACACTTCCATTTCCCCAAATCTTTGACCCCCATTTTGCGACTTACCACCAAGTGGTTGTTGGGTAATCTTAGAATATGGACCAACAGCACGAGCATGGATCTTGTCATCAACCATGTGGTCAAGTTTTAACATGTACATGATTCCCACTGAAATTGGTTTTTCAAATGGTTCACCAGTTCTACCATCGATCAATTTAAACTTACCTTCAGTCTTATCTGGATCAATTCCAGCTTCTGACATGATTGATTTTAGATCATCCATATTTACACCTTCAAATACTGGTGTAGCAATCTTGAATGCTAAATCATCATAAGTTAAACCTAGTTGTTTTAATACGATGTCAATATGAATTGTACGAACGAGGTTCTTAGCTTGGTTTAAATTAGTTACACCGATTGATTTCATATGTTGAACTAGGTTCTTAATTAAACTATCGGTTTTAGATTTATCTAAACCAAAGATTGTATTTAATTCAGCTGCTAATTTATCATCAAAGCAAGCTTCAATTAATCGTTTATTAGCTAGTTCTCTAGCAGCATAACCTAGGTGCAACTCAAAGATTTGACCGATGTTCATACGGCTAGGTACCCCTAATGGGTTTAATAAAATGTCTAGAGGTGTACCATCTTCAAGGTGAGGCATATCTTCTTGAGCAACAATTTTAGAAATAATTCCTTTGTTACCGTGGCGACCAGCTACCTTATCACCAATTTGAATCTTACGTTTTTGAACAACATAAACTTTCACAAGTTCTAAAACGTCATCTTCAAGTTCGTCACCATTAGCAATGCTAAAGCGCTTAATACCCGCAACAATACCATCACCACCATTAGGTACTTTTAATGATGATTCACGTACTCCTTTAACCTTATCACCTAAGATTGCTTGGATTAATTTTTCTTCTGGACTTAATTCAACTTGACCTTTAGGAGAGGTTTTACCAACTAGGATATCACCTTCTTTAACTTCAGCACCAACCATGATCACACCTTCTTCATCAAGGTATCGCTTAGCTGATTCAGAAATGTTTGGAATATCTCTAGTAATCTCTTCGTCACCGTTTTTTGTTCTTAAACATTCGATTGTGTATTCATCGATATGAATTGATGAGTAAACATCTTCTTTAAATAAACGGTCAGAAATAATCACCGCATCCTCGTAGTTATAACCACTTCAAGTAGTAAATCCTACTAAAACGTTTTGACCTAATGCGATCTCACCATTTTTCATTGATGGACCGTCAGCTAAAGCTTGGTTAGCATCAACTTTATCCCCAACAGCTACGATTGGTGATTGGTTATAACAAGTGTTTTTATTTGATTTAACAAACTTTAATAGATTGTAATCAGTTTTCTTGTTATCTTCATCTTTAATCGTAATCTTGCTTGCATCAACATAGGTTACAGTTCCAGGTTTTTTAGCTGTTACTAACATACCTGAATCTTGAGCAATCTTATATTCAACACCAGTACCTACTAATGGTGAATATGGTTTTAATAATGGAGTCGCTTGACGCTGCATGTTTGCACCCATCAAAGCACGAGAAGAGTCGTCGTTTTCTAAAAACGGAATTAATGAAGCAGCTACTGAAACAACTTGTTTTGGTGATACGTCAATATAGTCAACTTGTTTTGGATCATATAGATCTTGAGATGAACGATATCTCGCAATAATCTTTTCATTTTGAATCGTTCCATCTTTAGCAACATTCATGTATGATGAAGCTTCAGCAATAATATATTCGTCTTCTCTTAACGCTGTTAAGTGTTCGACTTTATCTGTAATCTTACCGTTTTCAACCTTTAGATAAGGAGTCATTAAGAAACCATTCTTATCAATTGTTGCATAAAACGCTAATGACATAATCAGACCGATGTTCATACCTTCAGGAGTTTCAATCGGACAGATTCTTCCATAGTGAGAATAGTGAACGTCACGAATATCCAGGTTAGGGTCTTCACGTGAAATACCACCAGGACCCATCGCTGAAATTCTTCTCTTATTAGTTAATTCTGATAATGGATTTTGTTGATCCAAGAATTGAGTTAATTGGTGTGTGTTAAAGAAATCTTTAATCACAATTTGGAATGGTTTAGGGTTGATTACTGACTTAACAGTTAAATCACTACTCTTAGCAGAAACATCACTGCCATCTGAATCATCACTTTCTTGATCAGCTAACTTATTATTACCATCAGCAGTTTGCAACTTGTCTTTGATGTATTTTTCAATACGCATCATTCCAGTTTGCACTTTTGATTTTAATAACTCATTGATTAGTTTTAAACGCTTATTTCCTAAGTGGTCAATATCATCATACAAACCAATATTGTGAGGTAAGTTAACGATATATGAAACGATAGAAATTAAATCAGCTAATGTTAACGTTTCAATAGTTTCATTTGAACCATCAATACCAATAATCTGAGTAGTTTCATTTCTTAGATCGTTGTTAACATAGATTTGAACTTCTTCATAACTATTTACGTCTGTAAATCTTGTATTTAATTCAGGGTTAACAAAGTCAATGTGCTTGATAATATCTAAACGTTTTTCTTTAGATAAACGTTTAAATAAGTCAAGTTGCTCTTTAAGCATTAATGTACCTTGCTTAATTACAACTTTACCATCAACGTCTTTAACGTCCTGTGCAAGCGTTCTTTGGTATAAACGTTCTGAAACTCTTAGTTTACGAACAAATTTGTGACGACCTGCTGATGATAGATCATAACGTTTCTTTTGGAAGAAGTGTTGTAATAAGATTGATTGATAAGAAATCTCTTCTTTTTGCGTAACGTTATCAAGACTTCTAGTTGAAATAGATAGTTCTTGAATCACGTGCTTAGCAGCTTTTTCACAGATTAGTTTTCTTAAAACTACACCAATGTGAGTGTTTAATGATTCAATCTTAGTCGGGTTTGGGTTAGATGAACTCAATAGTTCTTGTTTTTCTTGGTTAAGTTTGTATCAGTCTAAAACTAAATTTTTTCACTTTTGATCGATCGGTAATGATTTAACTTTACTGATGCGATCTGATTCAATATCACGAATCAATTGTGCGATATCAGGTTCATTTAAAATTTGTTTTTCGTTATAAAACTCAGATTCTAATGATCTTAAAATGTAATCATTATTATTAAAGATCTCTTTAATCTTAATTTCACTTAAACCAAAGGCTTTTAATAATGTTGTAATTGAAAATACCTTAGCACTTTCACCACCAACATCACGAACTACTGCTTGAACGAAATCTTTGTTTTCAGCAATGTAAAACAACATTAATGTTCCTTTAGAAGGGAATACTTCACAGATATAACCTTCTTGGTTACGCTTTCTTGAGTTAGATAGTTTTACTTGTGATTTATTTAATATGTAAGCACCTGGAGATCTTACAATCTGAGCAACAACAAATTTTTCGATCCCATTAACGATGAATGCTCCGTTTTCAGTCATCAATGGAATATCAGCAAAATAAATACCTTCAGCTTTAGATTTAGCTGATTTTCTACTAATTTTCTTTACTGTACCAGTTTGGTGGTTAACAAGAGATAAATTAACATATAAGCTAGCATCATATGTTTTTGATTCTGCACTAGCTTCTTCTTTTGTTCTTTGAGGATCTAGAATTTTCATTCCGTGGAATTCCACAGAATATTTCCCGTTTGGCGATTTGATTGGGAAATATGATCCAATGATTTCTTCTAATTCTTTTTCAAGAAACTGCTTGTAAGCGTTCACTTGAATCCCTGGTAAATTTAAAGGGTTATATTTGTTATGAACTTTTGAATAGTCTCTTCTAACTACTTTTGGTGAATATTGAGTATTATGAAATGGTGAGTTTTTTTTCACGAATGAACTCCAATTTAAACGTTTAGATCATCTAAAAATACGATATCTACATTAGATAACCTAAAGCATTTTAATATATTAACATAAAATAATAAAATAAAAATAAAAGTTTGTAAAATTATTTTTATTGAAAAGGTGTTGATATGCAAAATCAAATTGATTTATCTAAGATTGAAAGTATTGAATTAGTTAGACCAAACGCTAAACACAAAATGGTTTTTTTGCACGGGTTTGGTTCGAATTTTAAAGTTAAGAAAAAACTTTGAGAATACTATGATAATTGTAGTTTTTATGCGTTAAATTTACCTGCTCATGGTAACAGTAAAATTCAAGATCCTAATCAGTTATCAATTGATTTTTATGCTCAAATTATTAAGGCATATTTTGAAAAACATAATTTAAATGATGTAATTCTTTTGGGTCATTCAATGGGTGGCGGATTGGCTGCAATTATGAACTCAATGATTCCTGAACGAATCAAGTTAAGCATTCTTGAAGCTCCTGCTAATGGATCAATTTTAAGTAATATCGGAAATATTTCAAAACTAATACCAAACAGTCCTGAAGAGATGAAGCAACTTTATTATGTGCTTTATTACGATCCTGTTAAAGAATTCCATGGTAAATTAGATGAAATGGCGATTGCTGAATACAATCAGGATAAGGATTACATGAAGAGTTTAGAACCATTATTATCAATTGGCGTTCTAGAAGAAATGAGTGCATTAAGTGATATTGGTTATCGCAGTGTAACTAAACCCATGCTAGTAATTTTTGGTCGTGAAGATAAGATTGTGATTCCGACAGACTCAGTTGAACACATCAAAAAATTAAACCAAAATATTCAATTTGAGTTTATTGAAAATTCTGGTCATTTACCATACTATGAACATCCAAAAGAATTCTATGAAATAATGTCTAAATTTATCAAGAATATTGATCCAACTTTTGAAAAGTAAAATATTAAAAATCAACGGCAAAAACTAACAAAATGATACCATTTGCGAGCAGAAAAAATGCACCATTTAAAATGATTGATTTGTTCTCTGGAATAGGTGGAACAAGATTAGGGTTTCATCTAACAGGAAAGGTTGCTTCTATTTTCTCTAGTGAAATTGATAATTTTGCTTGCAAAACCTATAAGGTAAATTTTGGAGAAGTTCCTTTTGGCGACATAACTAAAATAAAATCATCTAGTATTCCTGATCACGATATATTAGTGGCAGGTTTTGCTTGTCAGGCATTTAGTCAAGCTGGTAAAGGTTAGGTTTTAAAGATATTCGTGGAACATTATTTTTTGAAGTGGCAAGAATCCTAAAAGATAAAAGACATAAGACCTTTTTATTAGAGAATGTAAGAAACTTAATATCACACAATAAGGGGCAAACCTTTGAAATCATTATCAATACATTAGAAAGGCTTGATTATCATGTTGAATACAAACTTTTAAAGGCTCGCGATTTTAATGTACCACAAAACCAGAAAGAATATATATTGTTGGTTTTAACAAGAAACAGATAACAAATTATCTAGATTTTAAGATGCCAACACCACCTTGTAACAAAACATCTCTGGGCAAGATCTTAGAATCGAATGTCAGCGACAAATATACGATCTCTGACACATTATGGAAAGGTCATCAAAACGCAAGATCCAACACAAAAAGAACGGTAACGGTTTTGGTTATTCGCTATTCAATAGTAATAGTGAATACACTAATACAATATCTGCTCGATACTACAAGGATGGTAGTGAAATCCTAATTGAACAACAAAATAAGAATCCTGGAAAAATTACTCCAAGAGAAGCAGCGCGATTACAAGGCTTCCCCGAAAACTACATTATTCCTGTTAGCGACACACAAGCATACAAGCAGTTTGGTAACTAGGTGTGCGTTCAGTAATACAAGCAATTGCTAATCAAATCATTAAAGTATTGGAAACTAAAAAGAAGCAGTAATCCTGTTTCTTTATTTTTTCAAAAAGTTGTTTGGTTAAAAAAAAGATTTCTTATTTTTGATAAGAAATCATTTTGGCTAAATCATCAGCTTCTTTTTTGCTTGATAAGATTTTGATCGTTTCGATTGCAAAATCCATTGCGTGTCCGGTTGCTCGAGCAGTAATAATGTTATCAGATAATAACACATTTGTTTTTGAATCGAAGTTAGATCCGATTGCTTCCTTGTGCTCTTTATTAGCTACTACTTTTTTGCCTTCTAAAAGCCCAAGATTCTTAAGAATTACTGGCGATTCGTTAATAGCTAAGATAAATCGTGGAGTTGTTTGATCTTTTTCATTAAATTTACTTAAATAGTGGGTAAGTTTTTGATCATCACCAAAACGTTTTGATCCTTGTCCGCCAGGTAAGTAAATTGCGTTATATTGCATCAGATTTGACTTATCAATTGTTAAACCGCATTTGATCGAAGTTCCTTGTGCTAAAGTAACACTGTTCTTCTTTTCGATTGAGATATAGTCAACAATGAACCTAGCTCTTCTTCATAAATCCGTAGGAATTATTAACTCTAAATCATCAACTCCAGTGGCAACAATTGCAGCTATTCTTATTTGTCGTTTAATATTCTTTTTCATTTGTCATCACCATCACTAGAGCTTTTATACGGTAAAAATATCAGCTCTATCTCACATAAAAGTGATTTAATTTTAACATTTATAAAAAGATAATTATATATTTTAATATCTAAATATTTTAAAATCTTACCATGTATACTTTCAAAAGATATCTTAGCAAGTTTAAAGGTGCAATAATCAAACAATTTAAGGCTGCGAACACTAAGAATTTAATAAAAATTAAATACCCCATTTTTGCTGGAATAGGTTTTCTTATTTTGTTGATTGTTTTTGTTTTAAGAGATTACTTCTTAAAGCTTGGTATAGGTCATAGTTCTTCGACTGGTTTTATTACGATTAATGTAATTACCAACAGCGGCGTTGGTTTTTCATTATTTAATCAAAATCCTGTAGCACCATACATGTTGCAGATCCTACTTACTTTAATATTTCTAGTCACCTTTATTTTTACAAAAAATAAAGCATTAATTGTTTTATTACCATTAATTGCATTTGGCGGTTTATCAAATGTAATTGATCGTTCGATTCCAATAATGCTAAAGGATGGAAATATCGAACATAATTCAGTTTTAGACTATTTTCAATTCTTTAGATCATCAGCAATTTTCAATTTTGCTGATGTCTGCATTGTTTCAGGTTTTGTTTTAATTTTCTTAACTTTTGTTATTGATATCTTTTTAGATTTCAAAAACAAAAATAATAAGAAAACATCTACCAATAAACAAATACACGGTTGAAAAAATATAACTTTAGAAGAGCGCAATAAGTGGAGTGCTTGAGCTGATCACAAATGCGTTTTTTGCAATCATGAAATGTTGATTAATAATAGTCAAGTTATTTGTTCAAATGAAGAGTGTTTATACATTGATTTAATTAATGATGCTAAACCAATATCTGTTGAAAATGAAGAAAACTGTATAATTTGCAATAACGAAATGATTAAAAAGGTAAATGATAAGCAATTCAGCTTTTTAGCTTGTTCACGTTTTAACGAAAAATGTTATTACACTAAAAGCTGTAAACAAGTAGAGAACAATGCCTAAGCACACTTTTGTCAATCAAGATAGCGAAAAAATTCGTTTAGATATCTTTTTAACCTATAACCTGAATTTGTCGCGTAATAAGACATCATTTTTGATTCTTCATGATTTAGTAAAAGTTAATAAAAAAACGGTAAATAAAAACAATTTTGTATTAAAAATTGGTGATGTTGTTGATATAGAATATGAGGAAAGTATTTTTAACAAAGTTAACAACGAAATATTACCTTTTAATAAAAAGTTAGATATCGTTTATGAAGATAATGATTTAATTATCGTTAACAAACCTACTAACATGCTGTCTCATCCAACAACACACAATGAACCAGACACATTACTTAACTGTTTGATGTATCATAACAATAAACAAAAAGTTTACTTAGCTCACCGTTTGGATAAAGATACTACTGGGTTAATCGTAGCTACAAAAAATTTTAAAGCGCTTGAAAAAATTCAAGAGCAGATTTCTAAAAGAACGATGAAGCGTTATTATTTAGCTATCGTTCATTATCCTTTTAACGAATTAAGAGCTGTAATTGATGCACCAATTGGTTATCTTAAAGATCATGACTTAAAATTCGGGGTAGAAAATACTAAAAACCCTAAACATGCTATAACTAAGATTTATGTTCTGGATCAAAACAAAAAATATGCTTTGATTAAATGTGAATTATTAACGGGTAGAACACATCAAATTCGTGTACATATGGATTTTATTAAGCATAATATAGTTAATGATCCATTATATGGAATAAAAGGGGAGCAAAGAACTAATTACAAACAATTCTTGCATGCTTATCAGTTGGAATTAACTCATCCAACAACAAATGTTCCGCTGTTTTTTGAAGTCAAGCCTGATGAAGTGTTTATGAATAAACTGTTTGATGTTCATTTAGATTTAAACCAAGAACTAAAAGGATTATTTGAGTAATTGTTATGTTAAGAAAGTATTCTTTATTTATCGATACATGTTTAGACAAGATTAATCTTGCGATTTTTGATAGTGAAAAAGAAGAAGTTTATTACTATACATCAATTGAAATTCACAAAAATTTAGTGGATATTATCGTAAATAAAATTGATGAATTTTTGTTAGATCACAAGATTAAGAAGAAAGCAATTAAGAAACTTTATATAACGATCGGTCCAGGCACATTTAGTGGTGTAAGGGTTGGAACTAACATTGCTAAGACTTGGAAATCGGTTGAACCCGCATTAGAGGTGTACACGATTTCGACTTTGAAAATTCAAGTACCATATGGCGATGGTATTTCGTGTATTGATGCTAAATCAAATAAGCAATATGTGAGCATTTATCGCAGTAATGTTGGAAACATGAAAATTGTTGATGATGAAAATTACGAAAATATGTGTAAGAAAAATACCGATCTTTCATTATTTAAAAACTTCAAAAATGTTGATATTTTTGAAAACTTAATAAGTAATATTAGCAATTTTGAATTAACAGATATAGAAAACATTAAACCTATTTATTTAAAGGATCCACTTTAGTATTTTTAAACAATATTAATTTAGATTCGAAAATTAATCTTAATAACTTTTAAAATAAAAAATCGGTATTTTTACCGATTTTTTTAATCATTTTTGTTTTTATTTACCACTAGAACCAAACGCTTTATCAAGACGAGGAGTGTTTTTATTTATCTGGTCAGGAGCTACCTTATTTAATCTAATATTCGCATCTATTGTCCTACTATCAATAATCATAACACTTGCTATACGATCACCTTCTGAAAAACTTACAGACGATTTACTAGCATTGGTAATTATTAAAAAGGCGTGACCTCGATAATTACTATCGATTATTGTGTTTGCTAGTATAATGCCTTTTTTAGCTATTGAGCTGCGAACCATAAACTGTGCATGAATATTATGAGGTAATTCAAATATGATGCCTGTATCAATAACTTTAGTTTCAAGAGGTTCTATTGTAAAACTCTCGGGCAAGTGTATGTCGTATCCACCGTCACCATCGTAAGCTTTAGATAATGTGTAATTTTTGCCACCTTCTATGCTATATTTAATATTTATCATTCGATTTTTCCTAAATCTAAGTTTCTATAAAATAGATTTTATATCAATTAAGGACTAACAGAAACTTATTATTCATAAAATGTATTCTGCTGATGTTAGAGATCGATTTTTAAATAAAACTAAATATAATAGCAAAACAAATGTAAGGCTTTAAAAAAATAAAAAATGTTTTGAGGCACCGAATTCAATTTTGTGTAAAACAATTAATTAACTCAAAAAAGAAAGGTTAATATAATTTTATAAACGGTAAACAAAAATGAATTCAAAAGACGAACAAATGAAACAGATTCAAAAATTAATCGTTGAATTTGTAAAACAATTTGGTCCTA
>NZ_JADI01000015.1 GCF_000518305.1 Mycoplasma imitans ATCC 51306
CTCACTTAACATTTCTAGTGTATGATCCGTTTTGATACACGTTTTCATCATTATCAGCATTTTCTCTCAATAATTCTAGTTTGCCAACGTGTTCACCATCAACCAGAGCCTGTAAAACAGGCTTAGCAATATAATCAGTGATGTTTAATAGTTGCTTTCCGCTACTAGGACCAAATTGTTTTACAAATTCAACGATTAATTTTTGAATCTGTTTCATTTGTTCGTCTTTTGAATTCATTTTTGTTTAACGTTTATAAAATTATATTAACCTTTCTTTTTTGAGTTAATTAATTGTTTTACACAAAATTGAATTCGGTGCCATTTTATCCGAATCTCATGTCTGCGTTGAATCAAAAAGCTAAGAGTTTTTAATATTATTAGTCAATCTCTACAGCTTTTACTGCCAGTTGTTAGATCGGATAATTTCATTTTTAATATTAAGAACAGTATTTTCACTTCCAAGTATTTTCACCATAACTATTTTTATGCATTTTATGGAATATGAGTTGATCAAGCTGATGCGCATTTATAAAACTTCTAATCGTGTAAACGATACAAGCAATATGCATATCTTTTAAATAGATACTCCAATTATTTTCTTAACCCACCTAAAATAATAATTCATACTTAAGATAATTGTCGTTCTTCTAGCTGCCAAGCTTGTAACCAATTTTTTTGTTAATTAAATAAATAGTTACAAGTTCTTTTGATTGTTAATATGATGCAATCTTACATTTAAGTTTATTTACATATTTTGAATTTAATTTTGTTATTCTTCATCTATAGAACTTTCTCGCAGATCATTATGATTAGGTTAACGATATTTCGTGTTATTTGGATTTTTTTAACATTTGGTTCTAGTTCTAATAGCGCTAGGCTAAACCTGAATTCGTAAAAGCTTATTATTTCGATTAGCAATTTTATTTTTTTTAACAAACGAATGATAGAAAAAAATAACCATTTAAATCAACTCATTTTAATAAACTTTTAATATTTTATTTTTTTAAATACATCATTTTTACCGTTTATTTCTTTGATTTTTAATAAATTTAATTGTAGTTTATTTAACATTTTTAGCGTATAAAAATTTTTTATGATTCTTTTTTCGCATCTTTTTTATTAAGAATTTTGGTCTTTAAAAAATGTTTGCTATCAAAAATTCACATACAATAAACTTAGCAACATAATTACCAATGTTCAATGTTTCTCGTGTTTAAAACTAAATGTTTAATAAAATTGCCGATTTGTTTTTAAATCTATTGTTGTTTGTTGTTTTTAAAACATAAATTAAGCTAACTTTTTGTATTAATCCACAATGCTATTGAAACAAAATTTTAGCATTAATCAGTTTCAATAATAATCACTTAATTAAAGCTAAAAACAAAAAACAAAATTAATAAAAATTTTTAAAAAACACGGTAAAAATAACATTTTTTTAATAAAAATATAAATTTAAAAGCAACTTTTGTAAAACATGTACATGACTTTGGCGCTTTGTTTAAAACCACGCAGGATTGAAATTAAACAACAAAAATTTTATTTAAACACCGTTTTATTTTTTATTAGTTTTAATCAGTTATTGAACATTAACTATTTTTTTATAGATAATTTCTTTAAAAACATAAGCATGATTAATCGAGCTATATATCAAAATCTCTATAAGTGACCTACTCAATGTAAACGCTTCAATTTAATAAAAACAAAAAATATTATGTGAAGACACTAAGGTTTCTAATTTTTTTAATAGGAAGCAAAAAAATGTTCATTTAAAAAACCTTATATAAGCAAAATCTATTTATTGGTTTAAAATAAAATTTATCTTACAAAAGCCTTTAAAAATAAGGTTTTTACTGAATTAAAATAATAATGTTGATATTTTTAAATCTTGATGGGTCAAGTAGATGGCTCTTAATGAGCACAAAGAGCAAAAGATCTAATGAGATATATAGAATTTCTTATTACAAAATATAAGTAGGAGTATGAAAAAAATAAAATTTAAAGTAGTGCCCCTTAGTACTAAATTAAGATGGCTATTTGTTGGTAAACTGCCATTAGAACGAAAAGCAAGACCAAAAATTTTAGAATACTTGTTTTTCGTTTGAAATAACATTGTATCTCTTATTTGCACAGCAATTATTACATATTGGTTAATCAAACTATATATTGATAATAATAACGAATTCCTAATAGGTACTTTTGTAAAAAGTTTACAAGAAAGTTTTTTATTAAAATTCTTATTCACAGTATTAATAATAACGGAAATATTTAATATCATTCTTTCAATACATACGTATTACATATTGACCAAAACAGAATACAATAAAATTTATTCAATTATAGGCACTATTACCGCGATTTTATTAATTTCACCCTTAACTATTATTCTATTTATAGTTGCATATAAAAAAAATGTATTAGCATTCGAATAATAATTTTTATAAAGATTTATTAAGGTATTTATGAAGAAACAAGCACTTAAATATTTATTCGGTTTATCAGCAGGTTTGTTATTGGTTGCGCCAACTATTTTATCTTCTTGTAAAACTGGTGGTGGCAAAGATAACCCAGTAACACAAACAAAGCCTGTAATTTTATCATTTAAAGATCAACAAATTGACCCAACGCCAGTAAGTGATTCTGATGTAGCTGATGTGTTAGCAACATCTAGCACACCAAAAAACAAAATTATTAAGCTGTTTAGAGATGCTGCTCAAGCAGGAATGTGAAATGCAGCGATGAAAGAATTTAAAAAATCTGAATCTTACAATCAAGGTTACAGAGTGAAATTAATTGATAAAGGTGTATTTGATGCTCTTTCATCTATGGGTCAATTATCAGTTGATGACGACCAAATAGCTGATATTTACTACGCACCAGGAGACCAAATTACTGTATTAGCTGCTGCTAATCAAGCTATGAACTTGAGTACATATACAGTTGATGGCAAAAACATAATTGACTACCTAAAAGAATCATTTGGTTTACCTGATGAAACTGTTAGAGACATGGTTACATTTGGTCTTTATTCAGGTAGAGATGGTTCTAAAGCAGTTTCGCAATTGTTAGCTTTACAGCATAACAAAGAAGGAATTTTTATTGTTTCACCTAAAACTCAAGATGAAGCTTTAGCAATTCTTAAAAACAATAAAACTAACACTCTAACTAAACTAGTTGATAATGGAAATGCTTTATGATTTACTCAAAACCTTTGGTATGGTCTAGGAACTGTTGGTGGTGTTACTCAAGCTGAAACTGATAAACAAATTGCAGCTGCAACAGACGAAGCTACAAAAAATTCATTAATGCTTCAACCGATAATTGAAAAGTTAGCATATTGAGGTAATAACAAAGCATCATCAGGTTGGTTAATTGGTGATCCTAACTTTAATTTATTTTCTAAAGCTACTGATTACAATTCAGGATTATTATGGAAGCTATATGAAGCTCTATATAAAAAGAACCCAGAAGAATACAAACTTACTCCATGAGGAATTAAAGGTATTCAACAAAACACCTTAGAAACTGCTTTCAACAGTGATGGTAGCATTTATCTAAATACTATTTATAAACTGTTCTCAGAAAACAAGTTGGACTTTGGTATGGTTGGAACTTGGGAATTACGTAACGCTATTACTAACGGTGGTGTTAAGTCAATCTTTACTGTTCCTGATGTTGTAGATGGAGTTAAATACTTACAATCTCCAGGATCATGGTCTTGAGGTATTGTTAAAAACAAAATTAATAGCGATGCTAATGACGAAAGAAAACGAGCGCTAATTAATATATTGCTATCAATTTACTCACCAAATGCATCTTACCAATACTTCCTATCTGACTCTAAGGTTCCGATTTTTGAATCAGTTCAACAAAAAATTAGGGGTGCAATTCAAACAAGTAGTCAAGCAAATAATAAAGAATTAGCTGATTTGGCTACTGAATTAGGTTATGCATCTGTTGATGCATTATTGGCTAAATACAATGAGTTAGGTAAGAAAATTAGTGATCTTAAAACTCCATGAGTGGGTGAAAACTGAGCAAAAGATGTAACAGATGGCGATCCTTTAGATGATAAATATCTAAACAAAAAGACTCTTTGAGAAGAAAGAATTCAAGGAGTAATGGTGCCTGAAGCATTAGCTACTAGATATAATTCATTAGTTATGGATGCTGCGCCACTTAAGAATGCATTAGCTGCTATTTTTGGTGCAACTACAGTTAAAGAAATAGAAGCAACTGAACCTTGAAAACTTAATAATAAATACTTAAAAGACGGAGCAGTTGTAGAGAATAAAGTTAGTGAAGAATTCATCAAAATTGTTCCAGAAGATTTACAAGCAACAGTTAAAGGATTATTTGATGGAAGTGCTATCCACTTTAGAAGACTGGAAAATGCTATTTTAGGATATGATGGTGATGGTCAGGCTGCATCAATCACTAAAAATAATGAATTAGCTAATGAATTATTAACAGCTCAAGATGGTGATGCATTAACAGCTGCAAAAGCAAAAGTTACAGCTGAAATTAATGCTGCTGTAGACAGAGCAACTAAATTATTTGCAACCATTGCTAAAACACAACCTAATGCAGAAGTACTTAAAAAAGCAGTTACTTACATGTACTACGAATTCTTAAACAATGCACTGTTGCAAAAATTATCAGACATCACTTTAGTAGAAACCAAGATGCCTAATGCTGCTGGTCAAGCTTCTATGTTGACATTAAGTCAAGTAGGTAAAAAAATTGATTCATCTTCAAATGCATCAATCGTATCAAGAATTCTTGACGTTATTACAAGTAATAAATCATACGCTGAAAATGGTACAGGTATCTTTGAAACTTTACCAAAAAGACCAGGTGTTTCAAACCCTCAATTTGGTACAGTTTGAGCTTCATGAAATGAAAGAACCTTTGGTAACCTTGAATTCTTCAAGAGTCAAATTAACAATGTAACTAATGAAGAGCAATTTAAGAAAGTAATACGTGAACAATTGAGTCAATCAATGACTACTGCATTATCAACAATTACTGATGCTCAAACATTCTTCATTAACTTTGGTAAAACGAACGGATAAGAATAATTCATTGGTAAATTAAAATTTTAATCGCTAATGAAGTTTCCAAAATACAAAGCTAATATAAGTAAAAAGGCATTTTATAGCTATGTAGCAATACTGACTTTATTAACCTTTTTTCTGATCATCTGAATTACAATTCCATTCACTTTAGGATTTAAACAATCCTATATTGATGCTCTAGCACAGCAATCAGATCAACAAGATAAACAGGCAATTAAAGACGAGATTATCAAATCGGGGAGACTAGCCGTTTTCTTGTCTTATGTTGGTAATGAAATCACGTTAATTGTTTTCTTGTTATACATCATTCTAGCAAGACATAGAGTCAAAGTTGGTTATCTATTTTACTTCACTTGAATCATCATTTATATAACATTGATTGCGATGCCATTTTATACGGGTGTTCAGCGTCATGATGATATAGCAATCGGCATAGGAATAGTGATTTCGATTCTTTCGGGAAGTTTAGTCATCACTTTATTTATCAACTTATTTCATTATCATGCACAACGAAGATTATTTAAATATGAACAATACAAAATGCAGGTTGGGAGGGCTGTTTAGGTTGTGGAAAAATTAAAGCTATATAACTGATATGGTGAAAGCTTTGAAGCTAAATTACCAGAGACAGCAACTAATTTAAAAGCTTATAAAAAGCAGGTTGAAAATGTTTTTTTAAGAATGAAAGACGAGATCAAAACTAGACATAGTATTGATAAAAATTTGTTCTTAAAAGCCCGCCAAAAGATAACTGATAATCTCCAAAGAGAATTAGACAGTCACAATGTAGCTTATAAAAATAAGCTAAAGGTTTTTAAAGATTCAATTAGAAAACTTGCTCACGTAAATTCGTTAGAGGATTTACTTGTTTATGAGCTGAAAAAACTTGAGTTAAAGAAAAAACACAACAAAAAATATGTTGAAGATTTTATTAACTCATTAAGAAACTCAGCGGATAGTTTAGAAGATAAATTAAGAAACATCGAAGATCTAAAGAGGAAAACAAATCATAGCGAAGCTGAGATCGCTAAAATCTTTTGTTTGTATTCGACGATCTTAACGTATATTAAAAACGTTAACGATAGAGAATTTGATCTAAATAAAATTGATAGTCATCTAAATAATTATGAAAAAGGTTTATTAGCAAAACTACCAGAACCAAGCAAGTATTTAAAAGATCTTTATACCAAGATTGAAACCCGTAGATTGAGGTTGTTCAACACTAGAGAAGAATTACAAAGAAAAAATGATCAAACCCTAGGTTTGTTTAAGAAACTTTATGAAGAAGAACGTAAGAATATAATTCTAAGTGCTTCACAAAGATTAATTAAGATTGAAAACGAATATAACCAAAAATATGAGCAAGCAACTTTAGAGGCTAACGAGTTTAAAAGAAATGCACTAGCTAAAGTTGAAGAGCATAAAAAACAAATTTTAGAAGTTGAGAATTCTAACAAAAGCAAAGTTCAAAAAATCTATGATAAAGCACATTTAGCTAGAAAACAAATTAAGCACAAAAAACATGCAGCTTATCTAGATCAGAAACTAACTTCACAAATCAAGAACTATAAAGATTTTTATGCATTGATTAATAAGTATCCAAAATATTCTAAAAACATTCCTCAAATAAATTGGGAATCATTCCATGATCAAGATAAAAATCAAGTACTAACAAATCTAAGTAAGATTACCAACGATTTTACTAATACACCTAACAACAATTTTGCTTTACTAGCACACAAGATCTTTTTTGGTGCTAAGAACAATTGAGAGATCAAAAAAGAATATAAAGCTTTACACAAATCTTCATATAATCAGTTGTTAGCCAATACTTATAAAGAATATAGTTATGAAAGTGATTATAAGAATGAAATAGCATCAGCATACAAACAATATGCGTTAGATCATTCATTAACAAGAAATAAGTTTTTAGAAGAAAAGATCATTGCTAAATATGAGCTTGCTCAGATACATGCTAGATCTGAACAAGAACAAGAAAAGAAGAAATTTAACGAAGAATTAGTTAAGATTCGTAATAAATTTAAGACTGATTTATCTGAACTAAAAGCCAAGACAGCTTCTAAAGAAATCTCTAAAAAAGCTTTTAAAAATAAGTTAATCGAAATTAAGGTTAAGAAAAAAGAAGCAATCTATGAATTAAAGTTAGATTCAAAAATCCTTAAGAATAAAGAAACACTTAAGAGTTTATTTATTCGTGAATTTGCAGAACAAAAGATTAATAAGAAGATTTTTGAAAGCAAAACAAACGAAGCACAAAAATCAATACCAATTGAAACATCAATTAACGTTCGTCGTTTTAGTTGATTGTTAGCATTCTTTATCCCTGGTGCTTGTGAATTATTGTTTTTCAAACAATATGTAAAAGGAACACTAATGTTCTTATACACCATTGTAAACTATGCGTTGTTCTTGCCGTTTATCTTAGGTAAGTATGCTGATAAGATGCGTGGAATCTTTGGGGTTATTGATTTGGGTGCTAATGATCGCGGTGATGCTAGATATTACCTTTTTGGTGGAGTGTTATCAGTAATCTTAATTAGTGCAATGCTGATTTATTTCATAATATCAGCGATTAGTGCTAATCGCGTAGCACAAGCACTTTATTATGGTAATAGACCAAGTCAATGAAGTCACTCTAAGCGATGGTTATCAAGTTCAGGATTTCCTTGAATGATCTCAATTTTTGGTTGAGTATTAATGTTGTTTGTGGTGGTATCGCCTGTAATTACTTCAGTATTTTTATCATTTACTAACATTGGGTTTAACCACATTCCACCAAACCGTGAAGTTAATTGGGTTGGGCTTGAACAATGAGGTCGTTGATGAACTTTAAGAAATTCAAATCTATTAGGTTCGATTAGCAACGTTTTGTTGTGAACATTTATTTGGACTTTTGCTTCAACATTGATTCCGATTGGTCTTGGTATTTTAGTAGCCATACTAACTAACAACCCAAGAATTAAAGGAAGAAAAATCTTTAGAATAATCTTTATTCTTCCTTGAGCAATTCCAGCGTTTGTAACAGTTGGGTTTATTCGTACAATGTTTGCAGCTGGAGAAACCGGATATATTAATACGATCTTGAATTACATCTTCCAGATGCAACCCAAATCGTGATTAAACGATATAACTTGAACTAGAGTCTTATTGATTATTGTTCAAACTTGAATTGGTTATGCGTGAATCTTTATGTTGGTTACAAGTAATTTGCAATCCATTCCACGAGATATCTATGAAGCCGGATCGGTTGATGGAGCTAAATCGCGGCATCTCTTCTGATACTTAACCTTACCGCAGTTGTTACTATCTATCTCGCCATTGTTAATTGCATTATTTGTAGGTTCGTTTAACAACTTTACAACAATCTTTATCTTTAACAATGGTGGACCAGCTTATGCTAAACCAACACCATTTGGTGAAGGTTCAACTGATATCATTGTGTCTTGGGTATTTAAGTTATCAAACCCACAAGGTGTACATTTCCCAGGTAACCAAGCATTTGGTGCAGCGCTAGCAACATTAGCTTCTATGTTTAGTATTGGTATTGCATTAAGAGGTTTCATTAAGTCAATGAACCGAAGGGATTAATTTTATGGATAAAAATAAAGTTTATACAAAAACGTTTGATGTAATACAGATTAATCCTAATCTATTAGTTAAAAAGCGTTTAACTTTCAATGAATTAGATGCTAAACCACCCACAAAAAGTGAGCTGGTTTGATTAGGGTTTAATTACTTATTGTTAATCTTCTGAGCACTTATTATCTTATTCCCGGTAGTGAGTTTGTTGGTTGCTTCATTCAACGTAAATAATCCCAGAATTGCAACTGTTACTCCATTTAAATTTGGACTTGATAATCTGTTTTATCTATTTAGATATCGTAATGTCGACCAGTTAACTGCAGAAACAGTTAGTTCATTAGAATCTAAGAATGCTGCAACACTTAGCTTTTTTGGTACAACATACATCTATGATGATCAAACTCGATCATATTTTGGGGACTGATATAAAAACACCTTATATATTGCAGGATTTACTGCATTAATCGCAACAATTGCAGTTGCGCTTAATGCTTATGCATACTCACGATTTAAATTTGCTGGTTCTAAACATTCACTTACAATCATCATGTTAATTCAGATGATTCCAGCAACATCATCACTAATCGTGTTGTATATTATTGTTCAATTGGGAACTGATCTTAAAGTCTCACCAATTCTGATGTTGGTACTAATATATTCGGGTGGTGCAATTGCAGGTAACACCTTTATGGTGAAAAGTTATCTTGATACGATCTCAACCGAATTAGATGATTCGGCTAAGATCGATGGTTGTACAAACTGGGGACTATTCTTCAAGATCTTATTACCAATTATCAGACCAGCATTAATCATGGTGGCATTATGATCATTCTTAATTCCATTTACTGATATCTTATTACCTACTTTGGTATTACCGAACCAACAAGATAAAACTTTAGCAAGTGGTTTACAACTATTCTTGAGTAATCAACAAGACCTACAAGCAGGGGCTTATACAATGGGGACATTACTAGCATCACTACCAGCTTTTATATTATTCATGTATTTACAAAAATACATTATTGGTGGATTAAGTGACGGTGCTGTTAAAGGATAATAACTATGAACGATAAACAAATCAATAACGAACAATTAGATGATGAACTAGATAATGGTTTTGAAACAATTGATCTAGATAAATTAATTGGAGAATTAGGTTCAGAAACCAAAGCAGTTAGCGGTGCTCATATTAAATTAGTTAATATTTCTAAGAAATATGAAGGTAATGAAAAATACACCTTAAAAGATATTAATCTAGAGATTAAACCTGGATCGTTTTGTATCTTTCTAGGACCGTCTGGTTGTGGTAAGACAACCCTGTTAAGAATGATTGCGGGATTAAACTCAATCACTAAAGGTGATCTGTTGTTTAATAACAAACGGTATAACAACTTATTACCTAATGAAAGAAATATCGCGATGGTGTTTCAATCATATGCGTTATATCCGCACATGAATGTTTATAACAATATTTCATTTGGGTTGAAGATTGCGAAAGAACGTAAAGACGTGATCGATCGTCGAGTAAAAGACGTGGCTAAGATCTTAAGAATTTATGATTACTTGTATCGTAAACCAAAAGATCTATCTGGGGGTCAAAGACAACGGGTAGCAATCGGTCGAGCAATTGCAAGAAAACCATTAGTTTTCTTAATGGACGAACCACTATCTAATCTTGACGCAAAGTTAAGAGAAAACATGCGTCGCGAGATTGTAAACATTCACAGAATGTTAAAAACGACAAGTATTTACGTAACCCACGACCAGTTAGAAGCAATGACAATGGGAGATCAGATTGTTGTATTTAATGATGGATCAATCCAACAATCAGGTACGGGCAGAGAATTGTATTTTAAACCGGCTAATATCTTTGTTGCTAAATTTATTGGTTCGCCAACAATGAACACGTTTGATGCGGTTTATGAAAACAAGAAACTGTACACAATTAACAGATCAATTGAACTAGAGGTTGATGAATCTACTCAAGCAAAACTAACAAACGGCCAAGAAGTTGTTGTTGGTTTTAGAAGTGAAGATATCAAGATTAGTGATGAACCAATTGAAAACAGTTTTAAAGGAACTATCATGAACATTGAACTAATTGGTAAAGACCAATTAATTGCAGTTGCTCTTAATGATGGTAGCACTGAACTAATCATCAACGCACCTAATGATATTGAACATCAACTATATGGTGAAGTATACATCTCGTTTGTATTAAACCGAATCCATATCTTTGATAAAAAAACTGAACAAAGGGTGAACTAGTTATGGGATTAATGCAAATTAAAAACCAAACAAAATTTAAAAAAGCTGTTCGATTTGGACAGTATCATAGTCGAAAGATCTTATCGATTATGGCGATTATTCTGATTGTGATTTGTGCTGGTTTATTCATTTATTACATAAATATCTTTCCTGGTTTTGTTAATAAAGATCAACAGTTTGTTTTAGAACATTTATCAGTTAATAAAGATAGCAGTATTGGTATGCTGAATGATGGTAGGTTTGCTTATCAAGGAACAAGATTGTTTGTTGATAAAGCAACATATGATGCGATTGTGCAAAAGTTACTAGCCAAATCCGAACACCAAAACACGATCAATTTTGGTTTAATCTTAAACTTTAGTGGAAATGAAAAATTTTACTTAATTAATTTAAGAACTATAGCTGAAGGATTTGTTAATAATGATCAAGCTACAATCAACACTTATTTAGCTAACCCTGGTGATTATAGTGTTGCTGATATTAGAAATATCGGAATTTTATTACAGGGTTATAACAACGCGATCTTACAAACAGTTCCAACTTCAGCACCATTAAGAAAGATCTTTGACGGATTAAGTGTATTTATTTTAGTATTATATTTATTAGCAACTGTTTTACAGATCTTAGTATTACGTTGATTGTTCAAAGGAACAAGAAACGGAGATAGAATCTACAAGTACATTATCACTTTATCTGTTGTTGCGCTGATTGCTACTTTTTTCTTAATTTCATTAAAACCAATTGAAACACAAGTAGTAGATGGTAACACCGTTCAAAAAGTTGTAACAGTAATATCAGGTGTAGAAGTTGTTAACGAAGTAACGATTCCAAACGTCGTGAAAAACCCAGATGTGATGAACTATTGGGGAATGTGATTAACCCTAGCGCTAGCACTAATTATTACGATCTTATCAGCTCAAGCTAAGAAACGTTATGGTTATCTAACCCACTCGGTGGTATTAGAAAAAAAGATGGTAAATACTAAAGAAATCTCTGATAAGATTGATGCAATTATGGAAAGTTCAATTGAGCATAATAATAGTAATTTACCAATAAAAAACAATTAGAAATCATAGAATATTTCTTATAATATTTTGTCTAAAAAAAATTTATATGAAAAAATTTAAAGATTACGAAGAAGAAGAATATCAAAAATATTTAAAGAGCCAACCTAAAGACGTAATGGGGGATTGGAACGATCCAAGATATGAAAACAAGACTACTTATGTAAGTTATAAAGGACTTTATGAGAACGTAAAAAAAGCTCAACCATTAAAAGATTACAAAAATACCAAGGTAATTTATCAGCTGCTTGTTTATAGTTTTTGTGATGGCAACAACGATGGAATTGGTGATTTCATTGGACTTAAAAATAAGCTAGATTACATCGATCAATTAGGTGTTGATCAGATCTTATTAAGTCCAATTAATCCATCTAGTAGTTATCATGGCTATGATGTGATTAACTATTGCGCTGTAGCCGATCAACTTGGTGGGATGGATGCTTTTGTTGATTTTTTAAGTGCAGCACACCAAAGAGGAATCAAAGTATATTTAGATCTTGTGTTTAATCATACTTCATATGAACACCCATGGTTTCAAAAAGCACTAGAAAACAAGGAAAAATATAAGGATTTTTATCGTTTTGTTGATCGTAAAATTGATGATGATGTTAAACAAGATGATCAAGCATTCGTTGATTTTTATAACTTGGATAAACAACCAACAAACCAATATTACTTAGCAAGATTTAGCCAACAGATGCCAGATCTTAATTTAGATAATGAAGATGTTATTCAACAATTAGAATACATCCAAATGTTCTGAACAGCGATTGGTGTTGATGGTTTTAGGTATGATGCTATTTCTGAATATTTTTCAAGTGAAATTGAAACCAAGAACCATTTTAATGAAAGAAAAATCTTTACACGTTTGCGTAAAGCATCTTTTGATGTAAATAACCAAAATATCTTTATGATGGGTGAATGGATTTCAAGCGATCCATTAAAAGCGCTTATGTATTGTGGTAAGTATTCTGGTGGTAAAAATAATGATTTTTATCCTGATTATCCCTTAGACACAATTTATGATGGGCATAAACATTGAACGAACCAAGTAGATACTGATATTGGTTATCATGATCTAATTTATCTAACAAAGCAATATGCTCAGATCAATGCACCTTGAGTTTGTCTTTTAAATAACCATGATACAAGAAGATGATTAGATGTTTATCGCGAAGAAGTTTTAAATCTTAAAGATCAAGATATCTTTAAACCAAGTACAGCCACAGAAGATGAAGCAATCAAAGTTGCTCTATTTAACATGTTAAGCATGCCGGCAATGTCAATTATTTATGCAGGTGATGAACTAGGTTATTATGGAACTAGGATCTTTGGTGATCCAGGTTTGCGCGAACCAATGAAATGAATTAATCCAAAAGATAACTGCTTCTTTGTTGATAAGAGAATGGCTATACACGGCAACAAACCACACATCTTATTAACCCAATCAAATAGTTTAGAACCAATCGAAGAAAGAATTAACAAAGAAGATTCAATCTATAAAATGATTCAAAAAATGTGTCAATTAAGAAAAGAAAACCCTGAATTAACTCAAACTGATCCAAAAACAGTAGCAGACCCTTATCATGTTGTTGATACAGACGATTATTCAGGAATCATCTCAAGAGGTTCATCATCTATCACTATGGGTTGAAGAGCTAAAGATGACAACTACGTTTCAAACCACTTCTTATTTGTTTATAGTAATTACAAACACAAAAAACGCACTTTACTAAAAATCTCAAGAAACTATCATTTCAAACCATTATTATTACATAAAGTTAAGAACAATGCTTGAAACATCGAAATTGAAGAAAATGGTTATGCCGTTTATGAATTAATATCTAAATCATCAGACACCATTCCATTCATTAAAAGACCTAGACCTAAATAATAGGTCTTTTTTCTTTATTATATCAATTAATTATTTTGCATATTTTTATGTAAGATAATAAAGTATGCAAATAACTAAATCTGATAAAAAGACCCAATTAATCATCGAATACTTATTTGATTTAATTGATTCAGGCAAAGTTCCAGTTAACAAGATTATGCCTAGTGAACATCAATTAATGAAAAAATTTAGTTGTTCAAGAAATATTGTAATTACTGCTTACCAAAAACTAAGTGCACTAGGAGCAGTTTATTCAATTCATAAACGTGGTCGGTTTGTGGCCGAAAACTTTCATAATTTAATCAAACCGTTAACGGTATTATTAAACGTTCAAAAAATTGAAGGTGAAGAAGTTTTAATTAAAGACAAAAACAAGGAATTAGAACTGCCTGAATGAGCAGTTAAAAAACGAATTATTTTTGTCGACGGATTTAGGTATTTTAAAAAACGATATTATATTGATGATAAGTTAATGGGCGAAAGCGATATTTATGTGTCGCTTAAAAATATTAGCGAGTTTGAAACGATTGATCCAAGCGTACCAGCAGTAGATCTATTAACTCAAAGAAAAGCACTTACAAACGTCGTTTATGAATTAGAGTTTGACGACGTTAGTAAGTTTGGTGTAAAACCCGCTTTAGCCGTTAAGTTTTTTGGATATGACAACGACTCAATTTGCGTTGCAGGAAGACACTATATCCACCCTAAATACTTCAAATTTCACCACCAAGAATTTTCATTATTTGGTTAATAAAAAATTAAACAAAACCTTGATTATATAAGGGTTTTGTTTAATTTTTTAAGCTTTTATTTTTAATTTGATGATGCACTTTGATGCGTCAAGAATTTTAATTTCACGCGATTATAACTATATATAATAAACGCGTTATGAATAATGTAGGTGATATTCTTGATAATTATCAGGAATTCGATAAACAATTTGCTAACAAAAACGCAAGTTTAGGTTTATCATATCAGCACAACAAAATCAGAGTTAGTTTATGGCAACCGCTTGCTGTAAAAGTTGAGTTAATCATCTTTAATAACAATGAAGATGATATTCCATCTTATTTATATAACATGCACAAAAATGAGCATGTTTGAATAGTAGAGATCGATCAAACTTTTGATCAAAAATATTATCAATTTAAAGTAACTAATCCAGATGGATCAAGCCAATATTGTCTTGATCCATACGCTTATAGTTTGGGTAAGTTCAATTGGCAAACAAGAGAAGATAAAGTGGCTAAAGCAGTTTTTGTTGATATTAATTCATCAAAAGCGGGAAACAAACCAAGAGATCTATTTAATAACAATTTAAATAATTCGACTGATCCATTAATTTACGAACTACATATAAGAGACTTTACAAGTTTACTTGATCAAAAAAACTTTACTTCACGTCTAGGTACATTTAAAGCAGCTCAAGAAAAAAAGATCTTTAATTATTTAAATGATCTTGGTATTAACTACCTACAGTTGTTACCAATTCATTCAGCCTACACGGTGAATGAATACGATACCAAGATCTATTTAAAAGGTGAAGCAAACAAATGAGCTACTAATTACAACTGAGGTTATGATCCTCACAATTACTTTAGTATTAATGGCATTTATATTGATCAGATAAATGATCCTTATCAACGAATTAAAGAATTCAAAGAATTCGTTGATCAGGCTCATAAAAACAATATTGGGATTATCGTTGATGTGGTTTATAACCACATGATGACCAATAATATTTTCAACAACATATTGGACGGTTATTATTATCGTAATGATGCTAAAGTTGTGCCGGTAAACTATCCCCCGTTAGCAGATAACAGAGTGATGGTGAGAAAACTAATCATCGATTCGTTAAAGTATTTTGTGCAATATTACAACGTTGATGGTTTTAGGTTTGATCTTTCATCGTTTCTTACCAAGCAAACGCTTGATGAGATTCATCAAGAATTATCAAAGATCAAACCTAATATCATCTTGCACGGTGAAGCTTGAAAGTTTAGCGATTTAGATTATAAAAACACCTACGTTAAGGGCGTGAGTGATAACAACCTAAAGTTTGCTTACTTTAATGATACCGTTCGTGATGCAATTAAAGGATCTGATCATAACAATGATTCAGGTTTAATTGTTAACAACAACGAGATCTTGTTTAGCAAATATTTAATATCAATCCCTGGAGGGATTAAAGATTATCAGTTTGATGATAAGCTTAACCTTAAATTTGATGATCGAACTTATGATCAGTTTGCTAATGATGTTGGAATCAATTTATCTTATAGTCACTGCCATGATGGTATGACGTTATGAGATAAACTTAATGTTTCAAGTATTGATCTTTCATTTGATGAACGAATACAAAGATATCGTCAAGGTTTGATTTTATCAACCTTGACGATAGGAAGACAATTAATGCTTGCAGGTACGGAATTACTTCAATCTAAACCTAATGATGAGTCAGGTATGGATAGTGAAAAAACGGTGGTCTCAAACTATCAAGATCAGTTTAACGAACAACCTGATGGTAATAGGTATCATTCCAATTCATATAAAACATCAGATCATGTCAATGGAATTAAATGAAACCATCTAGATAACACACAAGTATATAACGATGTATACCTATTTATTAAAAAACTTAATAAGTTTAGAAATACTACTAAGTATTTTAGGTATGAAACTAATCAAGAAGTAATTAACAACTTAGAGTTTGAACAGATCGATATAGATAAAGGAATAATTATATTTAGGGTGATTGATCGCAACAAAATGATTGTTGTGATCCATAATTTTGGTCAAGAAGATTATCAATATAATTTCGAACTTAAGGATGTGATCTTAAGTTCGAGAACTAAGGTGGATAAAAACATTATTAATGCGCATTCAAGTATCGTTTTAGGTGAGTATGAAAACAGTTAAATTAGCAGATAAGATTATTTATCAGATCTTTCCAAGATCTTTTTATGATAGTAACAATGATGGTGATGGGGATCTTGTTGGGATCATTAGAAAGTTGGGTTATCTAAAAAAGCTAGGAATTAATGCGATCTGGTTGTGCCCGATTTATAAGACCGAGTTTGTCGATGCTGGGTATGATGTTTTGGATTACAAGAGTGTGTGAAAACAGTTTGGCACACTTGAAGAGTTTAAGCAACTAACCAAGAAAGCTAGTGCGATGGGAATTGATATCATTATGGATATCGTGCTTAATCACGTGTCTAATAAGCACCACTGGTTCAAGAAGGCATGCCAATCAAGAGATAATGTAGAGTTTAATTATTTTATTTGACGTGATAAGTTATCCGAACAAGAAAAGAAGGTTAATAGTATTTTTGGTGGCAGTGCTTGGGAATATGTTGATAGTGTTAAAGCGTATTATTTTCACCTGTTTGCCAAAGAGCAAGTCGATCTTAATTGAAACCATCCCGCAACGATAAAAGCGCTTAGTGAAGTAATCGATTTTTGGTATTCACTAGGTGTTAAAGGTTTTAGATTGGATGCAATCAAGCATGTGATTAAAAACTTCAAAGAATTTGATCGTAACCAATATTTTGCTTGGTGTGAAGGTTCGGTCAAAGCGCTTAAACTGTTCCAAGAACTAGCATTTAAAGATAAACCTGATGCTTACACGCTGGGTGAAGCTAGTGGGATTAGCGCTGATGAACTATTAAAATATGGTGATGGTTTAAATAAGGTGGCTGATAATTATTACAACTTCAGCTGGTGATGGATCGGTTGATCAAAAAAAACCGGAAGAAACGGTTATGATCCCAACTGGAATATCCGCGAATTTGTTTGACAACAAAAACCTTTTCAAGAAAACGAAAAAATTCGTCCAGAGATGTTTACGAACTTCTTATCAAACCACGACACATCAAGAAGTATCTCAAGATGAGGTGATGAAGGTTTATTTAGAGTTCAAGCCGCAAAAACCCAAGCATTATTATTAATGAGTCTAAAAGGGATCCCGTGTATTTATTACGGGGAAGAAATCGGATTATTAAATACCCACTTTAATTCGCGTAAAGAATTTGTTGATATTGATATTCACAATGGTTTTAGAGATCTTGTTGATAATCAAAAAATTTATAGCGAATCCGAAATGATCTTGTATTGCAACATCAACTCACGTGATGCAGGCAGATCTTTAATGCAATGAAGCTCACGGGGTACCGCTGGATTTAACCGCGGTCACAAACCATGGATCAAACATGGGCGTAAACAAAAAACGATTAATGTTTCTCGAGCTCTAAAAGATCACAATAGTATCTTTTATTTTTATCAAAAACTAATTGTATTAAGAAAACAAGAACTAAGAGATATATTAGTTCTTGGCAAATCGTCAATTGATATTGACGATAAGAACTTAATAACCATTAAAAGAACCTACCAAGATCAAACGATCATTGCGTTAATTAACTTCTCAAATAAAGAATTAGATATCAATCCTGTTAAGGGAATTCAATTATTATCAACTTATGAAGATAATAAAAAAGTTGGTAAAATATTAAGACCTTTTGAATCAGTTTTAATCAAACAATAAACAATGAAATATTTAAAGTACGATACAAAAAACAATACAGTATCTCAAGTTAGATTTAGCAAACAAGTTGTTGCTAAAACTGAAAGTATCTTCAGTCTAGGTAATGGTTATCTAGGAATCAGAAGTGCTGATGAAGAGTATGCTTCATATAACAAAGAAGACTTCTTTGTTAATGGTATCTTTAATCGTGATAACGAAAATGAAGTACCAGAGTTAGCCAATCTAGCAGATTGTCTAACGATGCCAATTTATATTGATGGTGAACTGTTTGAAGTAAAACAAACCGATCAATATCTTAAAACCTTACATATTAAAGAAGGATTATTAACCAGAGAGGTGATTTCAAATGTTGGTGATAACCAACTAAGTTTTAAATACGAGCGTTTTGTTTCTCAAGATGATCTTAATGTTTATTGTCAAAGATTAGAACTAAAAGTGCTTAAAGCACCTAAAGAGTTAACGATTAAAATCGAAGCGGGAATCAATGGTCAAGTAACTAATAATGGAACCCAACATTTTGCTGAAGGGATTAAAACCAGAATTAATGACAATGCGTTAAGAATGGAACAAAAGACGTTGTTTTCTAAACGCTTAGTTGTTCATAATATGATTAGTCGTCTATATCTTAATGATCAGCTAATTCCAGCTGGCAATGATGAGTATGTAATTGGGATTAAAAGAAGAAAGATCTACTTTAGAATTACTAAAAAATTAAAAGAAGGTGACATATTAGTTTTAGAAAAACTAATGTCAGTACATACCAGTGTTGATGGAGTTAGACACGTTTTAGCTGATCAACAAGTATTTGATCATGCTGATCTAAAAGTTAACCAACTTAATCAAAGTTCTTACCAAGAATTAAAAGAAAAATCAATTCAAGCGATGCAACATAAAGTGTGGAATCGCTTCTATGTTGATATCCAAGGTGATGAGCAAGCAGCCTATGATGCTTTAGCACTTAATTTTGGGATCTTCCACTTAAATAATTTTGTTCCCAACAATAACACCAACATTAATATTGGTGCTAAAGGAATGAGTGGTGAGGGTTATCAAGGTCACACTTATTGGGATACCGAATTCTTTATTAATCCCATCTTCTTATATAACGATCTTAATGTTGTAAGAAACCTATTAACATATCGTTATAAAGGAATACAAGGTGCTAGAGACAAGGCCAAAGAACAAAAAGAACGAAAACAAGAATCTAATCTAGAAGGAGCGCAATATCCTTGGGAGATGGCTTGACCTACTGATGGTGAAGTGTGTCCTTATTGAGGTCAAGCTGATATCACTACTGGTAAGCAGGTTCCAATCGCTTCACGAAGACAAGAGATTCACACTTCAGCTGATGTAGCTTATGCGATTAATCAGTATTATGTATTTAGTAATGATGAAGCTTTCATGAACCAGATGGGTTATGAAATGATTATTGACACGGCTTGGTATTATACTAATCGCGCTGAGAAACAAGCTGATGGATCTTATAGTATTTTAGATGTTATGGGCCCTAACGAATATAAGGGTAATATTGATAATAATGCTTATATCAATATGATGGCTAAACATAATATTGATTTAGCACTTAAATATATTGATCTTTTAAATAAAAACAAACCTGATATTTTACAAGCAGTTTATCAGAAGATTCCTTATAAGATTGATATAACTAAAATGCTTGATGTATCTAAAAATTTAAAACAACAACAACCAAATAAAGATTTAATTATTAGTGAGAATGATAGTTTCTTATCATTACCACTAAATGATATTAGCGAGTTCCAGATGTTAGGTGATGCTGGTAAGAAGTTGTTTAGTACATCAGCAGGTAAGAAAATTTTAGGTAGTCAACTAGTTAAGCAAGCTGATGTGGTGTTACTGTTAAACATCTTACCTCATTTGTATACAAAAGCGATTCGAAAAGCTAACTTTGATTATTACCAAGCGATTACTACTCATGACTCTTCATTGTCTGCAGCAACTTATATGATTGAAGCAGCTCGATTAAAAAAATTAGAGATCGCTTACAAGTTGTTCGAGTATGGAATTAATATTGACTTAGGTCAGAATATGCATTCATCTGATGCAGGAATTCATGCAGGTTCGTTAGCAGCTATCTATCAGATGATCGTTTTTGGTTTTGGTGGATTGGACTGACATAATGATCAATTACATATTGATCCGGTCTTACCAAAACACTGAAAGCAATTAACTTATCGATTCCTATACAAACATTCTCACTTTGAAGTTGTCGCTAAGCAAAATGAGTTTACGATAAAAACAATTAAAAATTCTTTACCGCAAGAGATCATAATTTTAGATGAAAAAGAATTAATTAATCAACAACCTAAAACTTTTAAGATTAAACATGATTAAAGCATTTATATTTGATTTGGATGGTGTGATTACTGATACAGCAAAATTACACTATTTAGCTTGAAAAGAGATTGTTAAGCACTTAGGAATTTCTTTTAGTGAAGAAGAAAACGATAAACTAAGAGGTTTATCTAGACTAGATACTCTTAAGGGGATTTTTAAGTTAAAAAATTTTAACAATAACTTTAGCGATGAATTATTAAATAATATTTGCACCGAAAAGAACGATCTTTATAAAGATTTGTTAAAAGTTGAAATTAATCATAATTCAGTTTTAAGTGGAATTGTTGAGTTATTGCAAAAAGCAAAACAAAACAATATTAAGTTAGCAGTAGCTTCAAGTAGTCACAACGCTCCTTTGATTTTAGAAAAACTAGGTTTAATCAAAATCTTTGATTATATTGTTAATCCACATGATATTAAAAAAGGTAAACCAGCACCAGATATATATCTTAAAGCAGCACAAGCATTAGGGGTTAGTCCTGATGAGTGTATCGGTTTTGAAGATGCTACATCTGGACTACAAGCAATTAAATCAGCTAATATGAAAGCTGTTGTAATTACTCATGGAAGTTCTGAAGATTATTCAAAAGCAGATTTAATCTATAAAAAAACCAATCAACTTAAATTTGATGTAATTATGAAACGCTTTAATTAAAATGAAATTTGATTTAGTAAACTAAATCATTTTTTATTGATTTAACCGATTATTTTTTATAAATTTAACTATAAAAAACGCTTAAAAAAGCCTTGTATAAATAAAACAATTTTTAACTAAAAATATTTTAGAAAATGCTTTTTATAGCTTCGTCCCCCCCTTTTTTTTTATATTTACTCAAAAATTTACAAAAATAAAAGATAAATTTCATCTTTTAATTTAATGAAAGGCACCGAATTCAATTTTGTGTAAAACAATTAATTAACTCAAAAAAGAAAGGTTAATATAATTTTATAAACGGTAATCAAAAATGAATTCAAAAGACGAACAAATGAAACAGATTCAAAAATTAATCGTTGAATTTGTAAAACAATTTGGTCCTAATAGCGGAAAGCAACTATTAAACATCACTGATTATATTGCTAAGCCTGTTTTACAGGCTCTGGTTGATGGTGAACACGTTGGCAAACTAGAATTAT
>NZ_JADI01000016.1 GCF_000518305.1 Mycoplasma imitans ATCC 51306
ATAGAATATATGAAGAGTTAATGGATGTATTTCCGAACTTACTTAAGAAAAACTAGAAGTTCGAAAAAATCCAGATTACACAAAATTAGCTTCGTTCCCTAATGAAAAGCATATATTCAAAAATTGATTTAAAATAATATCAACGAACAATATAATTAATTGATATATAATAATGATAAGTGCTTTTTATAAAAGCATTTTTTTAATATCTGCCATAATGCGTAAAAAGATTATTTTGATTTGCGAACAATGCTTGAATCGTAATTACACAACGACAAGATCTAAACTTGAAACAACAAGATTAGTTCTTAATAAATATTGTTCTAGTTGTAATCAAAAAACCGTACACAAAGAATCGCACTAATTAATAGGGTAAGATTATGGATAACAAGAATAAAAATATTAATCTAAGAAAAAATCCTAAGGTAATTCTTGAAAGTTATCAAGACGATAACATTAAAAAAGAACAACAAAAAATTAAAGAACAAGCTTTAGAAGAAAAGAAGCTTAAAGAAGAAAGAGAAGAGCAAGAATACCGCGAGCAACGTTTAAAAGAGAAAAATAGCAAGGGTAGTGTTGGTCTGCGCTTGAAACGTTGATGATTTGGGATGGAAAAAGAATCAAGACGTATCTCTTGATGTACCCCTAAAATGTTGATTACCAACTTTTTAATCGTAATTGCGATTGTGGCTTTTTTAACAGTGTTACTATTTGGGATTGACCAAATCTTTAATGCAATCGGCATTTTAAAATAATTGAGCAAGATATATAAAATATGAGTAAGAAATCAACTGCGCAATGATACATTGCGACAACGACTAATGGAAACGAAGATTCTGTTATTAAGAATTTAAAAGCTAAGATTAGTGCGCTTAATTTTGAAGATCAAATCTTAGACTGTAAAGTAATTAAATTTAGAAGTGTAGAAGAAACTATCTTTGATAGCAATAATCCGACCCATAATATCCCAGCAACAATGCGTAATAGCACTTACATTAAGTGAGTTACGATTGATAATGGTGTTTATAAGAAATATAAGATTACCGATACGAACAAATACCCGGGTTATATCTACATCAAGATGGAGATGAATGAAGCAGCTTGATTTGCAGTAAGAAACACTGTTAACATTACTGGGATTGTAGGTTCATCTGGTAAGGGTGCTAAACCAATTCCGATCTCTTCTTCAGAAGAATTAGATCTATTAAACGGGGAATCATTTGATCCAAATTACCGCATTGTGGTAACGCCTAATGCAATCATAGAAATGGATCGTAATTTATTCAACGAACGAGGTGAATTAATTATTGATGAGAATGGATCTAAAACGATCTTTCATAAGAAAAAGTCTGATTCAGCTGATAAATATGGTGATATAGCAACCGAAAAAGAACAAGTAGAAAACTCTATCGAGTTCAAGGTTGGTCATATGGTTGATATCAACTCTGGTGACTACTCAGGTTTAAGTGGTCAGATTTCTAAAATCATTGATAATAATGAATATATTGTTGATGTGCAAATTCTGGGTAAACTAGTTAGTGTTAAACTTAATAAAAAACAGATTAAACTATCTGTTTAATAATAAATATGCACAACTTTCCATATGGGAATTAATGATACAAAATTTGATATAGCTTCAAGAAAAATTAAGAACTTAAGAAGAAGAACAAAGTTTTTACTATCTTATTCTTTAATTTGAATTATCTTGAACGTAATTTTAATATTTGCCGTGGTGATTGCTTTGGTTCAGTACCAACAAAAAATGTTAGATTTTAAAAAAAGCACAGTAACCGAAGAAGTAGTTAAGAATCAAAAGTTATTCTTTATTATTGCGATTATTTTGTTATGTACGATTAACGTCATCTTATTTTTAGTTAAAGTGATCTTTACTAATCTTGCGTTTAGAAAAAATAAAGAGCTAGAAGAATTTTATGAAGACACTTTTACTCGCTCAAATAAAATGCTAAGAATTGGTGGGTATTTTCCGTTCATTGGCTTGTTTGCTTACTTTAGCATTCTTATAAAAGCAAATAAGATTTGGGTGGAATTACAAACTGACTTGGTTAATAAGAAAGATGAGATCAAGATCAACGAAACTGAAGCTAAACAAGAGAAGAAACCAGCTCCAGTTAAAAAACCATCTGCTACACCTATAAAAAAACCAGAACAAAAAGCTAAAGAAATAGTTGAAACCTAAGCTAAATCCGAATAAAAAATTAGATTCGATAACCGAATCTAATTTTTATTTATTTGCTATCTAAAATGTATTTTTTAATTGGTTTGCACAATTTATCTACTCTAGTAAAGTTGTAAGCATGATCAATTCTGTTACGCATTGCTCGCGAACTGTCGATTTGATAATCAAAAACAAAATCACCGTAAATGTATTTTAGGTTTTCTATAAACTTATGGTGATCAACCATGAAACGATTAAATTGAATTGGTAATAGTTTGATATGTTCTTTTTTGGGAACTACTGTTAAAAATGAATTGATATCAAGATGGTTTTTCTCTTCTTCATAACGCTTAACGTTGATTGTGTAGAAGCAATGATCGCTTAACTTGATAATCGTGTTATGAACTGGTTTGTCTTTATAATTCAGATCGATTACTACATAGTGATAACGTTCTGATTTAATATCTTTGAAAAGTTTGTTAACGATCCTAGCTTGTTGCTTATCGGTTGCATTCTTAAATAACTTAACCAAATCAGCATCAATATTAAGCATATCGAATGGATAAAAAGAATAAAAATGCCTGATTGCTCTTTCTAGAATAATCTTTTCTAAAATGTAGTCCTTAGCTAGTTCTGCATCATCATCAAAACTAGGCAAGGCGTTATATTTGTTATCAAATCCTAAATATAGAACTTTATAACCTTCGGTAACTAATGAAATCACTAAACCTATCGCAGTGGAAGTTTTAGCAGAATGTTTGATTGTAGAAGTTACTGTAATAAACCTAGTATTTTGCATCATCAATGAGTTCTTTTTTAATTTTGCTTCATTCTCTAGGATATTTGTTCGAAGCTCTAGCTTTTTTATTATAAAAAACATTAACTAAAAAATAGTCATTAAATTGATATTCGTAACGATTATTGAAACCCAAGCCTAATTCATTTAAGTATTTATTTGCAAAATCAATTTCTTGTTGATAGCCTTTTGATTTGAAATGAATTATCTTTCCGTTTAGTTTTAATAGTTGGGTGCCAAGTTCGTTTAATACAGCAATTTTTGACACAGCTTGAGAAAACACAAAATCAAAACGTTCTTTGTTTTTATCTAAAAACGCTTTATCTTCAACTCTTGAATTTATCCCCTCAACCCTAGTTAAATTTAACTTTTTAATAGTTTCTTTAATAAAACTAATTTTCTTTGCATTTGAATCCAATAGACAAACGTCAAGATTTTGATAAAGAATCTTCATTATTAAACCAGGAATTCCAGCACCAGTTCCAAGATCGATAACACTTAGAGATTGATTATTAAAAAACTCATTTAAGCTTCTAGCAATTAAAATGCTTTTAACTCCCAACATCTCTGCAATCAACTCTCTGGTTTTATAACCAGTCAAATTAAATAATTGATTATTTACATAAATTTCTTCTAAAAACAAAGTAATTTCTTGAACTTGTTTTTCGGTTAATGAAATTTGATATTTGTCTAAAGAATTTTTTAAGATATTAAGCATTTTGTTCTAAGTGAGTTTTCAAAGAAATAATATCAGATAAGTTAATTCCACTAATGCGTTGAGCTTGTGCTAAATTAAGAGGCTTAATTTTATTCAATTTGTCAATTGCTTCAATTGATAAATTTTGCACTTTATCATAAGCAATATCTTGCGGAATTTTAATTGTTTCCAAGTTTTTTAAAGAGTTAACAATTCTGTTTTCTTTTTTAATATAACCTTCATATTTTACGGTAATTTCGATATTTTTTAATAACTCAAAATCAAAATCTCTGTAATCAAATTTAATTAAATTTAACAGATCAACTAATTTAATTTCTGGACGTTTTAAAAATTCATAAAGTGAAAAATTTGTATTGTTAGTTTGTGCTCTTAGTTCTGCGAACATACCAACTTTTTTCTCGTTTAAAAACTCGATTAATTTTTGTTTTTTATTTTGATTTTCATTATACAAATCAAGCTGTTCTTTAGAAATAGTACCTATTTCGTAACCTTTTTTAATCAATCTGTCCAAAGCGTTATCATTTCTTAGGAGTAATCTATATTCTGCTCGAGATGTTAATAAACGATAAGGATCAGTAATACCTTTTGTAACTATATCATCAATCATTACACCGATATATGCTTCATCTCTAGATAAGATTAACGGTTCTTTATTTTTGATCTTTTGATTAGCATTTATACCAGCTATAAGCCCTTGTCCTGCAGCCTCTTCGTAACCGCTGGTTCCGTTAATTTGTCCGGCAAAAAAGAGATTTTTTACCAATTTAGATTCTAAAGATGGATATAGTTGTGTAGGGTTTAATGCATCGTATTCAATAGCATATCCATACTTAATAACTTCAGCATTCTCTAATCCAGGTAAAAGATGAATAATTTTATCTTGTACAGATGCATCTAAAGAAGTTGAAAAACCACTTAGATATACTGTGTCAAGTTCTAAAGATTCGGGCTCAATGAAAATCTGATGTCTTGGCTTATTCGAAAATCTAACAATTTTATCTTCAATACTTGGACAATATCTAGGCCCCACACCAGTAATATTCCCAGAATACATAGCTGATAAGTGTAAATTATCGTTAATTATCTTGTGAATTTCGTCAGTTGTATGAATTAAATAACAAGGCAACTCGTAATCTATGTATTTATTTTTTGATCAATGAGAAAAATATAATTCTGTTCCATTGCCTGGTTCTAATTGCAAGTTTGAATAATTAATTGAATCCTTTTTAATGCGTGGTGGTGTGCCGGTTTTTAACCTTACCATTTCGAAACCAATTTTCTTAAATCATTCAGATAAATTATTAGAATTTTTGAAACCTTCTGGACCTTCGTTTTTAACGTTTTTACCGCTAAATGTTAATGATTTTAAATAAGTTCCAGTAGTAATTACAACAGCATCAGCTTCGATTTTTTTTGCACCGTCAACTATGACTCCCTTGGCTGTATCACCCTCTCTAATTACTTCGGTTACTTCACCCTCTACCAGTTCAATATTTTTATTTTTTTCAATTTGTTTCAAGAACCATCTTTTGTAATGAACCTTATCAATTTGAAATCTTAAACATTGAACTCCTGGTCCTTTAGATGAGTTCAAAATTTTTCTTTGAAGTGCTGTGCTATCTGCTGCTAGTGCTTGAATTCCGCCAAGAGCATCAATCTCTCTTGTAACAATTCCTTTAGCAGGTCCACCTACAGAAGGATTACATGGACAGTTACCCACGTATTTTTTATCTAAAACACAAAGGTAAACCTTATTATTCAGCTTTGAAAGAATAAATGCTGCTTCTAAGCCAGCATGTCCTGCTCCTACTACGATAAATTTATTCATGAATGACTAGATTAAATAAAATTTAGATTTTTATTAATAAAAATAGCTTAATGTTTTTTAAGAAAATTAACAATATATTTTATAAATGATAAAATATATAAGTTTAATATTTCTATGTTAAGGAATACTGACCATTAAAATATTAAGCGCTTAGATTTAAATCGTTTTGATTAATTATTGTTTATATTTATAAGTATAGAATTGTTTTCGCAATATTATATTTATATATATAAAAAGAAATAGGTTAAAATTCGAAACGCTTTTATTAACTAATTACGTCGTAAGCAAGACTTGATTAGAAAGCTAATTTAATGATTAAAATTTAAATATGAAACTTAGTTTAAAATCAGGATTGACGCGTGAGCAGAAACTTGAAAAGATTAGCAAACTAACTGATAAAGAATTATTTATTACTTGGATAATTATTTTATTTGGGTATTTCTTGTTTGTTGTTAACTGGTTTTTAATCGACCAAGTTGCTGGTAACTTTAGCTACAATCCGAATGCTGACACTAACCTTACATGAGCTGGTTGGTCTCAGTCGTTCTTCTTCAAGAATCCTGGTTCTATTGCCACAGCAGCAACTAACTGAACAATTACTTTCTTCCGTGGTATTGGTTCATTTCTTGCTGGTTGATTCATTGGTAGACTAGGTCACAGAAAAACAGTTCTAACAATGATGGGATTAATGGCATTGTCATTCCCGTTCATCGTTGTTGCATATCCATTTGGTGGTAATAACGCACTTGTTTTATCAAACAGTCAAATCTTTTATGAAAAACAAGGTGACCTTATTAGCGGTGGAAGCTTAACTAAATTAACAGCTTTAGGTTACAGCTTATTCATTATCTTTAGAACTTTATTATCTGTTGGTGGAACTGCTTTAATTAGTTACACTCAACCTGTTATTGCAAAATTTTCTACAATGAAAACAAAGACAACACTAAGTGTTATTAACCCATTCGGATTTAACATTGGTGCAGCTTTCTCATTAGGTCTATTTACATATAGTACGACTATTAAAATGGAAGCCGCTAAGAGCTGATACATTGTTTGTGCTGCTTTCATTTTAATTATTTTTGCAACATTCATCCTATACTTCATTTTTGGTAAAGAAACAGTTCTACCAAAAGAAAAACATACAAAGATGGAGCCCGAGGTCACAATCGTGTCTACGCTCAAGAACAAGAATGTGATCAAAATGTGTCTAATGTATGGTGCGTGATCAGTAGCCGCAGTTTGAATCCTAACTGATACATATTCTAATTCTGTGGTTGGTACATCTCCATATAATGAAGGCGGAAAATTATTCTGAGTAGGTAATACATCTAAGATTGCGTTCGTATTAGGTCTAGTAGCTGGTCTATTTGTGATAGCTCCTTTTGGTAAGACAAGATATGATCGAAGTCGATTCTTGATGACGCAATACTCATTAGGTATGTTCTTTGTTGTTGTTGCCTTCGTATTAGGTTTTGTTGGTGCAAACAAAAATATAGGTCTAGCAATCGGTGAAATCATTGCTTCATTTTTAGCAGGAATATTCTTATGAGGTCTACAAGGTGTGTTCTTATTAATTCCTCACGAATTCAAAGGAGCTTCACCTTCTAAAGTGGGTACACAATCCGGTGTTATCTGAGGTGTAGGTTACATGCTATATACTGTATCAGACATCCTATTATCTGTAATTGTTCAATCACCTTCATTTGCAAATAAGAGTTATGCTGGTTCAATAAACCCAGCTACCATCACCGCATTTGTGGTTTATGTAATAATTTCAATGGTATTCGTAGTAATCGCTTTAGTACTACCTAAATCAGGACGTATTGTAAATGGCGAATGAGTTCCATTAAATGATAAATGACCATTCATGTCATACAACTTCTACAAAGGTGATATCTTTAAATAATATATAACTAATAAAACAAAAAAAGGATTAACATTATCGTTAATCCTTTTTCTATACATAATTACTTACATTCATCACAAGGTCTTTGTTCGATGCAAACCCACTCATCTTTCTTATGAAAAGGTTTCATCATATTGATTGAATCATAATAGAACTTACCTTCTAAATGATCCATTTCGTGTTGCAAACACATTGCTAATAAACCGTGTGCGCTGATTTCGACTTCTTTTTGAGTTAAATAGTCAAACCCTTTTAACTTAACCTTTTCAGAGCGAATTACATAACCATCCTTATCTTTGGGAACTGATAAACAACCCTCGCCAATACTTAAATAAGCTTTATTGATACTTTTATCAACTCATTCTGGATTAATAAGTAGATATCGGTGTTCTTTTTCGCAAAAATCGGTAAAATGAATGTAAAACATTCTCTGATTTAAACCTAATTGGTTAGCCGCAATCCCGATTCCTGGGCGGATGTCATACTTATCAGCATTATCATCAAAACTTTCATCAACATAAGCTAACATCTTATCGATTGTTTCAAGCACTTCTTGACTTAAAGGGAACTTTACTTCTTTGCACACTTCGCGCATCTTGGGATTGTCATCAGTTACTAATCAATCACTAGTTGGTTTTAGTTTACTTTTCATTTTATTAATGTTCTTATCAAATATAAATATTAAAATATTAAAAAGTAAAATTAATAATAACGACTACCATTATCGGTAGTATATATCTATTATGAGTAATAAGCAGGGTTTAATTATCTTAATATCAGGTCCAAGTGGAGTTGGTAAAGGAACGATAGTTAGTAGGCTTTTGGCTGATGACCAATTAAAACTAAACGTATCAATTTCAGCTACTACTAGAAAAAAAAGAGAAGCTGAAATCGAAGGGGTTCATTATTTTTTTAAAACTAAAGAAGAGTTTCAAAAAATGATTGATAATAACGAGCTATTAGAATATGCAAGTTATGTTAATAACTATTACGGAACACCGCTTTCATTTGTTGAACAGATTCTTAATAAGAATCAAAATCTGATCTTAGAGATTGAATACCAAGGAGTAATGCAAGTACTAAAAAGGGATTTTCGCACATTAAGTATCTTTGTGACTCCACCTTCTAGAGAAGAGTTGATTGCGCGTTTAAAAAAACGCGGAACTGAAACCGAAGAAACAATTAAACACCGCTTAGAACAAGCAATTCAAGAATATGCTCATAAGGATCATTATGATCATACGATCATTAATAATGATCTAGATAAAACGGTCAAACACATTAAAAATTTAATTCGTAAGTATAGTCAACAATAATGAAAAAATTATATGCAAGCTCAACTCACGTAGGAATCGTTCGTGAAGAAAATCAGGATGCTGTATTTGTAGGTACTAATCAATATCACAATATCATCGCGTTGGTTTGTGATGGTCTAGGTGGATACAAAGGTGGTGCGATTGCAAGCAATCTTACCCGCGATCTGATTCGTGATCAGTTTTTATCAACCAACTTCAATTCACTTAGTGATGAAAAGATGGAAGATTGGTTTAAAAAGGTCTTACTTAAATGCAAGAAGCAGATTGCTAAATATATTGAAAATCACGATAAACAGTTCCAAAAAGAACATGACAATGCTTCATTAAAACAAATGGCAACTACGATTGTGTTGTCAATCATTGCTAATGAAAAGATCTACACTTTCTGAGTAGGTGACTCTCGCGCTTATTTAATTGGCAAAGATAAAAGTGTTAGTCAGATCACTAACGATCACAACCTATATAATTACTTAAAGAAGATTAATGCTTCTGCAGTTACGTTCAAAGCTAATGAAAAAGAACTATTAGCATTAACTAATATCGTATCTAGAGATACGCAAAAGGTCGAGTTTGACACTTCATTTGACTACATTAATAAAAGTGATGAATACCTTTTATTATCATCTGATGGGTTTTATAACTTTGTTATGCCAGAACAGTTCCATAATTTGTTAAGTATCACTAATGATATGCAAAAAGTGGCTGATAATCTAGTGCAAAACGGGATGAACGCAATGTCTAATGATAACTTAAGTGTTGTTGTGGTTAAACTAACCGAGGTTATTAATGGCTAATAGCAACCAAGCAAACAATAACAAGAAAAACAAATCAAGTGCTGAAGGTTATTTAATGGTTAATGACAAACTGTTCAATCAGTATGTCATTATGAATAAACTAACCACAGGAGGAATGGATTCAGTTATCTATACTGCTAGAAACATCATGGCAGATCAGAAGAAACTGAACGATTCTAAAAAGAGTGTTGTGGTTGTTAAAATCATTAAAAGAAACGAAAAAGACAATGACGATAAATGAGCTAAATTACGTCAAGAGTTAATTACCTCTTCACGAATTAGCCATCCGAATCTGATTACTACTTATGATACTGCTGATAATGATCTTTTGTTTGAAAGAAACAACCGTTTAATTCGAATTAAAGATATTGTTGTGATCGTAATGGAGTATGTTCAAGGAACAACACTACGTAACCACATCATTAGCAAAGGTAATCTATCAGTTAAAGAAGCTTTGTACTATTTTCGTAAGATGGTCGAAGGGATTCAAAAACTACATAACTATTCGCACAAGATTATTCATCGGGATTTAAAACCCGAAAATTTGATGCTGTCAAAAGATTATCGCGAACTAAAAATTATTGACTTTGGGATTTCGACTTCAATTAGCACAGATGCAGTGCTTAAAGTTTTAACAAATGAAAAAGCATTATACGGAACACACGAGTATATGTGTCCAGATGCGTTATTAAAAGAACCTGTTTTAGACGAAAATAATAAACCTGTTATTAATCCCAAAACAAATACACCATTAATGCGTTGAAAAGCGCCAACAGTGCAATATGATTTTTATTCATTTGGTGTGATCTTATTCGAGATGCTGACAGGTCAAAAACCTTTTAATAAAAAGGTTGATGATAAGAAATTAGAGCGACCACAAGACATTATTAATTTACCTAATAAGTTTGACGTACCGTTGATGAAAGCGATGGGGTTTGATGTACCAAATTCAGTTGAAAATATTGTGTTTAGGTGCATGGCATCAAAAAAAGAAGATCGTAAGTATCGTTATCAATCTTGCGAAGAGATTTTAGCTGACCTTGATCGTGTTGATAAAGAACAAGAGTTGATTAAACCGCTTGAGAAACGAGTGTTACAAAAAGATCGTCAATTCATGCCAACTGAAATTGCGGTTGATAAAGAGCCGATGATTTTTAAGTACTGAATGTTTTGAACAATTACGGCTTTAGTAATTGTTATTTTGTTATTAACAGTAGGGCTGGTTATCTTTAATTTTGCGGGTTTACCTAAAAAATAATGATTGCAAGAATTCTAAGTATTAATGCCAACGATCTTTTTTGTGAAGTTAATAATGAATTTAAAAAACTTCACGCACCAGGGAAATGAAAACATCAAAAGATCAATTTAGCACCAAACGATTTATTAGAACTCAACGATCAAAATGAAGTCGTTAAGTTGGTTGATCGTAAGAATTATTTGCAGCGTCCAAAGGTAGCAAATCTTGATCATGTTGTTTTAGTTTTTTCGATTAAAGATCCGCAATTAAACTTAAAACAATTGTTCAAGTTTATGGTTTATTTTGAATCACATTTACGATTCAAACCACTAATTGCTTTTTCTAAGTTAGATCTAGATTATGATCAAAAAGAGTTTGATCAGATCGTTAATGCACTTGAACAAATGAGCTATCAAGTTTTCAAATTGAACGAGCCAAATCATTTTGATCGATTAAAAAAGATTTTATCGAATAAAGTGACGATTTTTTGTGGTCACAGTGGTGTTGGTAAATCAACCTTGATTAAAAGATTGGATAGCTCACTTGATATCTGAACTCAAGAAATATCAACTAAATTAAAACGAGGAAAAAACACAACAACAGCAACCAAACTTTACAAGTTTTTAAATGGTTATATTGTGGATTCTCCTGGGTTTTCCATCTTTGATCTAAACTTAACTAAAGAACAACTTAGTTGAGGGTTAATTGAGTTTGCTCAATACCAAACTAAATGTAAATTTAACGACTGTTTGCATCTTGAGAATAGTATCGATTGTTATGTAAAAAAAGAGATTAATTCATTAATCTATGAAATATATTTAAGTTTGATAAAGTCCTTAATTTAAAATAAATGAAAAGAACTACAGGTAGCTATTATGATTAAATTAACCTTCAACCTTATTAAAGATTTAGACTATAAAAAATTAGATAAAAAGTACCAATCTAAACTAGATGAAATCTTTAATCAATTAAAAAATAAAAAGACGCCAAGCGCTAATATGTTAGGTTGGATTGATTACGTTTATCAAGACCAAACTAAGATTTACAAAACTATTGATGCTAAGATTGCTGAATGAGATAAACTAAATGTTTCAGATGTTGTTGTAATTGGGATTGGTGGATCGTTTACAGGAATTAAGGCAATTTTAGATGTGGTTGCATATTTACCTAGTGAACAAAAACGCAAGATTCATTTCATTCGCAGTTTAAGTGAAAATGCATTTTTAAAGGTATTTGAAGATGTTAAGGATAAAAACTGAGGTGTTGTGGTGATTTCAAAATCAGGAACAACTCTTGAACCTTCAGTTGGATTTAAATTATTCAGAGAAGCTTTATATAAACAATACGGTGATCAAGCACAAAAACGCATTGTAGCAATTACTGATCCTAAAAAAGGTGTGTTACACGATATTGCAGTTAAAAATAAATATGAAATGTTGCCAATTTATTCAGACATTGGAGGAAGATTTTCAACGATCACGCCAAGCGGATTATTAATTGCAGGATTAGTAGGAGCTGATTATAAGCAATTAATTCTAGGAGCAAAACAGGCTAAGGCTGATCTATTTGCTTCAAGCGAATTAAAGAAAAACTCTGCTTACACTTACGCAGCACTTAGACATTATCTTTACACCGAAATGAAAAAAGATGTAGAGATTGCAGTAACCTATGAAGAACAACACGAATACTTAATGTTACAACACCGACAACTATTTGGTGAAAGTGAAGGTAAATCGCTTAACTCATTATTCCCAACATACTCTGTGTTTACAACCGATTTACACTCAATGGGACAACTTTATCAAGATGGTAAGAAGATCTTCTTTGAAACTGTATTCTCATTTGAAAAAGCTAATACTAATAAACTAAAATTAAAAGATTCTCAGTTTGGTAATGATGATCAACTAGATTACTTAAGTAAGAAATCTGTAAACAAGCTGAATTATGTTGCATGTGAAGCAACCAAGCAAGCTCATGCTTCAGCAGGTGTTCCAATTATTGAGATTGATGTAAAACAAAACGATGCTTATGGTTTTGGTTATCTTTACTTCTGATTATGCGTAGCAACTTCAGTATCAGCACTACTATTAGGACACGACCCTTACAATCAACCTGGTGTTGAAGACTACAAACAAAGAATGTTCAAATTACTTAAAGCATAATGAGCGATCTATTGTTTTCAATCTTGCCATTGCTTAATGATTATGATCAAAATAAACTAGCAAGTTACAAGCAATTAGGCCTTAATAAGATCCATTATGATGTGATGGATGAGTTTGTCAACAACAAGGCGTTTGATGAACGCTATGTTGATAGTTTAAAAGATTTAGGTTATCAAATTAATGTTCATCTAATGGTAAATAAGATTGCTAATCACATTTTAGTCTATGCTAAGACTAAATGTGATCAAATTAGCTTTCATGTTGAGCCGCTTGCTAATAATAAGCAGATCATCAATAAGTATTTAGCCTATATTAAAACGCACAATAAAAAAGCTGGTTTGGCTTTCAAATTTAGCACTGACGTTAATGAATATTTAGAACAGATTAAGTTGGTTGATTATGTAACTTTAATGTCAGTTGAACCAGGTGCTGGTGGACAAGCATTCGACCCATTAGTTTATCGCAATATTGCTAAACTAATTAAATTTAATCCTAACCTTCAGATTGAAATCGATGGTGGTATTACATTAGAAAAAGCTTGCGAACTTAAAGGTTTAGTATCAGGCTTTGTATCTGGTTCTTATTTTTATAAGCTATCAGATCAACAAAAGCAAGAGATGCTTGAAAAGATCAGAAGTTTTACTAAATAATTTTCAACCTTTTAACAAAAACTTACATAGGTTTATATATGCATATATATAAATGAAGGTAATTAGTTGCTTAATTGTTTTTAAGATTAAAATAATTAAAGCGATAGTAACAATAATATTAAGGATAATCCATGACGAATCATAGCTCAAAAATTTTAGTGATCGAGTCACCAAACAAGGTTAAGACTATCAAGAAGTATTTAAGTGATGACTATGAGATTGTAGCAACAGTTGGTCATATTCGCGATTTACCCAAATACACATTAGGGTTTAATACCGAAGATTTTATTCCTAAGTGAGAGATCATTCAGGATAAAAAAACAACTAAAGGTTTTAGTGCAGCTAAAAAAACTAAAACGCCTAAAAAATTTACAAAGAACAAAAAAGATATCATCGATGAATTAGTTGATAAGGCTAATAAAGCTGATGAAATCTATTTAGCAACCGACCCTGACCGTGAAGGTGAGGCAATCTCTTGACATGTTTATGAAGTACTGAAAGAGAAGGGTGTTGATGTTGATAAGTGCAAAAGAATTATCTTTAATGAGATTAGTGAAAAGGCCGTAAAAAATGCGATTGCTAATCCAAGAGAAATTCAAAAAGATTGAGTAAGTTCGCAAGTTACAAGAAGAAGACTTGATCGTTTAATTGGTTTTAAATTATCAAGTTTAATGAAATCTAAGATCAATGCTGATTCTGCTGGTAGAGTACAATCAATCGCATTAAAGTTTATTACTGAACGTGAAGAATTAATCAACAAGTTTGTTCCAAGATATTGATGAACACTAGATGTGGTGCTAACTGATGGCACTGAATTAATGCTTCGTAAAGTCGATGAAAAAATTAAGAGCAAGTTGTCATTCAAAGAACTTGAAGAAGTAAGTGGGATCGATTTTAATTCAAATGAAGACGCGGAAATTGTTAAACAACATTTAACTGACAAATATCGTGTTTATGCGATTGATAAGCCCAAGTTAAAAAGTTCTTATCCAAAAGATGTTTATAAAACATCAACTTTACAACAAGATGCGATCAACAAATTAAAGTGAAGATCAATGAAGATTACTTCAGTAGCCCAAGAGCTATATGAAGGGGTTAATATTGATGACGAACAAATCGCATTAATTTCTTATCCAAGAACTGATAGCACTCGTCTTAGTCCAGAGTATGGTAAGACCGTTTTAGATTTTGTTCAAAAAACATATGGTGAGCAATATTTAGCAAGTGATTCTCAACTAAATAGCGAATCTAAATCTACTAAAAAACAAAAAGCTAAGGTGCAAGATGCCCACGAGGCAATTCATCCAATTGATATTACAATCACTCCAGAATCTGTTAAAAACAAAATTAGTAGTGATCAGTATAGTTTATACAAATTAATCTGAACAAGAACTGTAGCGCACTATATGGCAGCTGCTGTTTATGAACTTGTTAACATTCGTTTTATCAACAATAACAACAAGTTTTACGCCGTTAATAATAGCTTAAAATTTGATGGTTACAAAAAGATCTATACGCACTATGATGATAAAGATCATCTAAGAAAATTAGATCTAAACCATTTTGTTATCGGTAAAGAGTTTGATGCTAAAGATGTATTAATCAACGAACACCAAACCAAGCCACCAGCAAGATTTACCCAAGCAACTTTAATTGAGGCTCTTGAAACTGAAGGGATTGGTCGACCAAGTACTTATTCAACAATTTTAGATATTGTACTTAAGCGTAACTATGCCGAACTAATGAATGGTCGGTATTATAAGACAACCGATTTAGGTGAAAAATTAGCGTCTGAACTAGATAAAAATTTTCCAACAATTATTAATAAAGAATTTACCAAAAACATGGAAACAACATTAGATGAGATCGCTCTAGGATCTGTTGATGATGTTAGTTATCTTAAAGCTTTTTGGAACGATTTCTCTGAAGTTCTAAACGAAGCTAAAACCAATATCGTTAAAAAAGTAGAATACATTGAAGGTAAATCTTGTCCTAACTGTAGTTCACCTTTAGTTAAACGTGAAGGTCGTTACGGTCCGTTTGTAGGTTGTTCAAATTTCCCTAAATGTAAGTTTATTGAAAAAACAGAAAAAAAACCAAAAGAGATTATCTATGAAGAAGGTGTGGAGTGCGAACTATGTCACGCTAAACTTGTTCGTAGAGTTTCAAGAAAAAAAGGTCGAAACAAAGATAGCGTCTTTTTAGGTTGTTCAAATTTCCCTAAGTGTAAGTACACTAGAAATTTAGAATCTGAAAAAGATGAAACAATTCGAGATTCAACAATAATTTAGCTTTTAAATTATTATTATAAGTAGATATACAAATCTGTTTATTAATAATAAGAATGAAATACATAAATAATATAGCTGAATTAGATCAATTATTAAGTAGCAACAAAAAAGTCGTTGTTGATTTTTATGCTGACTGATGTCCGCCTTGTAAACTATTAGGACCGATCTTTGAAGAAGTTTCTCAAGAAAAAACTGATTGAACCTTTGTTAAGGTAGATGTTGATAAGGCAAATGAATTATCAGCTAAATACGAAATTAGATCAATTCCAACTGTTATCTTTTTTGTAGATGGAAAGATAACTAATACAACAAACGGCTTTATGCCAAAAAATCAATTAAAAGAATTATTGAAATAAATTTTTTTTTCAAATTAATTTTTTTGTGTTATTATATTTGAGGTTATCACCACAAAACGTTGATTAAATTATCAGTAGATTATTCTAATCAACCTAAAAATATTAAAAAATGGTGATAACACCAAATGCTTCTTGAAAACTGAATAGAATCTGTCATTTTCTGAGAGTTTGATCCTGGCTCAGGATTAACGCTGGCGGCATGCCTAATACATGCAAGTCGATCGGATGTAGCAATACATTAGAGGCGAACGGGTGAGTAACACGTATCCAATCTGCCTTATAGTGGGGGATAACTAGTCGAAAGATTAGCTAATACCGCATAACAAGTTACCTATCGCATGAGAATAACTTTAAAGAAGCAACTGCTTCGCTATAAGATGAGGGTGCGGCATATCAGCTAGTTGGTGAGGGTAATGGCCCACCAAGGCGATGACGTGTAGTTATGCTGAGAGGTAGAATAACCACAATGGGACTGAGACACGGCCCATACTCCTACGGGAGGCAGCAGTAGGGAATTTTTCACAATGGACGAAAGTCTGATGGAGCAATGCCGCGTGAACGATGAAGGTCTTTTTAGATTGTAAAGTTCTTTTATTTGGGAAGAACAGTTAGTAGAGTGGAAAGCTACTAATTTGACTGTACCATTTGAATAAGTAACGACTAACTATGTGCCAGCAGTCGCGGTAATACATAGGTTGCAAGCGTTATCCGGATTTATTGGGCGTAAAACAAGCGCAGGCGGATTAGAAAGTCTGGTGTTAAAAGCAATTGCTTAACGATTGTATGCATTGGAAACTTCTAGTCTAGAGTTTGGTAGAGAGTCCTGGAACTCCATGTGGAGCGGTGAAATGCGTAGATATATGGAAGAACACCAGAGGCGAAGGCGAGGACTTGGGCCAATACTGACGCTTAGGCTTGAAAGTGTGGGGAGCAAATAGGATTAGATACCCTAGTAGTCCACACTGTAAACGATGGATGTTAAGTGTCGGA
>NZ_JADI01000017.1 GCF_000518305.1 Mycoplasma imitans ATCC 51306
CCAAGGTACAAAAAACTAAATCAGAAAAGTAATAGACTGAGAAATTGATATAGAATATATGAAGAGTTAATGGATGTATTTCCGAACTTACTTAAGAAAAACTAAAAGTTCGAAAAAATCCAGATTACACAAAATTAGCTTTGTTCCCGATTAGCGTAATAATCAATATATTTTTCAAATTCATGCATTTTAATCAAAAAATTTGTTTGAGATATAAAGAAATAAATTTGTTGTTTTTAAAATTCTAAATAGAATTTTTAAACCTATTTATGTAATGAATTCTGATTTTTAACATAAATACAATTCGGTGTTGTTACAGTTAACCAGATGAGCGTATTAATCATATGAACAAGCGAATCTATGACGAAATAATGATTATGTGCTTAAAACTTTTGAAAAATTAATACCTTTAATACATTCAGCACAAATCAGTTTCGTTATGCTTGATGAGCTTAATTTATCACCGCTTTAGTTTTTTGCTAGTTATGATAGACAAATGAAACAATTTTTAAGGATTGAATAAATGTATTATTGTTTCATAATATAATTTATGCCATTTTCATTATCATAAATACATAACTATTTATTTGAACAATACATTTTTTTACGCTTAGTTTTGTTATTTTAATCCTTTTGAGTAGGAAATATTTAAACACAATTCTGTCATACGATCAGAACTTTACAAATAAAGTTGGAACAAACCGTAGCAACTGTTTTGATTTATTTGACACTCAATTTTTAAGATTTGATAGATTGGTTTACAAGCACTAAATTTGTCCAAATCTAATAAGCTTTAACTAAACATTCCCCAAATATTAATTTTTATATGAAAAATCAAAAAATTTCACCAAATTTTTATAAAAAGAATTTTTGGGTATTTCTCTATTTTTTATGCAATTAAAGTACCCTTTTTCGTACATTTCTTTAAGACGAATAATTTGTAAGAAATAGAGGTATTAGTTGAACCGGACTTTTAACATTTTTTTAAATTCAGGCTTTGATTTTTTTCTTTCTTGCTTTTCTTAGAATGATTGACTTTTTACGCATTTTTCTGCAAATTCATTCGATTAATTTAATATCTTCACCACTACTAAAAATACAACTTTTATATTTGACGAAAAATCAGGTTTCGTCTCTTATTTATCGATTTTTTTATTTAGAGTTTAATTCAACATAAAGTCATTTTTTAGATAACTCAATTTATAGATTTGTTATCTTTATAAGCATAAAATAAGTCAATGATCATTTATATTAAAATGAATCATTGACTTATTTCTTTAATTAATAGATCTTAACGATTTTTACTTCTTCATTTTAAGTAAGAGTATTTAACAGTTTTCAACATCTGTCTAAAATCGAATTTAGATTGTTTGTTAGCTTTTCTAGGATTTATCACTCTAGCATTCAATTCCTGTATTCCATATCTTAGTCCTAGTAATACAGTGATTCCCACCATTGAAATAGTAATGCCCACAGGAATAACAGTTGGGAATGGAATCTTTAATATTTTTGCTACTGATTGGTATTCACCACCTATGTATCAATCAGCAGTTAATATACCATTAGCATTATTTAAGATTTTACGATCTAGCTGTGTGCACACTAAGATATAAGTTACATAAAGTCCAATAAATAAGTATTGGTTCAAGAAATCTCTTGGAGTCCACTTGGTTGTTCAGCACATTAACATTAATGAAACTGTTGTTGTCATTACATGAAGGATGAAGTAAATTTGATCATTTCCAATACCTACAAAGATAAAGTTATATGCTTCATCCTTACCAGTGTACTGGTTAGCTAATCTAAATAATTCTCCATACAGAGTGATCAAGCCACCAAACAAAGCAATTGGTGCCATAGATCTAATGATTAATTTGTTTTTGCTTATCATCAATCCAAGTCCGCCAAAAACTGCAAAAAATGGACAGATGTCTAGCAATAATAATCTTGAGTGTCTGATTGACACAGCAAATGTGCCGTTATCATCGTTAACATTCCAACTAGGGATTAAGAATTGAATTTGTCTACCGATGATCATGTAAAAGAACATGAAACCGCCAACAATACATCAAAACCAGTAGTTGTTTTCGAATCTAATAAAAAATTTAGACGTAGAAACGATCAAGAGTAACCAGATTGTTACTACGATCATTAAAATTGTTCCTAATTGCATTACGTATTTATATTTCTATATTTATGAATACTTTTATATTCTATTTTTCTTTTTTAGTTGCTTACATTAGTCTGTAATCAGCTTATATATAATATTATATAATGTAGTCAGCTTATAGATAATATTATAAAAATAAAAGTGAAAAAATAAACAAACTAGTAAAATTCTTTTCTCAACAAATAATTTATCTGTTATAATTTAGCAGTTAAGCTTGCGAAGAGATTGCTGATACACTATAAACCGTTGTCAAGTATCAGGTAACTTTTTGGAAGCGTTTAATAAATTAAATTTAGGACAACACATGACAGAACAAAAAGCTAAATCTAGCAAAACATCAAGCGAAGAAGCAAAAAAGCAAAAAGAAATAACTGAGATCAGAATCAAATTAAAATCATACGATAGCAGATTATTAGATCAGTCTGTAAAAAAGATTTTTGAGATCGTTAAAGAAACTGGATCAGAATTTTGTGGTCCAATTCCATTACCAACTAAAAAGGAAGTTTTTACAATCATTCGTTCGCCACACGTTGATAAGGCTTCAAGAGAGCAATTCGAAAGAAGAACACACAAACGTTTAATTATTATTAAACGTTTAAAGAGCGAAACAATTCAAAAACTTAAACGTTTTGTAATTCCTTCTGGTGTTGAATTACGCATTTACTTATAAGAGAAATATTAATAAGGAGATTTTCAATATATGAAAGGAATATTTGGAACAAAAGTTGGAATGACTCAGGTTTTCGAAGAAAACGGTCGTTTGATTCCTGTGACTTTAGTAAAAGTTGAACCTAATCAAGTGATTAGTGTTAAAACCAAAGAAAAAGATGGTTATGACGCAGTTCAATTGGGTTTTAACCAAACTGATGAAAAGAGTTTAAATAAACCACAATTAGGTCATTTCAAAAAATCTAATACGAACAATTACAAGTACTTAGAAGAAGTACGTGGAATGGTGGGTCACAAAGTAGGTGATCTATTAAAAGTTGAAGACTTATTCCAACAAGGTCAAGTAGTTGACGTTCAAGCTAAAACAAAAGGTCGTGGTTTCACCGGTGCTATTAAGCGTTGAAACTTTAAGATCGGTTCAAAAGGTCACGGTGCTGGATATCCTCACAGATTCCAAGGTTCAGTACAAGCTGGACGTGGGGGTTCTCAAGCTCAAAGAGTTATGAAGGGCAAGAAGATGTCAGGGCACTATGGTAATGATCTTGTTACAATTCAAAACCTATCAATCGTTGGTTTCTTACCAGAAGTAAGTTCAGTAATGATTTCAGGTGCAATTCCTGGTCCTAACAATTCAAAAGTAAGAATTTCAACTTCTAAAAAGAATCCAAACAAGGTAGTTAGTTATAAATTAATTATCAACAAAGCTACTAGCAAACCAGCTGCTGAACAAGCACAAGAATAATTGAAATTTAAGGAAAATCAAAAACTATGTCTAAAATAAAATTATTCGATTTATCTGGAAAAGTTCAAGAAGAAATCGAGCTAAATCAAAAACTGCTTGTTAGTGAAGTACATAAGCAAGCAATTTTCGATGCAATTCTTGCTGAGAACTTATCTCAAATTCAAGGCACTCACTCAACCCTTAAAAAAGGTGAAGTTAGCGGTGGTGGTAAGAAACCTTACCAACAAAAACACACGGGTCGTGCAAGACAAGGTTCAATTCGTAACCCTCACTACGTAGGTGGTGGTATTGCGTTTGGTCCTAAACCTACTCGCAACTACAAAATCAAGGTAAATAAAAAAGTAAGCGCTTTAGCGTTCAAATCAGCAATCACTTCAAAAGTAAATAATAACGAATTCTTAGGGCTTGTTGATTCAATCAAACAAGACAAACCAAGTACAAAAGCAATTACTAAATTATTAAAAGAATTAAAAGTTAATAAAAAAGTATTAATCGTTGCTTTTGAAAAGAATGAAAACCTTGAAAAATCAAGTGCTAATTTACCAAATGTTTCATACAAGCTATGAAACCAAGTATCAGTAAAAGATCTAATTGATGCTAACTGTGTATTAGCGCAAAAAAGTGCGATCAATAACTGAGTTGAAAGGCTGAACTAATTATGCAAATTACAGACGTACTTATTAAACCAATTCTTACTGAAAAAACTTATGGGATTATGATGTCTGAACCAAGAAAGTACACTTTCTTAGTTAACCCAAAAGCAAATAAGAATTACATCAAACTAGCTTTTAAAGCAATCTACGGAGTAACTCCAACAGCTGTTAATACCAAAACTAAAAAACCAGCTAGAATTCGCACAGGAACTCAAAACCCAGGTTACTCAAGATTAGAAAAAATTGCAATTATCACTGTTCCTTTTGGAGTAGAGGTAGCAATTACTGGAGAGAAACCAGAAATAAAAGAAGAATCAACTTCTAAAAAATAATTAAAACATCAGGCGCAAAGCAAAAGGAAAATATAAAAATAAGCAGTTATGCCGGTTAAAAAAATCGTAAATCGATCTAATAGTGGGATTCACCACAAGATCTCAATTGATTACAGTAAAGTTTTAACAACTAACACACCTCAAAAGTCTTTACTTGCTAAGAAAAAGAAAAACTCTGGTCGTAATAACCAAGGGAAAATTACTGTAAGACACCGCGGTGGTGGTTCAAAAAGAAAATACCGTATTATTGACTTTAAGAGAAACTTACACGATGACAAAATTGCGTTAGTTAAGTCAATCGAATATGATCCAAACAGAAGTGCGTTTATTTCATTAATTGCATATGAAAACGGTTATCGATCATACATCTTAACTCCCGGAGGAATTAAGGTAGGAGACAAAGTGGTTTCATCATCAAACGCAATCGATATTAAAGTTGGTAACTGTATGCCTCTTGAATTCATTCCTGAAGGTACAATGGTTCACAACATCGAAATGACTCCAGGTAAAGGTGCTCAGATTGCTAGAAGTGCTGGAGCTTACGCTCAAATCTTAGGTAAAGATGATACTGGTAATTACATCAACCTAAAATTAGGTTCTAAAGAAGTTAGAAAATTCTTAAAGAACTGTCGTGCAGTTGTAGGGATTGCTTCAAACGTTGATCACAACTTAGTATTGCTAGGTAAAGCTGGTACAACAAGACACAAAGGGATTCGTCCAACTGTTCGTGGTTCTGCTATGAACCCTAACGACCACCCACACGGAGGTGGTGAAGGTCGCAGCCCTGTGGGTCGTGACGCTCCAAGAACACCATGAGGTAAAAGACACATGGGTGTTAAAACAAGAAATAATAAAAAATCATCTACGAATTTAATTATCCGTAGACGTAACTCAAAATAGGAAATTGAAAGGTCATATAAATGTCAAGAAGTTCTAAGAAAGGTGCATTCGTAGAAGCTAGTTTATACAAAAAAGTATTAGACATGAATGCACAACAAAAAAAGAAGATTATCAAGACTTGATCTAGAAGAAGTACTATTTTTCCGGATTTTGTTGGTCACACTTTTGCTGTTCACAATGGTAAAAAATTCATTAACGTTTATGTAACTGAAGATATGATCGGTCACAAGTTAGGTGAATTTTCTCCTACAAGAACATTTAAAGGACACAGTTCTAACAGATAGGAGATAGACAATGATCGCAATTGCAAGACAAAATAGAGTTAGAATCTCACCTCAAAAAGCACGTTTAGTTTGTCAACTAATTAAGAACAAATCAGTTGTTGAAGCGCAAAACATCTTAGTTAATACAGACAAAAAAGGTGCACGCATTATATTAAAATTACTTAATTCAGTAATTGCTAATGCAACAAACAACCACGCAATGTTAGCTGAAAGACTTTATGTTTATGAAGTTGTAGCCAACCAAGGTCCAACACTTAAACGTAACTTACCAAGAGCAAAAGGTTCAGCTGATATGATCAGAAAACGATCAACCAATTTCGTGATTAAATTATCAGATGATAAAAACGAAAGAAAAAACGAAGTTGAGGCAATTAAAAAACGACTAAAAAAACGCGTTCTTGGTCAAAACAAGAAAAAACAATCAGTTAGCGGAGTAAAGAAATAAAAATATGGGTCAAAAAGTAAACTCAAACGGTTTAAGATTTGGAATTAATAAGAACTGACAATCTCGTTGAGTAGCAAAAACTAACCAACAAAGTGGTGACTGAATTATCCAGGATGAAAAGATTAGAAACTACTTGTTCAAGAAGTTCCACAGCGCTTTCATTTCAAACGTTGATATTGAAAGAACGCAAACTTCAATCCGTGTATTCATTTATGCTTCACAACCAGGAATTATTTTAGGTAAAGAAGCCGCTAACATTAAAGTTATCGTATTAGCAATTAATAAGATCGTTGGTCGTCACATTAAAGTGGATGTTGATGTTCTTGAAGTGGGTAGCCCAGCATTAAGTGCTAAAATCGTTGCTAGAGAATTGGCTGATGCAATTGAAAATCGTACACCATTACGTACAGCGATGCGCCAAGCACTTAAACGCGTATTAAAAGCTGGTGCTAAAGGAATTAAAGTTTTAGTTTCTGGTCGTTTAAACGGTGTGGAAATTGCTAGAGATAAGATGTACATCGAAGGTAATGTAACCTTATCAACTTTAAGAACTGATATTGACTATGCGCTAGAAGAAGCACAAATGTCATATGGTGTGATCGGTGTTAAGGTTTGAATTAACCGTGGTGAAATCTTTGGTAAAGATTTCTACAAAAAACAAGCACACATTGTTAAACCAAAAGGTAGTGAATCAAATCACCACAGAAAAAACCAAAACCGTTCAAGAGACAACAACAAAAGACAGTTTAACAAAAACAACCACCAAAACAACCAACCTGCTAAGGAGTAAATAAGATGTTACAACCTAAAAGAACTAAATACAGAAAACCGCATAACGTAAGTTATGAAGGTAAAGCTAAAGGTAATTCTTATGTTGCTTTTGGTGAATACGGGATCATGGCTACTAGCGGTGCTTGAGTAGATGCTCGTCAAATTGAAAGTGCGCGTATTGCAATTTCAAAACAACTTGGTAAAACTGGTAAGATGTGGATTAGAATCTTCCCACACATGTCAAAAACCAAAAAACCATTAGAAGTAAGAATGGGTTCAGGTAAAGGTAACCCTGAATTCTGAGTGGCTGTTGTTAAAAAAGGAACTGTAATGTTTGAAGTAGCAAACATTCCAGAAGCACAAATGAAAGAAGCTTTAACAAGAGCTGGTCACAAACTTGGTGTTACCTGAAAGATCGTTGCTAGACAAGGGGCTCAATAATGAATAAAGAATTAAGAGCAAAGACAAACGAAGAGCTAATTCAATTAGTTACACAATTAAAAGGTCGTTTATTAGAATATCGTTTTAAGTTAGCTCAAGGTGAGCTAGATAAAACTCATATTATTAAAGAAACTAGACAAACTTTAGCTAGAGTGCTAACCATTTTAACTGAAAGAGATGTTAAGGTTAATGTTAACGCAATGGTTTCAAGCTTTGTAAAAGAACAAGCTAAACAAAAAGAAATTCAAGAATCAGTTAAGAAGAGCAAACAACTAAAAAATGCAAAGGTTAAGCAAAACAAAGAAAAACGCTTAGCAAACGCAGAAAAAGTTAAAGCGGCACCAAAACCAGAACCAAAAGTTAAAAAAGTTAAGAGAACACCTAAGAAAACTGAAGCAGTTAAACCAACTACAAAAAACAAGAAAAATGTTAAAGCTAAAGCTAAGAAAAAAGGATAATCTAAATGCGTAATTCAAGAAAAGTTTTAATGGGTGTGGTTGTAAGTGATAAAATGCAAAAAACCGCTACTGTAAAGGTTGAATCAAAAAACCGTCACCCTTTTTATCACAAGTTGGTAATTTCTCATAAGAAATATCACGTTCACAACGAAGAAGGTGAAAATGCTGCTAAAGTTGGCGACAAAGTATTAATTATGGAAACACGCCCGCTGTCAGCAACTAAGCGTTGAAGAATTGCTAAGATTCTAGAACGCGCAAAATAATAATTAACAGGAGAATATTTGAACTCATGATTCAATTTATGACAAGACTTAACGTCGCTGATAATACCGGTGCGCGTGAAGTTGGTGTAATTAAGGTATTAAACGGTTCTAAAAGAAGATATGCTTCTGTTGGTGATATTGTTGTGGTATCAGTTAAAGACGCAATTCCTTCAGGTACAGTAAAAAAAGGTCAAGTTTTATTTGCTGTAATCGTAAGAACTAAAAAAGGTTTACAAAGAATAGATGGTACCCACTTAGCATTTGATGACAATGCTTGTGTAATTATTAAAAACCGTGAAGATTTTGCTCCAAGAGGAACACGGATCTTTGGACCAGTAGCGCGTGAGCTAAGAGATAAAGGATTTAACCGTATCGTTTCTTTAGCAAACGAAGTGTTATAGGAGTAAAAGCATGCAACGTATTAAAAAAGGTGATAAGGTTGTAATTACAGCCGGAAAACACAAACAAAAAACTGGGATTGTTTTACAAGTGTTCGTTAAAGAACAACGCGCAATTGTTGAAGGTGTAAATATGGTGAAACGCCACACCAAAGAAAATGCCCAAAACCAAAAAGGTGGGATCATTGAAAAAGAATCACCAATCCATTTATCTAATATCGCTTTATTAGATCATAAGGCTAAGGACGTAAGACCAGTTAAAGTTAAATATGGAATTGATCCAAAAACTAACAAAAAAGTGCGTTTATCTCGCAAAACAAATAATCTTGTAGGTGGTCAATAATGAATTTAAAAACTAAATATAAGACAAAAATCGTTCCATTATTACAAAAAGAATTTGGCTTTTCTTCAGTAATGCAAGTACCAAAGATTGAAAAAATCGTGATCAATATGGGTGTTGGTGATGCAACTAAAGATGCGAAGTTATTAGAGCTTGCACAAGCTGAATTACAAGCAATTAGTGGGCAAAAACCAGTGATTACTAAAGCACACTCTTCAAACGCATCATTCAAAATTAGACAAGGTCAAGCAATTGGTTGTAAAGTAACTCTAAGAGGTGAAAAGATGTGAAACTTCTTAGAAAAACTAATTAACATTGCTCTACCGCGTGTTAGAGACTTCAGAGGTTTATCAAACCGTGCTTTTGATGCTAGAGGTAATTACACCTTAGGAATTAAAGAGCAAATCATCTTCCCTGAAATTATCTATGATAATGTTAAGAAGATCCGCGGATTTGACATAACGTTAGTAATCTCAACCGATAACGTTAAATACAATCACCGTCTATTAATCGAGTTAGGAATGCCTTTAATTAAGAGTAAGGAACACGCAAATGGCTAAAACATCATTAAAAATTAAACAAGCACGTCATGCTAAATTTAAAGTAAGAGCATACACAAGATGCAAACGTTGTGGTCGTCCTCACGCTGTGTATCGTAAGTTTGGTATCTGTCGTTTATGCTTTAGACACCTTGCTTACAATGGTAGTCTACCAGGTGTTAAGAAGTCATCATGATAAGAAACAGGGGTTGATAAAAAACTATGCATTTTGATCCAGTAGCAGATATCATAACTAAAATAAACAATGCCAATCGCGCTAAGATTGTTGAGTTACAAACTGAAGCTTCTAAGCTTAAGGTTGCGATCTTAAACATCTTACTAAATGAAGGTTACATTCGCGGTTATGAGATCTATGACAATAAAGAAAAAACAAAATCAATTTTAAAAATTAAACTAAAGTTTGATGAAAACCGTGTAAGTTCGCTAAACGGAATGAAACAAATTTCTAAACCTGGTTTAAGAATTTATGTATCAGCAGATAAATTACCTAAGGTGTTAAACGGTTTAGGCATCGCAATCGTTTCAACAAACGAAGGATTAATGACTGATAAATTAGCAAGAGCCAAAAAGATCGGTGGCGAAGTGCTTGCTTATGTTTGATAGAAAGGGTTAATATAAGATATGTCAAGAATTGGTAATCGAGTTATCACAGTTCCTAGCAATGTAAGTGTTAACCAAACTAAAGAACTATTAAGCGTTAAAGGTCCATTAGGTCAATTAGATCTTAAATTAAGTCCAAATAGCAAAATTAAGATTAATATTGAAAATAATGAGATTAAATTAACACGTGGTGACGAATTAAAACAAACTAAGATGTTACACGGTACCTACAATGCGTTAATTAAAAACGCACTTGAAGGTGTAACGGTAGGTTTCAAAAAAGAATTACGTTTAGTGGGTGTTGGTTATCGTGCTAGCTTAAAAGATAATGTACTAAACTTACAATTAGGTTATTCACACCCAATTAATCTAGATATTCCTAAAGATCTTAAAGTAAGTGTAGAAAAAAATACTGAAATTACCGTAAGTGGAATTGATAAGCAAAAAGTCGGAGAATTTGCCATCCAAATCCGTAAGTGAAGAATGCCAGAACCTTATAAAGGTAAAGGTGTGCTATACCTTAACGAACAAATTATTCGTAAGGCTGGTAAAACCGCAGAAGGGAAAAAATAATAACTTATGAAACAAGTTAATATGAACCGTAACCAGAGACGTCAGATGCGTCATAAACGTGTGATTAAAAAAATTCGCAGAATTGATAATGATCGTCCGGTTATGATCGTGGTGAAATCAAATGTACACATTTCAGCACAAGTGTGAGATTTCAACCAAAACAAGATTATCGCTTCAAGTTCTTCTGTTAGTTTAGATCTAGCAAACGGAAATAAAGAAAATGCAGCTATTGTTGGTACTGATATTGCCAATAAGCTACTTAAAATGAAGATTGAAACAATCACCTTTGATCACGGTGGTTCAAAATACCACGGCCGAATTGCTTCACTTGCAGATGCTGCAAGAAAAGCTGGTTTAAAATTCTAGGATAATTTAAATTATGGAAGATATTAAACAAAATAAGAAACCAAATACAAACAATAGCGCAGAAAACAAAAAAGTAAGTGGAAAACCACAAGCTAACCGTGCTAATGCTAACCGTTCAGCTAACGAAAACACTAAGAAGGCTAACTTACGTAATTCAGACGAACGCAACAAAAGAAAAAACGAAAAACGCACTAAGAGTGAATTTGAAGAAAAGATCGTAAAAATTTCAAGAATTTCAAAAACTACCAAAGGTGGTAGAACTATGCGTTTTAGTGCATTAGTTGTTGTTGGTGATCGTAAGGGTCGTGTTGGGTTTGGAATTGCTAAAGCACTCGAAGTTCCAAACGCGATTAAAAAAGCCTTAAAGATGGCTGAAAACAACGTGCAAAAAATTGCGATGAACAAACACGGAACATTATTCCATGATGTTTTAGGTCGATCAGGTGCTGCTAAAGTGTTAATCAAACCTGCTCCTTCAGGTACAGGGATTATTGCTGGTGGTCCAATTCGTGCTGTGGTTGAATTGGCTGGGTTTACTGATGTTTATACAAAAAACATGGGTAAGAACACCCCGATTAACATGGTGAGAGCGACAATGGATGGGATCACATCTCAATACACTCCTAGACAAATCGCTAAATTAAGAAGCAAATCATTAAAAGAATTATAATTAAGGAGTTAATTAATGAAATTACATGAATTAAAAAGTACTCCCAAATCAAGAAATCATAAAGCGAAAATTGTTGGGCGTGGTCACGGTTCGGGTTTAGGTAAGACTTCAGGTCGTGGACAAAAAGGTCAAAAAGCACGTAAATCAGGACGCACTCGACCAGGTTTTGAAGGTGGTCAAACACCTTTATACCGTCGTTTACCAAAATTTGGTTTCCAAACAATCGGTTTTAAAAAGCAAACCTTATCAGTATCATTAGATATTATTTCTAAGTTAAACGAAACTACAATTGATCGTGAATTATTAGTTAAGCACGGAATTATTAGTAGCAAAACTAACGAACCAATTAAAGTAATTGGTAATAAGATCGACAAGAAAATTCATTTAAAGATCAACAAAATTTCTGAAGGTGCTAAAAAAGCGATTCAAGCTGCTGGTGGTAGTATTGAACTAATTTAAAAAGCATAAAAGATGGCAAAAACTAACTCAAAAAATCTTTTAGGTCAAAAAATTATTAAGTTGTGCAGAAACAGAGATTTCGTAATCTCTGTTTTTGTCACATTGTTCTTAATTTTATTATTTAGAGTGATCAGCGTTATTCCTCTACCAGGAATTACGATCACCCAAAATAATAATAATGTGAACGGTGGTGTTAGCGACTTTTTTGATCTATTTAATTTATTAGGTGGTGGTGGTTTAAGTCAGTTGTCGCTGTTCGCAGTGGGGATTTCACCATACATCTCGGCTCAAATTATTATGCAGTTGTTATCAACTGATCTAATTCCCCCACTAAGTAAATTAGCGAAATCAGGTGAACTAGGTAGAAGAAGAATCGAATTAATTACAAGATTTGTTACTTTACCGTTTGCAGTAGTTCAAGCGTTTGCCATTATCGCTTTAATTAAAAACCAACAAAATGGATCAATCCGTTTTGCTAATGATGATATCTTACACCAAGCGTTTTATATCATCACAATGACCGCTGGGACTTATATCGGGATCTTTATTGGAGATATTATCTCTAAAAAAGGTGTTGGTAACGGAATAACATTATTAATTCTTTCAGGAATTTTATCTAGATTACCAGATGGATTTATCGTAATGTATCGTGTGTTGGGTGGTGTGATTATTACTTCAACACCAATGCTAACTTCAGCAATCAACTTTAGCTTATACTTCTTAGCGTTCTTGGTCTTATTGTTAGCAATTACATTTGTAAACTCATCAACTAGAAAGATTCCAATCCAACAAACTGGAGAAGGAATGGTTTTAGGTAATGAGCAATTACCATTCTTACCAATAAAACTAAATGCCGCCGGGGTGATTCCCGTCATCTTTGCTTCATCAATCATGTCAATTCCGATTACGATTGCTGAGTTCCAACCACAATCTGAAGCAAGATGATTTGTTGAAGACTATTTATCATTAAGAACTCCTGTAGGAATTTCTTTATACGTGTTCTTAATTATCATCTTCACATTCTTCTATAGTTATATCCAAATCAACCCAGAACAACTTGCACAAAACTTTAATAAGTCACACAAGTTTATTCCAGGGGTAAGACCAGGATTGGATACTGAAAAACACATCACTAAAGTGTTGATGCGCATTAACTTTATTGGTGCACCATTCTTAGCAGTTGTAGCAGTTATTCCATATATAATTTCGTTGGTATTACACGTACCTACAACTTTATCGCTTGGTGGTACGGGAATCATTATTATGGTCTCTGCTAGTATGGAATTGTATCGTTCATTGCGATCAGCAGCAACAACGACATCATACCAACGATTGCGCAAAGATATTGCCAACCGTATTGAAGTTGAGCTATCATTAAATGATTACATGAACAGGCCAAATCAAGATCATGGCCAATATGGTCTGTGGGTAGATCAACACAAAAAAGCTGAAGTTGAACAAACTAAGAAAAAAGAAGTAAACGAACCTGTTGAGGTAAGTCAGTTGTGATAAGATTAATTTTTTTTGGCGCCCCTGGAACTGGGAAGGGTACGATCTCTTCTTATTTAAAAGAAAACCACGGTTTTTTTCATATCTCAAGCGGAGATCTTTTTCGCTTTTATGTTCGCGAAGAAAAAACTCCATTAGCAGAAGAAATTAAAGGTTATATCAATAACGGAATCTATGTTCCAGATGATTTAACAAATCGTACCGTAGCCGATTTTTATAATAAAAACAAAGATCTAGACAAGATTATCTTTGATGGTTATCCAAGAACATTAAACCAATGTGAATTTATTGATAATGTTATTAAATTTACCCACGTAATTTTATTACAACCATCGAATTGAGATGTAATTATCAAACGTTTAAGTTCACGCAGATCTTGTCCTCAATGTAAACGCATTTACAACATCCATTCACCAGATTTCAAACCTAAAGTAGATAATCTTTGTGATGTTTGTTACGTAGAATTAATTTACCGTAAAGACGATGATCCTAGTGTGGTTGGTACAAGAATTAACGTTTATAACGAACAAACCAAACCGGTGATTGAATACTACAAAAACAAGAACTTAGTTCACGTAGTTGATGCAAACAAGAGTTTTGAAGAACTTTATAAGATCGTTTTTGATATTGTTAGTAAAAAATAATTAAATGATTTACTTAAAAAATCCTGACGAAATAAAAAAGATTAAAAACGCCGCAGAGATCTATAAAAAAGTTGTTAAGCAATTTAATTTTGATTTGATAAATAACAAATCACTAAAAGATATCGATTTGATGCTAAGAGATTTTGTGAATCAGCACCAAGCTAACAACTGTTATCATGGTTATCTAGGTTTTAAGGGTTATCATTGTTTATCACTAAACGAAACGATTATCCATGGTGTGGCTAATGATCAAATCTTTGGATCAAAAGATAAGTTAACAATCGATGTTGGGATTGAGTTAGATAATTATTATTGTGATTCAGCATTCACGATCCTAGGACCTGAAGTCAACCCACGACAAAAACTATTAAGTGAAGTTACATACAACTGCATCTTAGATATTGTTAATAGAATTGTTCCCAATCAAACCACTACTAATGATATTGGTGTGTGAACTGAGCAATATGCAAAGAAATTTGGTTATCGCGTAATCCGTGATTTTGGTGGACACGGATGCGGGATTAAAATTCATGAAGATCCCATTATCCTTAATTATGGGATTAATAAACCAGGTAATGTGCTTATTCCAAACATGGTTATCTGTATCGAACCGATGTTCTTTGAAAAAGATAATCAATACTATATCGATCCAGTTGATAATTGATCAGTAAAACCAGTTAAAAAGAATCAATTTGTTTGCCACTGAGAACATATGGTTCTAATTAAAAAAGACAAAGCAGAAATCCTAACTTTATAGGATTTTTTTTATTACTACAAAACTAAAAAAAATTATTAATTAAATTTTGTAACTGTTTTTATTAAAAATTGGCATCCAAATTTTGGAACTATAATTCAGATTATTCTATGTAGAAATTTCTTTTAATAGAATTAAACTGTAACACTAAATCTATAGGAGAAATCATAAAAATATGAAAAAAATAGCTGTTATTGGTTGTGGATTCGTGGGATCTACTTACATTCTTAACTTATTACAACAAGGTGTTCAAGCTGATTTCATTCTTGTCGATAAAAACGCTAATTTAGCTGAAGGTCACGTTAGAGACCTACGCGATTCTAAATCTTTAAAAAGCCAAAATGGATCAACTTTTAAAGCTGGTACATACGACGATTTAAAACATGCTGATGTTGTAGCGATTACTGCTTCAATTCCAACTGTTCCAACTGCTGATGGTGAAGTATTTACTGACCGTCTTCAATTAATGACTTCAAACGTAAAAATTATTAACGAAATTGCATTAGAACTTAAACGTGTTGGGTTTAAAGGATTAAGTATTATTCCAACTAACCCATGTGACGTAATGACTGGTGTTTATCAAAAAGTAACTGGTTTTGATCCTCACAAGGTTATTTCTACAGGTTGTCAACTTGAAACCATGAGAACAAGAAAAATGATTTCTGAAGCTTTAGGTGTTAACACAGACTCTGTTGAAGGATTTGTAATCGGTGAACACGGTTCAGGTGCGATCGTTCCTTGATCAGTATTCAGAGTTGGTAATGTTCCAGTTAAACAATTAATTGCTGAAGGTAAGATTAAAGAAGACTACGTAAAAGAAATCTTCCCAAGAGTAGTTAAAGAAGCATTTGAAATTATTAAATTCAAAAAAGCTACATACTTTGGTATTGCTGAATCAATGTCATTAATTACTAGAGCTTACATTAACAACTTAAATATCGTTTTAGGTGTAGGTGTAAAACTAGATGACAAATACGTAGCACCAGGAATTTATTTCACAGTTCCAGCAATCGTAGGTGAACACGGATGAAAACTACATTCTAAATTACAATTAAGCCAAGAAGAACAAGCAGCTTTTGATAAGAGCGCACTAAACATTCAAAAGGTAACTAAAGACGCTTTAGATCTAATTGGTTTCAAAGATTAATTATTATCGAATTTCCTTTTTAAAATTGACATATATCATTTCAATAATTTTTTAATTCTAACTAGAATTTCAAGACAAACCACGTGTAGCCCACGCGTGGTTTGTTTTTTATATATTTATTTAAATTAACTCGTTTTTTATTATCAAAACTCTTTAAAATTCGAAAAAATAAAAATAATGAAAATAATCTGGACACTTTATGAAAATTCTGATACAATTATATAGCGCAGTCAAGGACTTGGCTGCTACATTGTTCTTTGAAAACTGAATACGACAAATCTTTCTAGTCCGAAATTTGATTAAAGTATCAAATCAAATTTCATATAATATAGATTCAATAAAAATAGCTAATGGATCAAATACATAAGTTACTAAGGGCTTATGGTGGATGCCTTGGCACTAGAAGGCGATGAAGGACGTGCAAACCTGCGAAAAGCTACGGGGAGCTGGTTGGAAGCGAAAATCCGTAGATGTCCGAATGGGGGAACCTGATTAATAGTGATATTAATTATTTAGATCTGAATAAATAGGGTCTAAAAGCAATACGTTGTGAAGTGAAACATCTCAGTAGCAACAGGAAAAGAAATCGAAAGAGATTCCGTGTGTAGTGGCGAGCGAAAGCGGAACAGGCCAAACCAAGATTTATCTTGGGGTTATAGGACTGCAATGTGGACTTTGAACTGATAGGAGAAGTAGTTGAAAAGCTATGCGACACAGGGTTATAGCCCCGTATCTTAAATCAGTTTGATACCTAGCAGTATCCTGAGTACATCGAGAAACGTTATCTTGATGGAATTCGCCCAGACCATTGGGCAAGCCTAAATACTAACTAGTGACCGATAGCGTATAGTACCGTGAGGGAAAGGTGAAAAGAACCCAGGGATGGGAGTGAAATAGATTCTGAAACCATATGCCTACAACGTGTCAGAGCACATTAATGTGTGATGGCGTGCGTTTTGAAGTATGAGCCGGCGAGTTATGATAGCAAGCAGGTTAACCTTTAGAAGGGAAGCCGAAGCGAAAGCGAGTTTGAATAGAGCGA
>NZ_JADI01000018.1 GCF_000518305.1 Mycoplasma imitans ATCC 51306
GTTGAAAACTATAATTCAGTAATTGGTAGTTTCCTAGCTGCTAAAAAGTCTTTTAATAACATAAACCAACTGTTATTAGACCTTTATGTACATTTTGGTTACAACCCAAGGTACAAAAAACTAAATCAGAAAAGTAATAGACTGAGAAATTGATATAGAATATATGAAGAGTTAATGGATGTATTTCCGAACTTACTTAAGAAAAACTAAAAGTTCGAAAAAATCCAGATTACACAAAATTAGCTTCGTTCCCATAAGAGCTTCTTCTTATTCTTATTCTTCTTCTAGAAATAAAGGGTTTTGGCGTTTTTTGTTCTTTAAACCAAAATAAAAACACCAGCAACTATCGTTACTGATGTTCTATTTAATAATTTTATTTAACTAACTTAGCATATCATCCTATTATTCTTTGTTTTCTGAAGCAGGCATTAACGTGAATGTTAAGTTTCCTAAATTTGGAGCTTCGTGATCACTAATACCACCTAAAATTATTTTATTTAAACCTTTGGTTAGTTTTATAGTTCTTTTTTCATTTGAAACATTAGCTACATTTAATGTTTCACTATCAAAAGTTTTTAATGGAGCGTTTGTTCCAGAATTTAAGTTAACAAACTGAACAAAATTTTCTGCTCTAGAGGTTGTTCATAATTTTAAAGCTCTATTAGAACCTGTTCTATATACACCACCAACATAGTAATCACCATTTTGTGGAGCGTTTACGAATAATGTAAATGTACGATTATCACCGCTATGAACTGGGCTATTCATAGCTGTTCCATCACCGCTTCAAGATCTATTATTTCTACCACCAATAAATCCAATTAGGTAGTGATCGCCTAAGTTTTCGCCATCAACCGTCATGTTTTTGTATTGAGCAAAGTATGTTGAATAATCAGATGCCAGGTTATAACCCTTTAGTACATCAACAGTTACTGTACCATTACTTAATGAGTTACCAAAAATATCATCGTAAACCATTTCAGAATTCTTAGCGTTTGATGTTAAGTAGAAGTTACCAAACATCGGCGCAACTTTTTCATCAGGAACTGTAAATTCGATTGTATTTTCACCAAATTTAAGTTCTGACAACATTACCTTAGCAACCTTAATATCATCAACTGCTGGTGCAGGATTAATCATATCAGAATTTGCAGATGTAGTTGTTGTAGTTTCAGTTGGCATTGTATGAGTTTCACCAGTAGCGTCAGGCATGCTTGAAGCTTGAACTGGAGCTGCAAATTGAACAGCCGTTTTTGAACCACCATTTAATGAGTATTCTAATCCAATTTTGCTAGCTTGATCAGCTTTAACTAATTTATAAGGAAAGTATAAGTAACCGGTTGAAGGACCAAAGTAACTGAATTTTAAGCTGTACTTATTACCAGTACCAAGACTATAAACTCAAGATACATCAGTTAATGGTTTGTTACCATTTTCACCATTTTGATTTTCAACTAAAGCACCAGCTACAGTTAGAACGGTTCTCTTAGTATAGTTTCAAGATGGCGCCATGCTAGTATCTGTACCATTAAGATCAACACTATAACCCACAAAACTATAGTTTACAGGTTGTGCATGTTGTTCAACTGCTGCATTTTCATTATTTAAAACACCACTCTTAGAAAGTATTTGTTTTACAAACTTAGTACCTAAATCATTAGCGTTATTCTTTTGATTCATTAATAACTCAGAAGCAGTCGCATCTACAATAGCTTTATTAGCATCTGTTACTTTCTTAGCATCAAGCGCTGTTCCATCTGCTGATTGTAATTTCATTTTTGCAACAGCTGTACCAGCAGTATATAATGCTGTTAAGTGGTTTTTAATACGTTCAAATTGAGGTTCAGCAAATGGAGCTAGAGTTTCATCTTGCTTACTTAAGTTAGTTTTTAATTCCGTATATGATGTTACTAATGCTTCATGAGTTTTATTAAATTCAGTCTTAGCAGTATCAGCAGCACTAATTGCAGTTTCTAAAGTTGTTTTAGCGTGTTTTAGATTTTGAGCTGTTGAATCAGTCTTATCTAAAACAGCTTGTGCAGCTGCATATGCTTTAGTTAATGTATCTTGAATTTTAGCATAGTCTTCATATAAACTAACTTTAGCCTGTTGTGAGCTGATTAATGTATTTAATTCTGCTTTTGCGGCAGCTAATTGCTTAGCGGCATCATCTTCAGGTTTGTCTGGTTGTGTAGGATTAGTTGGTTTTGGTTCTTCAGGGTTAGGAGTAGCAACTTGACCACAACTTGCAACCGCTAACGTAACAAACGAACCAACACCTAATAAACTAATAAACTTTAATATGTTTTTTCTTTTCACTTAAAGTTAAAATAGAACTTGTAAAAGCACAAATTCTTAACTAAAAAAATATATAAAGTTCAATAAATAATAAATCGCAATTATTTTCGCCTAAAAAGTGTTAGTTTTACCCTAAAACGTATAGGAGCTTCTTCTTCTTCTTCTTCTTCTTCTTCTTCTTCTAGAAATAAAGGGTTTTGAACGTTTTTAATGTCTATTCAAAAAATATTAATTAATTTTTCTAGATTTTGATTAAGTATTTGATAAAGAAAATATAAATAAAAAAACACCAGATTATCCTGGTGTTTTGAATAATTTTATTTAACTAACTTAGCGCTTATTGATGTTTGTTTATCTTTGTCCACTTTCACCTACATTAGCACTAGGTGTTTGACTACTTAATGTAAATTTTAAATTTCCTATAAATGGAGCATCGTCAGCGCCAGAACCTTTAATTGTAATCTTATTAAGACCTTTACTTAAAGTTAAGGTTTTATTTGTATTTCCACTAGTTTCGGTTGCAGTAGTATTAGAATCAAAAGTTCCTAATGTAGTTCAATCACTTTGTTTCAAATTACTAAAGCTAAGAGTATTATTGCTTCCGGTTGTTGAGAATTCTAATCCTCTTGGTTTTTGCGCTCCTGAAATATATGAACCACTAATAAAATATTGTCCTTGAATTGGAGCATTTACATAAATTGTAAATGTTCTTGATTTTCCCCTTGTTGAAGGGTATACAACTACAGGATTGCTTGGATTATTAGTTGAACGCGGATTATTGCCTCCGATGAATCCTACTAAGTAAACAGGCGCGCTTAATTGTTGACCTTCACTAGTTAAATTCATAAATCTACCTACATACGTTGATCAACCTGAAGCAAGACTATAACCTTTTAATAGATCTACTGTTACAGATTTTGATGAATTATCTTGAGTTGTCGTAGTATTACCAAAAATACTATCGTATATTTTATCAACATTATTAGTTGATGAAGTTAAATACATATTACCAATCATTGGCGCTACTTTGTTTTCTTCGGTAGCAACACTGAATTCAATTGTATTATCACCAAAATTTAAATTAGATAATGTTACTTTTTCTACTTTTATATCATCAATTGCTGGAGTTGCACCACTGTCGTTCGTTTCATTACCAAATGTGATAGGAACTAAGGTTTCACTATTATTTAATTTATATTGAAGACCGATTTTATTCGAATCACTAGATTGAACCAACTTATAAGGGAAGTATAAATAAGCGGTAGATGGACCGTAATAAGTAAAGGTTAATGTATACTTTGAACCAGCACCAGTTAAGCTATATATTCATGATACATCTGTAAGAGGAGTTTCCGAACTTACTAATTGAGTTTGTCCTGCACTTAAACCCTCAGTCGTTCAAACTTTTCTTTTTGCAAAATTTCAGCTTGGTAGATCTTGTTCTTGCGATCCTGTTCTACCAGTAGTTACATCATTACTAAAACCAACAAAGCTATAGTTCCCTGGTTGTTGACTAGCAGCTTGTTGACCTTCAGCTGTAGTACCAGGTGTTAATTTAGCTGAATCTAATTTTTCTTTAATAAAAGTAGTAGCTGCTGTATCAGCATTGGTTTTTTGAGAATCAATTGCTGAAACTGCTTGTGTAATAGCAGTATTTGCACTTGTTATTTCATCAACCTTAGGAATCATTCCACTTGTTGGATCTAATGTTACTGTTGTAAAATCTTTAGCTTTATTATATAGAGAAACTAGATTAGCCTTAATTGCTGAATAATTATCTTGAGATAAACCATCTAAATTTGTAGTTTCAGATTTTAATGTTTCTTTTAATTTTGCATATGCACTAACTAATCCTAAATTAGCTTTATCAAATTCAGTTTTTGCATTAGCAGCATCACTAATTGCCGTTTGTAAAGCTGCTTTAGCATCATTAACGTCTTTTAAGGTTGCATTAGCATTATTTGCAGTTGTTTGTGCTGAAGCGTATGCGCTAGATAAAGTATCTTTAATTTTTGCATAATCTTCATATAATGCTACATTTGTGCTTTGACTTCCAAGTAATGTGTTTAAAGAAGCTTTAGCATCAGCTAACTGTTTAGCGTCTGTGTCACCACCAGGGTTAGTATTGCCAGTATCAGGGTTGTTAGGCTTATCAGGGTTGCTAGGGTTTCCGGGGTTAGATGTTACAGCTTTACTACAGCTTGCAGCAGCTAACGTAACAAACGAACCAATACCCAATAAACTAATAAACTTTAATATGTTTTTTTTCACTTAAAGTTAAAATTCGAACTTGTGAAGAAACACAAATTCTTAACTAAAAAAATATATAAAGTTCAATAAATAATAAATCGTCATTATTTTCGCTTAAAAAGTGTTGGTTTTACCCTAAAACGGATAAGAGCTTCTTCTTCTTCTTCTTCTTCTTCTTCTTCTTCTTCTTCTTCTTCTTCTTCTTCTAGAAATAAAGGATTTTAAGCTTTTTTGGCGTTTGTTCAAAAAAAATAGTTATTATTTTTTATTACTTATTAACTTAACATAAAAAAACACCAGTTTGATCTGGTGTTTTGAATAATTTTAATTAACTAACTTAGCAGCCCATTTTATTTATTAATTAGTAACGGTTTAAGTACTAGATTTGCTAGTAAGGGTAAATGTTAAGTTTCCAATATATGGAGCGTCTTCACCTGAATCTGATCCAGCTATAACAATTTTATTTAAACCTTTATTTAATTTTATTGTATTTGTTGCATTTTGCTCTGCATCACTAGAAGATCCAGTTTTTTGTATATCAACACCTTTATCAGTGTCAAAATTACCTAATGTGTTTCAATTATTTTTTCCTGTAACAGTTATTGTTACCGAGCTATTTGTTGCATCTCCAGTTGAGAATTTTAATCCTCTATTATTTGATGTAAGATATGAACCTTTAACATAATATTGACCATTTTCTGGAGCATTTACATATATTGTAAGCGTTCTTGTCGCTCCTGTAGTTGAAGGATTTCTAACTAGAGTAGATACATTATTAGCATTACGAGGATTACTACCACCAATAAATCCAACTAAATAAGTATAAGCATTTTCCTGCATTTCATTTGAATTATTCGAACTCATAAATCGATAAAAAAATGTTGAGTGATCAGCCGCAAGACTATAACCTCTTAATAAATCAACGCTAACAGAGGTTGATTTATTTTGTTTATTTAAAGTGTTACCAAAAATATCATCATAAACTTTATTTTGGTTATCAGCAGATGAAGTTAAGTACATATTACCAATCATCGGAGTAACTTTATCGGCTGGAACGCTAAATTCAATTTTGTTAGATCCGAATTTCAGATTAGATAAAGTTACTTTAGCTACATTAATATCACCTACAGTAGGAGTTGGATTCATTTCAGTTGTAGCTGCAGTTTCTTGATCAGCAACTAAGGTCATAGATGATGAGCTCTGAGCTGAGCCCTCACCTGCTGCCTGAACGCCAGAAGGTTGAGCAGTTGCTTCATTAGTTCCGGTTGTTTCGTTTGTTGCTGGCGCTTGAGTAAACTGAATCATTTTAGCATCTGCATCATTTAGTTTGTATTGCAAACCAAATTTAGTTGCATCTTCGTTTTTTACCAATTTATAAGGGAAATATAAGTAAGCAGTAGTTGGACCATAGTAAGTAAATTCTAAAGTGTATTTAGTACCTTCTCCAGCTAAACTGTAAATTCATGATACGTCTGTTAAATTATCTTGATTTTCTAACGCTACATATGAAGTTCCGCTGTTCCCTTGGGGTTTTCAAACGATTCTTTTAGCAAAATTATAATTTGAATTAGTTATGTCTTTACTGTATCCTACAAAACTATAATTTGCAGGTTGAGACCTCGTATCATTTGTTCATTTCTCTTTATCTAACGTCTTTTTTAAAAAATTATCAGATAACATGTCTGCGTTTGTTTTTCATTCAGTAAGATTTTCAATTACGCTTGTAATTGCTGTATTTGCAGATGTTACATCATTAACTTCAGGAATCATTCCATCAGTTGGATCTAATGTTGCTGTTAAAAATTTTTGGCCATCATCATACAATCCCACTAAATGTTTATTAATTGCACTATATTTAGTGTCACTTAATTGAGATAAAATTGTTTCTTTACTTTTTAAAGTTGTTTTTAATTCATTGTATGCAGTAACTAAATCACCATGCATATCATCAAAATCTGTTTTAGCTTTAGCGGCAGATTTAATGGCAGATTCTAAAGTTGTTGTAGCACTTTGAACATTCATTAAGGTTGCATCACTTTTATTTGAAACTGATTGTGCTGTTTCGTATGCAGCTGTTAATGTTGCTTTAATCTTTGCATAATCATCATATTTTGCAATGTCTACATCTTTTGAACTAATCAATTGACTTAATTTACTTTTAGCATCAGCTAATTGTTTGGCTGCATCATCATTAGGATTTGTTGGATTAGAAGGCTCAACAGGTTTAGGTGGTTCAGGATTTGGTGTAGCAACTTGACCACAACTTGCAACTGCTAAACTAACAAATGAACCAATACCTAATAAACTAATAAACTTTAATATGTTTTTTCTTTTCACTAAAGTTAAAATTGGAACTTGTATATAACTACAAATTCTTGAATTAAAAATATATAAAGTTCAATAAATAATAAATCGCCATTATTTTCGCGTAAAAAGTGTTCGTTTTAACATGAAACGTATAAGAGCTTCTTCTTCTTCTTCTTCTTCTTCTTCTTCTTCTTCTTCTTCTAGAAACAAAGGGTTTTAACCGTTTTATCTTTTTAACCAAAAATAAAAACATCAGCATTTTGTTACTGATGTTTTCACTTTAATAATTTTATTTAACTAACTTAGCGTTTGTTGATAATTTTTATTTTCTTATTAAGCACTTGGAGTTGCAGGTTTCATCAATGTGAATGTCAAGTTACCTAGGTTTGGAGCTTGACCGTTATCTGTGCTTCTAATAACAACTTTATTTGAACCTTTATTTAAAGATATAGTTTGATTTGTTATTCTTGAATCTGTCATATTTGTAGTAAATGTTTTTAGTGTATTTCCAGATCCAGAATTTAAGTTAACAAATTGCATAAAGTTATCTTCTTTATTAGCTCATAATCTTAATGCTCTATTCGAACCAGTTGTGTAAATTCCACTCACATAATATTTACCTTCTGTAGGAGCATTTACATAAATTATAAGATTTCTGCTATCACCTGTATTTAGAGGTGTAGTCATCTGTGTTCCTGTACCACTATAAGTTCTTTTATTATTGCTTCCAATAAAACCAACTAAATAGTAATCACCAGAATTCTTATCATCTAAAGTTACACCAGTGTATTTAGCAAAGAATGTTGAATAGTCAGCAGCTAGATTGTAACCTTTTAATAGGTCAACAGTTACTGAAGTTGATTTTTCTGATTTAGTAGTTTTGTTGCCAAAAATGTCATCATTAACTTTATCAAAATTATCTTCTGATGCAGTAATGTAAAAGTTACCAAACATAGGAGCTACTTTTTGAGCTGGAACAGTGAAATCAATTGTGTTTTCACCAAACTTAAGATTAGTTAGGATTACTTTAGCTACATTAATAGTATCAACTGTTGGTGTAAGATTGCTGTTGTTGTAGTAGTTGCAGGAGTTGTCATTTCTGGAGTTGTTTGCGTTGTACCAGCAGGAGAATCTATTCCTTCAGGATTCATTGTTGTTGGAGCTGCAAATTCTACAGGTTTCGCTTCTGTACCGTTTAATGAATAATTTAAACCAACAGTCGTACTTTGAGAACTTTGAACTAACTTATAAGGAAAGTATAAATAAGCAGTTGTAGGTCCGTAGTAAGTGAATGATACAGTATATTTACTGCCATTATTTAAACTATATATTCATGATACATCAGTTAACGGAGCTGTATTAGCATCACCATTTTGATTATCAACTAAAGTACCATTAATATTAAATATAGTTCTTTTAACGTAGTCTCATGCAGGCGGTGTTGAACTTGAGGCATTAACATCAACACTATAACCTACAAAGCTATAGTTTACTGGCTGCGAATTATCTGTAGGAGCTGCATGCTCTGTTTGTACTCCATCAGCCATCATAGGTTTTGGTGCAACTACGCCGCTTTTTACTAATACTTTTTTGCCAAATTTATTAAAATACATATCAGCATTTTCTTTTCTAGAACCTAGATCGACGACAGAAGCATTAATATTTGTATTTAAGTTAGTTACTTCATCCTTAGTAGGACTCATACCTTCAACTGGTACTAATGTATTTTTAACAACATCAGCTCCTGTAGTATAGTAACCTTCTAAATTAGTTCTAATTGCACTATATTGAGTTGAATCTAATCCCATTAGATTTTTATCTTTGTTATTTACATTGCTTTTCAACTCTTTGTATGCAGTAACCAACTCGGCATTAGCGTCATCAAAGGCTTTCTTATCAGTCGAAGCTGTTTTAATTGCATTATCTAATGTTGATGTTGCAATTTTAACTTCATCTAATGTTACGTTTGCTTTATCCGAAGTTGCTTTAGCGGTTACATACGCTTTTTCTAAAGTAGTTTGATATTTAGCGTAATCAGCGTACATTGCAAGATTAACGCTCTGAGTTTTTAATAAATCTGATAAGGCCATCTTAGCATCTGCTAATTGTTTAGCTTGATCATCGCCAGGATTAGAAGGTTTTGAAGGATCCTCAGGTTCCTTTCCTGGTGGCTTAGGAGCAGGATTGGTTGTTTGACCACAGCTTGCAATCGCCAACGTAACAAATGAACCAACACCTAATAAACTAATAAACTTTAATATGTTTTTTCTTTTCACTTAAAGTAAACTTATGAATTTACTTAAGACAGTAAATTCTTAACTAAAAAATATATAAAGTTCAATAAATAATAAATCGCCATTATTTTCGCCTAATAAGTGTTCGTTTTAACATGAAACGTATAAGAGCTTCTTCTTCTTCTTCTTCTTCTTCTTCTTCTTCTTCTAGAAATAGAGGGTTTTGACGTTTTTTAGCTTTTATTCAGAAAATTAAAATAATTACAAAAGTTTATTAAATAAAAAAACATGAGAATTGAATTTCTTTCAATCTCATGTCAATGTTGATGTTTTAATATAAATTGAATTAACTAACTTAGCGTCCTATTTAAATATAAGTATTTTATTTGTTTTCCTTAATTCTTTAGAAATGTTTTTAATCAGATTTACTAGAATTGGTATCAGTTTCAGTTTGCGTGCTCTTTAAAGTAAAGGTTAAATTACCTATATATGGAGCATTAGTTTGATCTTCAGTTCCACCTGCAATAATAATTTTATTTAACCCTGCTTGTAACATTAAAGTACTTTGATTACCAACAAGAGTGATATCATTATTTTCATTAGCAGTATTAGCAGTATCAAATGTTCCTAATGTTGTTCAGTTGTTTTGTTTTAATCCAGTAATTGTAACAACATTATTAGTATCTGTTCCAGTTGAGAATTTTAATCCTCTATCTCTTGCTGTTAGATAAGAACCACTAATGTAATAATCACCACTAGCTGGAGCATTTACATATACGGTAATTGTTCTAGCATCATTATTGTTTGCTGGAGTATTATTAATAGCTCCAGTAACCTCAACTCGACGAGGAAAGTTACCACCAATATATCCAACTAAATAAGTGGTGTCATTTTGTTGTGAACTTGCTTTAGCACCAGTTCTTGTTAGACCCATAAATTGACGAAAGTGTATTGATCTATCAGCTGCTAAACCATAACCTTTTAGAAGATCAACAGTTACTGAAGTTGAAGCATCATTTGTAGTTACGCTATTACCAAAGATATCATCATAAACTTTATTTTGGTTATCAGTAGATGAAGTTAAGTACATATTACCAATCATCGGAGCAACTTTACCAGTCGGAACGCTAAACTCAATTTTGTTAACTCCTAATTTAAGTTTAGATAAAGTTACTGTAGCTACATTAATGTTTCCTACTGTAGGAGTTGGATTGATTTCAGTTAAAGCTGCTGCTCCTTGATCAGCAACTAAGGTCATAGATGATGAGTTCTGAGCTGCGCTTTCACCTGCTGCCTGACCGCCAGAAGGTTGAGCAGTTGCTTCATTAGTTTCGGTTGTTTCGTTTGTTGCTGGCGCTTGAGTAAACTGAATCATTTTAGCATCTGCATCATTTAGTTTGTATTGCAAACCAAATTTAGTTGCATCT
>NZ_KI912419.1:0-3919 GCF_000518305.1 Mycoplasma imitans ATCC 51306
AATTTATTTATTTAAAAAAAGAAAACATCAGAATTTAACTCTGATGTTTGATATATATTTTGTTAACTAACTTAGCGCTTATTTTATTATCGATTTATTGTTGCGGTACATTATTATTAATTTTGTTCGCTGCTTAAAGTAAATGTCAAGTTACCTATAAATGGAGCATCACCACCATTAGTAGTTCCAGTAGCAATAACAATCTTATTTAAACCTTTAACTAAGGTTAATGTTTTGTGCATAGTGTTATCTGCAGAATTAACATCTTCAGTTGTAGTTGGTTCAGCAGTATTAAATTTACCTAATGTAGTTCAATTATTTTCTTTTAAGCCATTAATTTTTACAATGTTTGTTTCAATACCTGTAGAAAATTCAAGACCTCTTGCTTGTTTAGCACCTGAAAGGTAAGAACCACTAATGAAATATTGTCCCGCTTCTGGAGCATTTACATAAATTGTAAACGTTCTATTAGCTCCTCGAGTAGAAGGGAATGAAACATTATTAGTTGTTGTATTGTTAGCATTACGAGGATTATTGCCGCCAATAAATCCAACTAAATACATTGTTTCTTGACCTGTTAATTGAGTAAACTGACCTATATATATTGATCAACCAGATGCTAAACTATAACCAGTTAATAGATTAACAGACACTGATTTTGAATTGTCATTAGTATTTAAAGTGTTTCCAAAGATATCATTGTATATTTTGTCAGAATTTTGAGCATTAGAAGTAATATACATATTACCAATCATAGGAGCTACTTTTGCAGCAGTTTCAGTAGGCACACTTAACTCAATTGTGTTAGAACCAAATTTTAATCCAGACAAGTTAACTTTAGCTACATTAATATCGCTAACTGTTGGAGTTTTGTTAGCTGTAGCTTCGCCATTTTGTTGACCATCAGCTGCAAAAGTTATAGGTTGTTGTTCGCCATTGTTTAACTTATATTGCAAGGCAACTGAAGATGAATCAGCAGACTTAACTAATTTATAAGGGAAGTATAGATAGGCTGTTGATGGTCCATAGTAATCAAAAGTTAAGCTATATTTAGTTCCTTCTCCAGATAAACTATATATTCATGATACATCTGTTTTAGAATTTGGAGATTCAACGATATCTGTAGAACCATTATTTGCAGTAGTTTCAGATGTTCAAACTTTTCTTTGAGCGAAATTCCAGTTTGGTAATGTTGTTGGCGCACCTGTACCAGTAGCTAATTCATTACTATAACCTACAAAGCTATAGTTAGATGGTTGTTCACCATTATGCGTTGTATCATTAGTTGCTGATAAAGCTGTCTTAGATAATGCATTTTTTTCAAACACATTATACTTATCTGCATTTAGTTTTCATTTGTTTAATGAGTCTTCACTAATAGCTGTTGTAATATCAGAATTAGCCTGTTTTACGCTATCAACACTAGGTTTATCTCCCATAGAAGGATCTAACGTTTTGCTTGTTATTTCAGTACCAATTTGATATAGATCGCTAAGGCGACTTTTAATTGCACTATATTTAGTTTCGGTTAATGTTTCTAATGTAGCATCTTGATTTTGTAGAGTGGTTTTTAATTGACCGTATGCAGTTACTAAATCAGAATTTTGATCATCAAAAGTTTTTTTATCACTAGCAGCTTTATCAATAGCACTTTGTAATGCTGTTGTAGCATCTTGAATATTCATTAAGGTTGCATCATTTTTATTTGAAACACCTTCAGCTGTTGTATATGCTGTTGTTAAACTAGACTGAATCTTTGCGTAGTCTTGATATTTTGCTACATTTTGAGCTTTTGTATTAAGCAAGCTAGTTAACTTAGTTTTAGCTTCTGCTAATTGTTTAGCGGCATTATCTTCAGGTTTGTCCGGTTGTGTAGGATTAGTTGGTTTTGGTTCTTCAGGGTTAGGAGTATCAACTTGACCACAACTTGCAACTGCTAAACTAACAAATGAACCAACACCTAATAAACTAATAAACTTTAATATGTTTTTTCTTTTCACTTAAAGTTAAAATTATAAATTTACTTAAAACAGTAAATTCTTAACTATAAAAATATATAAAGTTCAATAAATAATAAATCGCCATTATTTTCGCCTAATAACTGTTGGTTTTGACATGAAACGGATAAGAGCTTCTTCTTCTTCTTCTTCTTCTTCTTCTTCTTCTTCTTCTAGAAATAAAGGGTTTTTACGATTTTTTATGTTAATTCATAAAAATTTATTTATATAAAAAGCAAAACATCAGAATCACTAGGACTCTGATGCTCTTTCAAAAATATATGATTTATTTAATATTTTAACTAACTTAGCGCTTTTTAATTACTGATTTAGGCTTGCGTTGGCTCATTATTATTCGCTGCGCTACTTAAAGTAAATGTTAAATTACCTATAAATGGAGCGTCACCTGAACCACTATTAGTTCCGCCGGCAACAACAATCTTGTTTAGACCTTTCTTTAAAGTCAAGGTTCTATGCATATTATGATCTATACCAGAATTTTCTACTGTAGTTTCTGTTTTAGATGTATCAAAATCACCTAATGTGTTTCAATTTTGCTTCATTAAATTAGTAATTGTAACTGTACTACTATCAGTAGAAGATGTAGACAATTTTAATCCTCTAGCGGTATTTGTAAGATAAGAACCCTTAATGTAGTATTCACCAGTTTCTGGCGCGTTTACGTAAATTGTAAGTGTTCTTGTCGCTCCTTTAATTGAAGGATTTCTAACTGGAGTAGATACATTATTAGCATTACGAGGATCCATACCACCAATAAATCCAACTAAATAATTAGGAGTCGCTTCTGCATTAGGCATTTCTCCTGTTGTTGATACTTTTTTAAATTGACCTACATATGTTGATCAACCAGACGTTAAACTATATCCTGTTAATAAGTTAACCGTAACAGATTTTTTATTATCTATTGTGTTTTGTGTATTACCAAATATATCGTCGTAAACTTTATCATTATTTTGATTATTAGAAGTAATGTAAATATTACCAATCATAGGAGCTACTTTATCACCTTCAGGAAGACTTAATTCGATAGTATTTTTTCCAAAATTTAAATCTGTTAAAGTAACTTTAGCTACATTAATATCAGCAACAGTTGGAGTTTTGTTTGCAGATGAATTTAAATCTGTTTGATTAGAAGTTTGCGTGTTTTGATCATCAACTAGTTTTAATGATGAACTTCTTTGAGTAGTTGATTCTTGAGTTGATGACATATCTGCAGTTGTAGAAGATGGTGCAAATTGGATAAGTTTTTGTGCACCATTATTCAATTTATACTGAAGTGCAACTTTAGCAGCATCTGCTGTTTTTACTAATTTATAAGGAAAGTATAAATATGCTGTTGACGGACCGTAGTAATTAAAATCTAATGTATATTTAGTTCCTGTTCCTTTCAAATTATAAATTCAAGATACATCTGTTGTGGTTGTTGGATTTGATACTAAATCTGTAGAACCATTATTTAGAGCAGTTTCAGATGTTCAAACTTTTCTTTGAGCAAAATTTCAATTTGGAAAATCTGTTTGTGAACCACCACTAGTAGCAGGAGTTAGATCGCCACTAAATGCTACAAAACTATAGTTTGCAGGTTGTGATTGATTATTAGATGCGTCTTGTGATGTTAATTTATCTTTAGATAACTTGTTTTTATCAAAGTTTTTATAAAATTTATCTGCGTTTTCTTTTCATTCCGTTAATTTTGTTTCATTTATAGCATTTTTAATGCCATCATTTGCTCTAGTTACGTCTTCTGCTTTAGGTTTATCACCATTAGATGGATCTAATGTTTTAGTTGTAATTAACGTACCAGCATCATATAAACTTGTGATATGTTTTTTTATACCTTCGTATTGAGGATCAGATAATTTTTCTAGAACAGTAGATTGATTTTGTAATGTAACTTTTAA
>NZ_KI912419.1:3959-8392 GCF_000518305.1 Mycoplasma imitans ATCC 51306
TAAAGTTAAAATTCGAAATTGTGAAAAACACAAATTCTTAATTAAAAAAATATATAAAGTTCAATAAATAATAAATCGTCATTATTTTCGCGTAATAAGTGTTCGTTTTAACATGAAACGTATAAGAGCTTCTTCTTCTTCTTCTTCTTCTTCTTCTTCTTCTTCTAGAAATAGAGGGTTTTGACGTTTTTTAGCTTTTATTCAGAAAATTAAAATAATTACAAAAGTTTATTAAATAAAAAAACATGAGAATTGAATTTCTTTCAATCTCATGTCAATGTTGATGTTTTAATATAAATTGAATTAACTAACTTAGCGGTCTATTTAAATATAAGTATTTTATTTATTTTCCTTATTCTTTAGAAATGTTTTTAAGCATCTTTACTAGAATTGGTATCAGTTTCAGTTTGCGTGCTCTTTAAAGTAAAGGTTAAATTACCTATATATGGAGCATTAGTTTGATCTTCAGTTCCACCTGCAATAATAATTTTATTTAACCCTGCTTGTAACATTAAAGTACGTTGATTACCAACAAGGGTGGTATCATTATTTTCAGTAGCAGTATTAGCAGTATCAAATGTTCCTAATGTTGTTCAGTTGTTTTGTTTTAATCTAGTAATTGTAACAACATTATTAGTATCTGTTCCAGTTGAGAATTTTAATCCTCTATCTCTTGCTGTTAGATAAGAACCACTAATGTAATAATCACCACTAGCTGGAGCATTTACATATACGGTAATTGTTCTAGCATCATTATTGTTTGCTGGAGTATTATTAGTAGCTCCAGTAACCTCAACTCGACGAGGAAAGTTACCACCAATATATCCAACTAAATAAGTGGTGTCGTTTTGTTGTGAACTTGCTTTAGCACCAGTTCTTGTTAGACCCATAAATTGACGAAAGTGTATTGATCTATCAGCTGCTAAACCATAACCTTTTAGAAGATCAACTGTTACTGATGTTGAAGCATCTTTTTTGGTTACGCTATTACCGAAGATATCATCATAAACTTTATTTTGGTTATCAGCAGATGAAGTTAAGTACATATTACCAATCATCGGAGTAACTTTACCAGTCGGAACGCTAAACTCAATTTTGTTAACTCCTAATTTAAGTTTAGATAAAGTTACTGTAGCTACATTAATGTTTCCTACTGTAGGAGTTGGATTGATTTCAGTTACAGCTGCTGCTCCTTGATCAGCAAATAAGGTCATAGATGATGAGTTCTGAGCTGCGCCTTCACCTGCTGCCTGATCGCCAGAAGGTTGAGCAGTTACTTCATTAGTTTCGGTTGTTTCGTTTATTGCTGGCGCTTGAGTAAACTGAATCATTTTAGCATCTGCATCATTTAGTTTGTATTGCAAACCAAATTTAGTTGCATCTTCGTTTTTTACCAACTTATAAAGGAAATATAAGTAAGCAGTAGTTGGACCATAGTAAGTAAATTCTAAAGCGTATTTAGTACCTTCTCCAGCTAAACTATAAATTCATGATACGTCCGTTAATGGATCAGCGTTTGCTTCAGTAGTTACTGGAATAGTTATATTGTCATTTGCAGATTTGTTTTTTCAAACTTTTCTTTGAGCAAAATATCAACCTGATTGATTGTTGCTTGTATTATTAAAACTAATATTACCACTATAACCTACATAACTATAGTTTGCTGGTTGTTCATTATTAGCGTGCGCTCCTGTTCCTACTGATAATTTATCTTTAGATAAAACTTGCTTTTCAAAACTTGTGTAGAAGTTATCTGCATTCTTTTTTTGATTTTCAAGACTTGTTACCGCTGTTGTAATATTAGTATTAAGCTCTTCTACCTTATTTTGAGTTGGACTATCACCACTAGCAGGTATTAATGTTGCATCCACAATTTTGGTAGCAGAATCATAAAGTGAACTTAAATTAGCTTGAATTGCGCTGTATTGAGTTTCTTTTAATGAATCTAAATTAGTAGTTTTGCTTTGCAATGCTGTTTTTAGATTATTATAAGCTGTTACTAATGCACCATTTTTACTATCAAAATCAGTTTTATCACTTGCAGCTTTTTCAATAGCTTTTTGTAGTGTTGTAGTGGCAGATGTTATGTCTGCAAAAGCTGCATTGTTATTATTTGAAGCAGTTTTAGCTGCATCATATGCTACACCTAAATCGTCTTTAATTTTTGCGTAATCTAAATATAATGCAACTTTTTCATTTTGAGTAGCTATTAAATCAGTTAAAGCCTTTTTAGCATCAGCTAATTGTTTAGCGGCACCATCATTAGGATTTGTTGGATTAGAAGGCTCAACAGGTTTAGGTGGTTCAGGATTTGGTGTAGCAGTCTGACCACAACTAGCAACAGCTAAACTAACAAATGAACCAACACCTAATAAACTAATAAACTTTAATACGTTTTTTCTTTTCACTAAAGTTAAAATTCGAAATTGTGAAAAACACAAATTCTTAATTAAAAAAATATATAAAGTTCAATAAATAATAAATCGCCATTATTTTCGCGTAAAAACTGTTGGTTTTACCTCAAAACGGATAAGAACTACTTCTTCTTCTTCTAGAAATAAAGGGTTTTGGCGTCTTTTTTTCTTTAAACCAAAATAAAAACACCAGCAACTATCGTTACTGATGTTCTATTTAATAATTTTATTTAACTAACTTAGCGTATCATCCTATTTTTCTTGGTTTTCTGAAGCAGGCATTAACGTGAATGTTAAGTTTCCTAAATTTGGAGCGTTACCATTATTGATACTACCTAAAGTTATTTTATTTAAACCTTTGGTTAGTTTTATAGTTCTTTTTTTAGTTAAAACATTAGCTTCATCTAACGTTTTACTATCAAATGTTTTTAATGGAGCACCTGTACCAGAATTTAGCTTAAAAAATTGGAAAAAATTGTTTGTTGTAGTTGATAATTTTAAAATTCTATCATCACCTGTTCTATATACGCCACCAACATAGTAATCACCATTTTGTGGAGCGTTTACGAATAATGTAAATGTACGAGAATTTCCTTTATTAAGTGGGGTATTCATTACAGGTGTTCCGCCGCTATTTCAAACTCTATCAGTTTGTCCACCAATAAATCCAATTAGGTAGTGATCGCCTAAGTCTTTGTCATCAACCGTCATATTTTTGTATTGAGCAAAGTATGTTGAATAGTCAGATGCTAGGTTATAACCCTTTAGTACATCAACAGTTACTGTACCATTACTTAATGAGTTACCAAAAATATCATCGTAAACCATTTCAGAATTGTTAGCGTTTGATGTTAAGTAGAAGTTACCAAACATCGGCGCAACTTTATCATTAGGAACTGTAAATTCGATTGTATTGTCACCAAATTTAAGTTCTGATAGCGCTACTTTAGCAACCTTAATATCATTAACTGCCGGTGCAGGATTAACCATATCAGAATTTTCAGGTGTAGTTGTTGTAGGTTCAGTAGACATTGGATGTTCTTCACCATCAGCTGCAGGCATACTTGAAGCTGGAGCTGCAAACTGAACAGCCGTTTTTGAACCACCATTTAATGAGTATTCTAATCCAATTTTGCCAGCTTGATCAGCTTTAACTAATTTATAAGGAAAGTATAAGTAACCGGTTGAGGGACCAAAGTAACTGAATTTTAAGCTGTACTTATTACCAGTACCAAGACTATAAACTCAAGATACGTCTGTTAATGGCTTGTTACCATTTTCACCATTTTGATTTTCAACTAAATAACCATCTAAAGTTAGAACGGTTCTCTTAGTATAGTTTCAAGATGGTGCCATATTATCTGTACCATTAAGATCAACACTATAACCCACAAAACTATAATTTACAGGTTGTGCATGTTCTTGAACTGGTTCATTTTCGTTAGTTAAAACACCACTTTTAGAAAGTATTTGTTTTACAAACTTAGTACCTAAATCATTAGCGTTATTCTTTTGATTCGCTAATAACTCAGAAGCCGTTGCATCGACAATAGCTTTATTAGCATTTGTTACTTTATTAGCATCAAGCGCTGTTCCATCTGCTGATTGTAATTTCATTTTTGCAACAGCTGTACCAGCAGTGTATAATGCTGTTAAGTGGTTTTTAATACCTTCAAATTGAGGTTGAGCAAATTGAGCTAGAGTTTCATCTTGCTTACTTAAGTTAGTTTTTAATTCCGTATATGATGTTACTAATGCTTCATGAGTTTTGTTAAATTCAGTCTTAGCAGTATCAGCAGCACTAATTGCAGTTTCTAAAGTTGTTTTAGCGTCTTTTAGATTTTGAGCTGTTGAATCAGTCTTATCTAAAACAGCTTGTGCAGCTGCATATGCTTTAGTTAATGTATCTTGAATTTTAGCATAGTCTTCATATAAACTAACTTTAGCCTGTTGTGAGCTGATTAATGTATTTAATTCTGCTTTTGCGGCAGCTAATTGCTTAGCGGCATCATCTTCAGG
>NZ_JADI01000021.1 GCF_000518305.1 Mycoplasma imitans ATCC 51306
TTTTGATACACGTTTTCATCATTATCAGCATTTTCTCTCAATAATTCTAGTTTGCCAACATGTTCACCATCAACCAGAGCCTGTAAAACAGGTTTAGCAATATAATCAGTGATGTTTAATAGTTGCTTTCCGCTACTAGGACCAAATTGTTTTACAAATTCAACGATTAATTTTTGAATCTGTTTCATTTGTTCGTCTTTTGAATTCATTTTTGTTTAACGTTTATAAAATTATATTAACCTTTCTTTTTTGAGTTAATTAATTGTTTTACACAAAATTCAATTCGGTGCCTACATCCAGAATACCGCAGATATATTCTGATGTAATAAAGATAATAAAAATAGGTTACAAATTTTAGTTTGTAATCATATAAACCGTTGTTAAATCTTCTATTTGTAGTTTTTTAATGATTTACCAACAGCACCAAAGTTAATTAATATACAGTTGTTAAAAGCGTGTAGGTACTAACCTATCCTTTTAGGGTATTTAATATATCCCTAAATGATGGGAGGTTTTCACCACCAGGTATACTTTTTTGAGCTTTATCAAGAGAGTTGTATAGCTAAGTTTTAGCATCTATTAGTTCTTCAAAGATTGTTTATTATTTGTAATTGATTATGCTTCAGAATATAGGTTTCTAATTGTTTTTTTTGGAAAACTCAAATTAATTTAAGCAAATCGTTTTTAGTAGTCAACTCAAAAATTTAATTCTATTTTCTTGTTTTCTATCTTTTATTTATCTTGATTGTTCGTTTTGTTCTTTTCTGGCTTATCAACTTTACCATTTTTACACCAGTTAAGTTAGAGCAACAAAACGATTACACTCTAAAGTTTTTTGAAGTTTAAAATATTCTTTTTACATTCTTATGTTGATTGTTGTTAAAATAACATTAAGAAGACAAACAAAAAATAAACCGCTAAACATGGACTTTTAAATTAACAAAAATTTAAATCTCGCTAGCTATCTACAAAATTGTAAAAATCTAAATATTTTTAATTTTTTTGCAAATTTTATTTTATTTAAAACAAAACGTTTTTTATAAATTCGAATTAACACCGATTGCAAGACCTAATGCATCATTCTTTGCTTTTTCAATAGCAGCAGATAACTCATCATTTGCAGTTTTTAATTTTCCAATGTAGCATCCCCATTTTTTAAAAGATTTTCAGCTTCATCAAAAGCAGTTGTTAATTCATCTCTAATTTGAGGCACTATAGCATATATTGTGGACGAAGCAGTTTTATTTGTTGAGGATTTACTTTTATCTGTTTGAGTTTCACTGCTTCCTTCTTTGCTAGCTGTTTCTGTTGAAGCAGTTGATTGAGTTTTAGAGTTCGAACTGCTTGATGAACTTGTTTGACTTTGTGATGAAGAAGACTGGTTTGGTGTTGCAGCAGTAGTAGTTGTTGTGTGGGTTTCACCAATTGTACTTGAGTCACCACTTCCTTCTTTACTTACACTATCAGAGCTTTTGCTTTGATCATCTTTTGTTGTGTCAGTTGTTGTAGCAGGTGTTGTTTGTGCGTCTGAACTTTTATCAGTAGTAGTAGTGTCTGAAGAAGTACCATCTTTTGTTGTAGATGTAGTTGTTGTGCTTCCAGTATCACCTTCCTTACTTGATGTAGGCGTTGATGATTCGTCAGATGATCCATCATGTTTTACGCTTGTGTTTGGCTGATTAGAAGTTGGGTTATAACAACTTGCAGCTGCTAAACCGACAAATGAGCCGATTCCAAGCAAACTGATGAATTTATAATATTTTTTCTTCTCATGAATGAGTTTGTACAAAAACTTATAAAACTATATAAAAAAATAATTCTAGCTTTACAAGTTAGAAAAATTTATATAAATCTTGAAATAAAAGAAAGAATCTTGTATTAATTATGGAATTTCTAAATTGTCAAAAAAATTTATTGTTAACTTAATTTTGTAATAAACAATAATTAGTCTCAAATTTTTTTAAAAAATAAAGGTTTTTAATCAAATCAAAAAACTTAACCAAGCTTAATCTGGCCCTATTTTTTAATTTTTGTCCCAAAAACGAGACATTTTTTGTGCTTGCTACTTTTAAAAACAAACAAAAACCCTTTAAATAAGTAAAAATTCAATACGATTTTTGAAAGCTTTGAACAAGAAACGGGCAAAACAAAGCATATGCTAAACAAAATAAAAATTTATCTAGATCGCGGATAATGCAATCTAGATAAAATTTTTACTTATTTATTCTTTATTATTTTTTTCTTGTTTAATCTCTTTTAAGATCTGATCGATCTTTGCGCCCTTAGAGATACTATCATCATGATAAAAAACTAATTGCGGAACTCGACGGATCGTTAAATTTTTACTTAATATATGTCTAAACACCCCGCTAGCATCTTTATATGCTTTTAATGTTTTAGCAGTGTTGTTAGGAATTAAACAATCAATAAAAATCTTGGCTACGCTCTTATCATCTGATAATTCGATTGCTGTTATCACACTTGTTTTAATTAAACTATTATTAATCTCATTACTAATTGCTTGGTTAAGTAGTTTGTGAATATCCGCTTCTAATCTTAAAGTTTTAATCTTGCTCATTAGTATGCTCGCTTTTTAACAATTTCGTAAACTTCAATAATATCGTTTTCTTTAATATCATTGTAGTTTTCTACCACGATACCACATTCTTTATTATGTTCAACTTTATCAGCAAAATTCGTTTTTACTTTTAGTGAACCGACCTTAGATTTATAGATGATTACATCATCTCTTAAAATTCGACATAGTGCGTTCTTAACAACTTTACCAGAAGTTACATAACTTCCTGCAATAGTCCCGATTTTTGAGTGTTTTCATAATACTCTAACTACAGCTTGACCAATTACAGATTCTTCATAAACTGGGTCTAGTTCGCCCTTCATGATCTTTTCAAGATCTTCAACCATTTTATAGATGATTTCATAAGATAAAATCTCAACGTTTGCTGAATTAGCTAGATCTTTAATCTGTTTACTTACTCCCAAGTTAAACGAGATTATAGTTGAGTTTGAAGCTTGAGCTAACTTAATATCAGTTTCAGAGATCACTCCAGTTGAAGCGCGGATAATGTTGGTAGTTACACCTTCAATATTAATATTTGAAATCGCGTACTTAATTGCTTCAAGACTACCTTGAACATCTGATTTAATAATCAGATCAACACATTTAATTCCATCAGTGTTAATTCTAGTTCTTTTTTCGTGGCTTTCTTGTAAGCTTAAATGTTTTTGTTTTTGTTGTTTTAATTTATAAGAATCTGATAACTCTTTTGCTTGTCTTTCGGTTGCAAGCCCCAAGAATTTTTCTCCAGCTTGAGGAATCGCATCAAGACCTGAAATCTTTACTGGTCTTGATGGTGTTGCTTCGGTTAGGTTATTCCCATTTTCATCTTGCATGATTCTTACTTTTCCATAAGCAGCACCTATACAGATATAATCGCCTACTTTAAGCGTCCCTCTTTTAACGATAACTGTAGCTTGAGGGCCTAGACCTGGTTCTAGTTTAGATTCAACAACAATCCCATAGGGGTCTGCGTTTGGATTAGCTTTATATTCATTAATTTCAGCTAATGTTAAGATCGCATCTAATAGTTCGTTGATACCTTCTTTTTTAATTGCTGAACCTTGAACAAAGATTGTATCACCACCATATTCTTCTGGTGATAGATCATATTTTGAGATTTGTTGAATCACACGATCAAAGTTCGCGCTTGCTTTATCCATCTTGTTTACAAACACGATAATTGGCACATCAGCATTCTTAGCGTGATCGATGGCTTCTTCAGTTTGAGGTTTAATCCCATCATCACCAGCAACTACCAATACCACGATATCAGTTAAATTCGCTCCGCGTGCTCTCATATCAGTGAACGCTTCATGACCTGGGGTATCAATAAAGGTGATTAATTCGTTATTTTTCTTAACTTGGTAAGCACCGATATGTTGGGTAATTCCACCCGCTTCACTCGATGTTGTGTTAGTTGATCTAATCGCATCTAACAATGAAGTCTTACCATGGTCAACGTGACCCATAACTGTAACAATCGGCGGGCGTTTTACTAGATCTTCTTTTTTGTCTTTAAACTCAATATTATCTAGCAAGTTTTCATTGGTTACAGCCTTTTCAATCTTGAAGTCTAAACCAAACTCTAAACACAATTCCCCGATTTGCTCTAAAGATAAGATTGTATTTAAATTAATTGTATTAATCCCTTTAGCAAAAAAGTGTTTAATAATCTTTGCTACTGGTTGATTAACTTTTTTAGCAAACTGGTCGATACTTAATGGATCAGTGTAAATAAAAACTCCATCCTTAACACCAACCTGAACCTCTTTTAAGTATGACTTGAAATTAATCTTTGCTCTTTTATCAATTGGTTTCTTATTTTTTGTTGGTTTTTTATTCATCCTGACCTCGTTTTCCTAAAGCATCGCTAAGTTTACTAAACTCTTCGTCTAAAATCTTAGTTTTAAAACTCTTTTGAATTAATGCTTTGATTTTCTTATCGATTATTATCTGCTCATTTTTGTTTAAATACACCCCACGCGCTTTAATCTTGTAGTGATAATCAACAAGTAGTTGATTTTGGTAAAAAACAATCCGATATAGTTGATTAATTGGTAATTGTTTTTTAGTAATTAGATCGAAGCGCTGGGTAATCTTTTTCATTTAATTAATAAGCCTCTATAGGTTTTCAAAGCTATCCAAGCTTTGACGTTGCGATTTCTTTTTCTTCTTATCTTTGTTTTTACCCTTTTTATCTTGGACAAGAACAACTTTTTTCACCTCTTTTTTAGGAGTTTGTGTGATATCTAATTCTTTAATTAGTTCAGTAATTGAAACGTTTTCATTTTGAACGTTGTCATAAGCTGATTCGTCAATATCAACAAATTTAACAGTTTCTTCTTCTTTTTGAACTTTCTTTTCTTTCTTAGGTGTCTTACTTGTTTTTTGTACTAGATCTTCTTCGTCTTCATCATTTACTAATGAACTAGATAGATCTAAATTAGCAAGTTGTTCAGACACATCATCATAGTTAAGCGCTTTTTTAGATGAAAGTGTTGGTTGCAACTCTTCTTGTGTTGAGTTATCGTCTTCTTGAATCTCTTCATCAACTTGAATTGGTTCATCATCAAATGAATCAAATGATTCCTCGATAAGTTCATCTAAATTCTCTTCATCTTCGTTAGCAATTGGTTTTGGTTGATACTTGCTAAGGTCAATCATCTCATAGCGTTGTTCTTCAGCTTCTTGGAAGATATTATCAATATCAACTTTGATATCGTCATCTGCTTCAATTGTAGTTGAGTAAGCAATCAATGGTGTTTGCACCTTTTCAACTTTTTTGAAAGGTTGTTTACTTGCGATCTTATTACGACGACTATTGTGTTTGAATTGATCTACTAAGATTGCATTGTCAACTGGAGAGTAATTAAGAGGAACAATATTAATGCCATCTTCAATCGCAGCTGAATGAGATTTGAAATCAATTGATCAACCTGTCATGTAAGATAATAATCTTACATTGATTCCAGCGCGACCAATTAAGAATGGTAAGTATTGATCTTCTACAATTACATCAACACTTTTATCACGCTCTGAATCTTCTAACACGTCGATCCCAATAATTTCAACCGGATAACAAGCATTAGCAATCATCTTGAACACATCATCGTTCCAATGGAATACATCAATTACTTCGTTGCTAAATTTAACACCGGCTGAGTGTTCGATTAAATTAGCCGCAATCGACTTAATTCTCATTCCGCCATCACCTAAAATTAAAGTAACAGGATCAATATCAGGGTTGTTTGATAAAACTGCTACCTTAGTTTTTTGTCCAGCTACTCTTTGGATCGCTTTAATTTCGACAATTCCTTCTTTAATTTCTGGAATATTTTCGGTTAAAACGTGTTTAACATATAAAGCATCTGAACGCGATACTACTAGTGGTCAACTCTTAGATTGTTCTTTAATTTGGGTTAAAACGAAATCATATTCAACATCGTTTTTTAATTCTTCATTAGGCACCCAATCCTTCTTATAATAATAAGCATAAATCCCACCTAAGTTAACCAATAAAACGTTAGGGTTATTCTCATCTTTCTCTACTGTACCTCTAACGATTTTATTTAGTTTAGGCGTTCATTCAGATACTGCTTGCTTATTAACTAGCTCAGATAATTTTTGACGAAAGTATTGCGAAATATTAGTCGCTACTACTCTTGAGAAATCACCAATATTTAATGATTTCAAGACATCATCGTCCACTTTAATTGTTGGATTAGTTACTAAAGCATCTTTTAGATAAATCTCATTGATTTCATCAAACTCGTCTTCACTAACATTATCATCAACAACTTTATAAAGTTTAAAGATCTTTAACAATCCTAAATCAAAATCGATCATTACATCGATTCTTTGATCAGGATCTTCTTTAGCGCAAGCGCGAATAATCGCATCTTTTAAGATTGTACTAATCTCTTGTTTAGAGATATTCTTCGTTTCGGCAACCGTCTGGATTGCTTCTAGAAAACTTTTATTATCAACACTCATTAATTATTTTAAAAAAGAAACGACAACTTAACGTTGTCGCATTCATATTTACCTATTTATTATACAAAAAATAATTAATTAGTTAAAAATCTTTTTATCTTAATTTTGGTTTATTTGAATTTATTTATCCAACATATCCTTAATTGTTGGTAGCGGCACCGAATTCAATTTTGTGTAAAACAATTAATTAACTCAAAAAAGAAAGGTTAATATAATTTTATAAACG
>NZ_JADI01000022.1 GCF_000518305.1 Mycoplasma imitans ATCC 51306
CTCAAAATGTAGCAAAATATCAAGACTACGCAAAGATTCAGTCTAGTTTAACAACAGCATATACAACAGCTGAAGGTGTTTCAAATAAAAATGATGCAACCTTAATGAATATTCAAGATGCTACAACAGCATTACAAAATGCTATTGATAAAGCTGCTAGTGATAAAACTGAATTTGATAAAGTAAATTCAAAACTGGTTGAAGCTTATGGTGTGTTAAAAACTACATTAGAAGGTGAAGCTAAAGTTCTAGAAACATTAAATAGCGATGCATACAGCAGTATTAAAAAACACGTAGGTGATTTATATAGTGCTGCTAAAGAAATTATCACTAACACGTTACAACCTGCAAGTGCTGATGCGCTAAAAGTTGATACTGTAACAACTGTTAATAACAAAATAATTGAAGCTATAAGTGATACTTCATTAAATGCTTGAAAAACTAATGCTGATATGTATGAAAGTACATTTGGTAAACAAGTTTTAGAGAAAAGTGGTATTGTTTTACCTGAGCCTGAAATGAGCCAAGAAACTCAATCTTCTACAGCAATGAATAATGAACAACCTGCTAACTATAGTTTTGTTGGATATAGTGTTGATGTTTCAGGAGCATCTGATGATAGTGCACCAACTTGAAATTATACAAAGAGAAATATCTTTACAATCGGTGGCGCTGTAGTTGAAAATCAAAATGGTGATATGAACATACCACCTTTAACTGATGTATCTTGAATTTATAGTTTACCAAAAGGTTCTAAATATACTTTAAAATTTACTTATTACGGACCTTCTTCAGCATTTTTATACTTCCCTTATAAATTAGTTCAATCATCACGAAGCAATATGATTGGATTAGATTATTCACTAAATAGTGCGCAAGCAAAAGCTGTTGAATTTTCTGCTCCTATGAACCATTTAGAAAATGCAGATGAATCAAATCATGATACTGCAGAAACATCAACTATGAAAACAACAACTTCTTCAGAAACTGCAACTACATCTTCTGAAAAGACAACTAACCCAGCACCTGCTGTTAATGCAATTAATGTAGCCAAAGTTATGTTAACTGATTTAAAATTTGGTGATAATCAAATAGACTTTACAGTTCCTGATGCTAAAGTAGCGCCAATGTTTGGTAATTTCTATATAACTTCATCAGATGCCAACGTTGATAAAATTAACGATTCAATTTTTGGAAACACAAATATTAATGATGCTATTACAGTAAACTTATTAAAAGGTTATAATCTTGCGTCAGATTATTCAACATTTTTTGCTCAATACGATAATGCCGAATTAGACGGTAAGGATCCACAAAACAGATATCTAGTAGGATTTATCGGTGGAAACGGAACAAGAAAATTTAGTGGTAGTGGCACAAGTGTAATGACGCCATCAAATAGTGGTAAGGATAGAAATCTTATTGTTTATGTAAATGCTCCAAAAGATGGTAGCTACCATGTTAGTGGTGTTTATGTAACAGCACACAATAGAACAATTAAATTATGAACTAATGATGAAAATAATAATTTTGTTCAATTGGTTAATTTAAATTCTGGTTCAAGTAGCACTCTAAAAACTTTTGATACAAGCAAAACTACAAGCGAAGTACAAATAACAAACCCAACAATTGTCTTAAAAAAAGGTCTAAACAAAATTGTTGTTACTGGTGGAACAGCTGATGGCGGAAACGCTCCTAACATAGGTAACTTAACATTCACATTAATGCCTGCTTCAGAAAAGCAAGAAGAATAGGATGATACGCTAAGTTAGTTAAATAAAATTATTAAATAGAACATCAGTAACGATAGTTGCTGGTGTTTTTATTTTGGTTTAAAGAAAAAAAGACGCCAAAACCCTTTATTTCTAGAAGAAGAAGAAGAAGAAGAAGAAGAAGAAGAAGCTCTTATCCGTTTTGAGGTAAAACGAACACTTTTTAGGCGAAAATTATGGCGATTTATTATTTATTGAACTTTATATATTTTTTTAGTTAAGAATTTGTGTTACTTCACAAGTTCGAATTTTAACTTTAGTGAAAAGAAAAAACATATTAAAGTTTATTAGTTTATTAGGTGTTGGTTCATTTGTTAGTTTAGCTGTTGCTAGTTGTGGTCAGGCTGCTACACAAAACCCAATAAACCCTGGAAATGGAGGCCAAACACCACCTGGTGATAATACAGATGAACAAAAATTAGCAGAAGCTAAAATGACGTTAAATACATCTCTTTCTACTAAATCTGCAAATGTTGAATTATATGCTAATTATGCAAAAATTCAAAATACTCTAAATGATGCATACGCAACTGCTGAAGCAGTTTCAAGTAAAAGCAATGCAACACTAACAGAGGTAGAAAATGCTACAACTGCTTTAAAAGCCGCAATCGATGCAGCTGCTAAAGCTAAGACGGATTTTGATAGTATGCATGGTGATTTAGTTACTGCATACAACAATTTAAAAACAACATTAGATACACAAACTAAAACATTAGAAGATTTATCAGGTGAACAATTTAGTTCTATTAATAGTCATTTAACTGCTTTATATAAAGCAGGACAAGATCTTGCGACTAAAACGTTAACTCCTGCTGATGGTGGAATGCTTAATTTAGATGATGTTAAAAAAGCTAATAACGATTTAACATCTGCTCTTAATGCGCTTCCTGAACAACGAAAGAATGCTGCTACATTATTTAATAAATTTATAAAAATGGCATTAACTAAAACAGGTGTAACAGGAACTGATTCTATGCAATCTCAACCTTATAATTATAGTTATGTAGGTTACAGCGTTGATTTAACTTCTGGTCACTCGAAGCCTGAAGAAAGCGCTACTTCTGGTCAATCGGCCCCAGATCTACCAAACTGAAATTTTGCTACAAGAACAGTATGAAATTCAACTGGTAATATGCAAATTGAAACAGCATCTACTACTGAAAGTCAATTACCTGCTGCTCCACTAACTGATGTATCATGAATTTACAGTTTAACTGGTACTAATACAAAATACACACTAACATTTGATTACTTTGGCCCAACTAATGCTTTCTTATACTTCCCTTATAAGTTAGTTAAAACTACAGATAATGAAACTGTAGGATTACAATATAAACTAAATGAAAATACGACTCCTGTAGTTCTTTCGTTTGGAACAGCTGATACTGATAATGGTAAAACTCCTACAGTTAGTGATATTAATGTAGCTAAAGTTGCTTTATCAGGTTTAAAATACGGTTCTAACAAATTAGTATTTACTGCTCCAAGTGATAAAGTAGCTCCAATGATTGGTAATATGTACTTAACTACATCAGACAATGAAGTTAACAAACAATTAATTGAAAACAGCATTTTTGGTAATGAAGTAGCTACGGATAATAAAAATTCAATCACTGTTAACTTCTTAACAGGTTACAGTCTTGCAACTGATGTTTCTACTTACATTGGTGAATACACCGGAAATGATGTTAAGTTAGACAATCAAGCGCTTGGTGATAAGAAAATATATCTAGTAGGATATGCTGGTGGTACTAATGTGCGTGAAGTAACTGAATCTAATAACGAAAACAAACAAACACTTCCTAAACAAACAGATTCTACTAAGAGAACTGTGACTATTTATGTAAATGCTCCTGAAGCTGGTGAATACTTTGTAAAAGGAACAGTATCTACTGCTGCTAAGAATGTATTTAGAGATTTAATCATATCTAAAGATACATCTAATGATGAACAAAATCAAGTAAAAATTAAAAGTTTACGAACAGATAATAACAATACTATTATTACTTTTGATACTTCTGCTGTTCCTGGAAACCCAACTAGAGTTACTACAGAACCTGCAGATAAGAAAACTTTAACATTGACTAAAGGTTTGAATAAAGTTGTAGTATCATCTAACACAACAATGGAAAATAAAACGCAATCACCTAATATTGGAAACCTAACATTCACTTTAAAATCTACTCAAGAATAATTTAAAAAAACGCTAAGTTAGTTAGGCATTAAGAAATAATCTACCTACATCAGAGTCATCGTGATTCTGGTGTTTTTATTTTTGATTCATCGTATAAAAATCATTAAAACCCTTTATTTCTAGAAGAAGAAGAAGAAGAAGAAGAAGAAGAAGAAGAAGAAGAAGAAGCTCTTATTCGTTTTTGAAGTAAAACAAACACTTTTTACGCGACAATAATTCCGATTTATTATTTATTGAACTTTATATATTTTTTTAGTAAGAATTTATCGTTTTAAGTAAATTCATAAGTTTAACTTTAAGTGAAAAGTAAAAATATATTAAAGTTTATTAGTTTATTAAGTGTTGGTTCATTTGTTAGTTTAGCAGTTGCAAGCTGTGGTCAAGCTGCTAACCCAAATCCTGGAAAACCAGGAGATGGAGATCAAACACCACCAGGTCAAAAAACAGATGCTGAAAAATTAGCAGAAGCTAAAATGATGTTAAACACATCTCTTGCTACTAAATCTGCAAAAGTTGCATTATATACAGATTATGCAAAAATTCAAAATACTCTAAATGATGCATACGCAACTGCTCAAGCAGTTTCAAGTAAAAGCAATGCAACACTAACAGAGGTAGAAAATGCTACAACTGCTTTAAAAGCCGAAATCGATGCAGCTGCTAAAGCTAAGACAGATTTTGATAATGCTAATCCTGATTTAGTTAGTGCTTATGCGAATTTAAAAGAAGCTGTTAAATCAAAAAGTGATAATTTAGCAACTTTATCTAATCCAAATTACGCTACTATAAAAGCTAATCTTACTACTTTGTACAACAATGCTAACGAAATTATAGTAGATACGCTAAATCCTAATTCTGGAATAATTCCTAAAGTTGCTACTGTAAAATCTGCTAATGATGATATCGCAAATGCAATTGAACAACTTGTCAAAAGAAAGGAAAATGCAGATACGTTATCTAATAGTTTTTTAAAGAAAACGTTAGATAAACAACAATTAACAAATAATACGAAATCGCAACAACCTGTAAATTATAGTTTTGTAGGATACAATCAAAATATAAATGATATTAATTATAATTTTGCTAAAAGAATTATTTGAAAACCAGAAAACAATAGAACAAATATTTATGTAGCGCTAGAAAATCAAGATAATTTAACAGATGTATCATGAATCTATAGTTTGTCTCAAGAAGGTGCTAAATATACTTTTACTTTTGATAACTATGGACCGTCAACAGCATATTTATATTTTCCTTATAAGTTAGTTAAAACTGAAAATAATTTTGGTCTTCAATATAAGTTAAATGGGGGAGAAAATCAACAAGTTGAGTTTAAAATTGCAGCTACATCTGGTTCTGTATCAGGTACTGAATCACGAACAGAAGCAAATTCTGATGCTTCAAGTACAAACACAGCTGAAAGTTCTTCTTCAACAAGAACATTAGTTGCTTCTAATGATACGCAAACAAATGAAATTAATCCTACGCCCACAGTTAGCGATATTAATGTAGCAAAGATCACTTTATCTAATTTACTTTTCGGTCAAAACACAATTGAGTTTAGTGTTCCAACAAGTAAAGTGTCACCAATGATCGGAAACATGTATTTAACTTCATCTATTTCAGAAATTAACAAAAACAAAATTTATGATGATATTTTTGGAAATACATTAAATGATCAAGATGGTGCTGAAAAATCTGTAACAGTAGATCTGTTAAAGGGTTATAGTCTTGCAGCTGATCACTCAACATATTTTTATCAATTCATAAATTCAAATAATGCGAAAGAAAACACTCCAACTTATTTAGTTGGATTCATTGGTGGTGGAGGGGAAAGAGAAGTTAGTCGTTCAGTTTCTGTTGGAATTAAAAATCCTTCAGCTGCACTAGATGAAAGAACTCTTACAATCTACGTGAATGCTCCAGAGAAAGGTGAATATCACATTAAAGGTTCATACCTTACATCAAATAACAGAGGATTAAAATTTACTACTACAACAAGCGAGACTTCTTCTAATTCATTAACATTTACCGTTAAAGGTAAAGGAAATTGAACTACATTAGGTAATTTTGACACTGCTAAAGGTGTTGATATACAACAAACTGGATCTTCTAGTGGCGCAGAGAAAAATGCAACAAATACAATAAAATTAAATAAAGGCTTAAACAAAATTATTATTGCTGGTGGAACTGAAGATAATACCAATGCTCCATATATTGGAAACCTAACATTTACTTTAAAAAACACAACGACAGAAACTGATTCTAAAAAATAGTCAATCTGTTTAGCAAACAGCTTATAAATACAATATGAAATAAACAAATAGTTATATATTCGATTAAGTCGCTAAGTTAGTTAATTCAATTTATATCAAATCGTTATAAGCGTAAACATGAGATTTAGATAAAAATCTACTCTCATGTTTTTTTATTTAAATAAACGTTTGTAATTATTTTAATTTTCTGAATGAATGCTAAAAACCTTTAAAAGCTTTTATTTCTAGAAGAAGAAGAAGGAACGAAGCTAATTTTGTGTATCTGGATTTTTTCGAACTTTTAGTTTTTCTTAAGTAAGTTCGGAAATACATCCATTAACTCTTCATATATTCTATATCAATTTCTCAGTCTATTACTTTTCTGATTTAGTTTTTTGTACCTTGGGTTGTAACCAAAATGTACATAAAGGTCTAATAACAGTTGGTTTATGTTATTAAAAGACTTTTTAGCAGCTAGGAAACTACCAATTACTGAATTATAGTTTTCAACTATGTTGCTAGTATAAACTAATGTCCGTAAAGCTTTAGAAAAAGTAAAGAGTTTTTCTATGTTGTCCATCGCTC
>NZ_JADI01000023.1 GCF_000518305.1 Mycoplasma imitans ATCC 51306
GTAGCGGATTCAGTGTTGCTTACGTATAGTGCTATAAGTTCTTTTTGCCCGTCAGTATTGATTCCTACCACCACATAAAGCGTTTTATTTACGTACTTTGAACGTCCGCTTTCTTCAGTTTTGATCTTAAAAACCTTACCGTCAATCATTATGATTAGGTAGTTGTTTTCTAGCGGTCTTTCATGCCAATCGCGCATCTCATCTTGAACAGTTTGGATAAAATTTGAAATTACGCTAGGACTTACTTTGAACCCATACATTGACGTTATTTGATCAGCGATTTCATTGTTTGACAAACGAGTAGAAGCTAAAGAAAGAACATCTAAGATAAACTTATCTTGAATAATTATTTGATATTTCGGGATAATTTGAAAGTCTTGTTTTTACCGCTAATTTTTTTCATTTCTATGAAAATGTCTTCTTGCACTCACTTAACATTTTTAGTGTATGATCCGTTTTGATACTTATCAGTATTTTATCTCAACAACTCTAGTTTACCAAAGCGTTCACCATCAACCAAAGCATGTAAAACAGGCTTGGCAATATAACCCGTTTATAAAATTATATTAACCTTTCCTTTTGAGTTAATTAGTGTTTTACACAAAATTGAATTCAGTGTTTTTTTAGACCAATTGCGTTCACCAATAACAATGAATTCATCACTTTATTATGATTCATAAACAGAATGCATTTATTTAAAAATTCATTTATAAATAGTAATTCACTTTTCTGTATTTTACTTAATTAAATTTAACTTATAATTGAGCTCTTTTAAGGTTTCAAAAATAATCTAATACATTTTTTTCAATTAAGTGTTTTGACATAAAAAAACAATAATTCTTTTTTTAAATTGAATTATTGTAATTATAGTTTTTTGGTAAGTCTAATCTAAAGTTATTCCACCATCTATGAACCAACACCATTTCTAGATGTTGATGATACGTATCTAAAGGTCACATTACCAAATAGTGGAGCATCACCACCAGTTGAACCACCATTAACCACAATCTTGTTAATACCCTTTGTTAAGCGTAAGGTTGGATGAGAAAACATTAAATCAGGAGTGCTAAGACTTTGTTTATTATTATCATTTGTTCCGTTTGTTTGACTAGTATCAAACTGTCTTAAAGTGCGATCTCTTCGTGTTGATGATAATAAGTTGTTAATATCTATCACATTATTATTTCCCGTTTGATTGTTTACTGAAAAACTTAAATTTCTCATACTTGTTGTATAGTATGGAGCACTTAGAGCATAATCACCAGTTTGTGGTGCATTAACATAAAAGATAAATGTTCTATTAGCACCTGTTGAACTTGGTGCTTTTTGTGGATTAATGCCAACAAAGTATCAACTATTACTATTGTTAGATGAACCTCTAACAGTTGAACCACCAACAAAATCAATTAAAAAACGTTCTGTTCTTTGTGAATTACTGATATTTGCTAAATTGCTAGTATATGGAACGATGAATGTTGAATAATCAGATGCAAGATTATAACCAGTTGCAAACTTAACTATAATACTATTACTTTCTTGCGCAGGTTCGTTACCAAAGATATCGTTGTACACCTTATCTATATTATTAGCCGATCCACTAATATACATATTACCAAACATTGGAGCTACTTTAGTTGAATCGTTAGCTGGTAAACTAAATTCAATAGTGTTAGAACCATATCTTAAATTAGTTAACATAACACTAGCTACATTAATATTATTAACAGATGGTGCTGGGTTGTTATTAGTTTGTGCTGAACTACCACTAAAATTAATGGCTACTGGATTTGCGTTGTTTAATTTGTATTGTAATGCTATGTTGTTACTATCAGCTTGTTTTACTAACTTATAAGGGAAGAACAAATACCCACTTGTTGATGGACCATAATAATTAAAAGTAAATGTATATTTAGCATTATTACCAAATAATCCGTATATTCAAGAAACATCAGTTAAACCATCTTGGTTTGGTAATAATGTTGTATTATTTCGCCAGAACATTCTTCTATAATAACTATAATTAAGAACTGATACGGTGTTTATTATATTAGACACTGGTTGAGTTAGTGCTCCTGTTCCTATATCTACACTATACCCACCAAATCCGTAGTTCCAAGGTTGGGGGTTGTTTCTTGTAGAATCAACTCCAGTTAAACCTTGTTTATTTAGTGCAAACTTTTCGAATCAATTAACTAAATTATCAACTTTATTTATTTGTGATGCGATAACTTCTTGTCTTGCTGATGATAAAATCTTATTATTTAATGATTGAAGGTTTTCTAAAACGGGTGTGTTAGCATCATTCACAGGAACTAAGGTATTATTAATAATTACTTGTGCTTGATTAAATAAATTAGTTACATAAGCTTTTATCAAACTGTAGTTTGCATCTTGTAATTGATCTAAAATATCTTGTTGATAACTTAAAGATGTTTTTATAGCATTGTATGTTTGCACTAGATTTGAATGTTTATTATCAAAATCTTGCTTCTCGTTTTTAGCCGAATGAATTGCCGCTTGTAAATTGCTAATTGCATTTTTCAACGAATCTATAGATGCAGATGAGTTGTTGCTAACATTATTAGCTAAAGTATATGCGCTAGATAATGCATTTTTTATCTTTGCATAATCATCAAATGATTCAGTGGTAGCTGATTGGTTGGCAATTAAACTTTTTAAAATTGTCTTAGCAGATTGTAAGTCTTTTATTTGATCAGTATCAATATTGATATTACCATCGCCTTTATTTGGTGGTTTATCATCTGGTAATTTATTAGAAGGATTATCCGGCTTTTTAATTGATTTTATGCTTTTTAACACGATTAAAGAACAACTAGTCACTCCTAGGCTCATAATTGAACCTAGAGCTAGCAAACTAGCAATTCTTATATATTTCATCGTTTTCATATTTTTCATTCACTTAAATATGTTTCTTATTATAAAAAAATTAATTATAAAGATAAAAATGAAATATTAAGAAATAATTAAATTTATTTCCGATAATTGGTTAATAGGTTTAGCTAACTTAAAATAATTTTTCTTATTTTTGGATACTGAATTGCCTATTTGAAGATAAAAACTAGCTATTGATAGTTTTAGATATCTAATATTAGTACTAATTAACTTTGTGAAGTCTTAGCAGATGCTGAACTTGAAGGTGCAGTAGTTGGATTTTCGTTAGGTTGTGGGTTTACAAATGTAAAGGTTAAATTACCCAAGTTAGGTGTGTTTTTATTTGTAATATTACTATCACCAGTAACGATAATTCTATCAAGTCCTTTATTTAAATGTAAGCTTGTTTTTGAAAATCTTAATGAACTGTTCACACTTTGTTGAGTATTGCTATCAGTACTATTAGTTGCATTAGTATCAAATTTTCTTAGTATTCCATCTCAAGATCTACTTGATAGCAAATTACTTATTTTTAACACTTCAGAAGTCGAACCATCTACTGAAAAGTTTAATCCTCTACTTTCACCAGTGTAATATATTCCTTGAATTGAATATTGACCAGCTTGTGGTGCATTTACATAGAATATATAATTTCTTGCATCATTAGTGTTGGTTGGGGCTTTTTGAGGGTTGGTTCCAGTGTTTCAAGTCGTATTCATTCCACGAACATCATTACCACCTACATAACCAAGTAAGAAGCGTCTAGTAACAGCTGAATTAGCTACGTTAGCAATTGCTCTAGTATAAGGAGCTAAATAAGTTGAATAATCTGCTGCTAAACTATAACCTGTTACAAGATCAACATCAATCACGTTAGCGTTTTCACTATTTGGTTGGTTACCAAAGATACTATCGTATATCTTATCAACATTAGTATCTGATGAAGTCAGATACATATTACCAATCATCGGAGCTACTTTATCTTGGTTTGTTGGAACGCTGAATTCAATCGTATTAGTTCCATAAGTTAAACCAGTTATCGTTAGTTTAGCAACATTGATCTTATCAACTGCTGGAGTTGGATTTAATGTAAGTTGATTAGTTGATCCACCAACTTGATCTTGAGATCCAAACACAACTGGCGTGTTTGTTCCATCATTTAATTTGTATTGAAGCGCTACTTTAGTACTATCTGCTTGTTTTACCAACTTATAAGGAAAATATAAATAGGCAGTTCCAGGACCATAATAATCAAATGTTAATTTATACTTAGCATCAGATCCAAAAAATCCATAAATCCAAGCAACATCAGTTAAACTATTAGAATCACTTAGCACAGTGGTTGGATTTAATCAAATCTGTTTTTTAGCAAAGCTAAAATTAAGATTTGATTGGTTGACTTGTTGATTATTGGTGTTATCACCAATATCAACATTATAACCTACAAACCCATAATTTCATGGTTGGGGATGATTATGATCTGCATCAGTTCTTGATAGGTGCTGATTATCTAATGCATACTTAATAAAACCAATACTTAGAGTATCAGCATTCTCTTTTTGGGTTGTTAAATTATTAGTATTAGTTGCACTTTCAATACTAGTGTTTAAGATTTGCAAATCTTGCACACTAGGAATATCACCATCAACTGGTGATAAGGTATTATTTATAATTGTTTGCGCGTTAGCATACAAAGTTTTTAGATGGTTGCTTATTGTAGCGTAATTATCATTAGTTAGTTGATCTAAAACCGTTTGTTTAATTTCAAGATTATTTCTTAAATCATTAAATTGTTGAACAAGCGTTGCATTATCTCTATTAAAATTAGTTTTAGCTGTACTAGCAGCATTAATCGCTTCTTGTAATATATTAACTGCTTTATTTATTGTTTCTAGTTTTGCATCAGGATTATCCCTAACACTGGCTGCAACCGTATATGCATCAGATAAAACTTTTTTATCTTTGCATAATCGTTATATGAATAAAGCGTATTTGTTTGATTATTAATTAAGTTAGATAATTGACTTCTAGCATTTTGCAACTGTGATCCTAGATAATTAGTATCACTATTGTTGTTATCTACAGAATTATTATCAGTTGGTTGTTTTGAATCTGTTCCACTACTTGGTTTTTGGTTAATTTGTGGAATAATTTCATCAATCGACGTACAACTTGAAATAGATAAGGCACCGAATTCAATTTTGTGTAAAACAATTAATTAACTCAAAAAAGAAAGGTTAATATAATTTTATAAACGGTAAACAAAAATGAATTCAAAAGACGAACAAATGAAACAGATTCAAAAATTAATCGTTGAATTTGTAAAACAATTTGGTCCTAATAGCGGAAAGCAACTATTAAACATCACTGATTATATTGCTAAGCCTGTTTTACAGGCTCTGGTTGATGGTGAACACGTTGGCAAACTAGAATTATTGAGAGAAAATGCTGATAATGATGAAAACGTGTATCA
>NZ_JADI01000024.1 GCF_000518305.1 Mycoplasma imitans ATCC 51306
GATTCCTACACTAGCGAATATTACGGTTCCTAAAAATACTAGGAATAATGCTAATTGTCTCCTGGTGATATTGATAATATTTAGATAGTTTTTCATAATCAAGTGTTAAAAATACTAATTATTCTCCTTTGTTCAAGAAAGAGCAAGCTCTGTCTTATTTAAAGATTGGTGTTTACCATATTTAGAAACAACAATTTCATATTCACCATCTTCTTGAATTGGTACTTGTATAAATTCAAAATTGTTTAAAGAAATAGATTTTCTAGAAAATGATACATTTTTACTTCTAATTTGCAGGTCGAAATCTTGGTTATTGTAATCTATAGATTCAGTTAAATTTAGTCGGTCTTTATTAGAATTATATACAGTCGTTTTTGTAGGCTTGAATAATCAAGATAAACTTATTCTTAAATTATCACCTTTTTTTAGTTGTAAGTTTTCTACAGTTAATGATTTGTCGTTATTTTTTGATTTCCAAACGTTATTAACTAACACCTGATCATTGCCTGTTCATTCTATATAATTTAGATTATCGAATGCAGATCTTATTTTTTTATAATTTAGTATACCAACCCCATTTTTTTCGTTCAATCCTAATTGTTCTGTAGAACGATCTTGTTTTGCTTTTGAAGAAGAAACACCTAGAATTGCCTTAGCAATAATAGAATTAATTCCTAACTTATATTTTTGTGGATATTGAATTAGTGTATTAGCTATAACCCCAGATATAAATGGTGCTGCATAACTAGTTCCTCTATAACCATTTGGTCCTGCTCCTTTAAAATTGTAGCCTTCACCATTCGCTAAAATAAGGGGCGCACTGTATGTTTTTGACCCTCATGATGAAAAGTCACTTCATGATCCAGACAAGTCGTTAGAACCGACAATTACACTATTGTATGATAGCTTAAAACCAGATAATTTATTCAATGTTTTATCACCATTATTTCCTGCAGAAAACACATATATCATGTCTCTATCGTTTGCGGCTAATAGATCCATATATCTTGCATAGTAATTGTAATTAAACAAAGGGCCATCAGCGGTTGTTGGATGCCCATATCCTCATGAACTATTAACAATTTTCACGTTGTCTAATTTTTTAATATATCCTATTTCATTTTCTAAACCCGATTCGGCATAACCAAATGATTTCGTCACAAGATTCGCTTTAACACCGTATAAATTATGATAAGGGTTTACTCCATTTATTCCTGATATTACAGAAGCAACTTCTGTAGCATGTTTTCCATATGTAGGTCAGCGGATACCACCATTTCAAAATATATCTCATCTGTTATATATTTTAGTTACATTGTTATCAAAATAAAACTCGTCTTTAGTATCTATTAAAGATTGCTCCCTATTTTCACCACCTTCACCAACTTCTAACACAGCAACCCCAATTCTTTTTTCGTTGTATAAATTAATTTTATAGCGTGTATTGTTGATTGCCTTATTTCTTTCAAAATCAGTATAGTTGTTAGAATCAAAGTTTCTTTTGTATCTGTTTAAAAAACTCTCTACGCCGACACCATAATTTGAGTTTCATGAATGTAAATTTTTGTAATATTGTTGAGGCATTGTTGTCTTATTTTGACTTTTATTATTTTCAGTTTCATAAAAATCACCAACAAGATCATATTGCTTCAAGAAACGATCAAATTTTTCACGATCGTCAGAATCTTTTTTGAAAAAGACGCTAACTAAATAATAATTATCAATTGCTACACTTTGTTTAACATCTAGTACTTGAGGTTGTTTTTTAACAAGTTCTAAAATGTTGTTTTTGTCAAAAATAGCAAAATCTCCTTTAAAGGTAATAAAACCTTGAAAATAATCGTTATTTTCAAAATCATAAGGCAAAGCGCTAGATTGATTAACTAGATTTTCTGATTGACCAACAGTATTTTTTGTTTGACTATCTAGTTGCTCAGCATTTTGCGCAACCATAGCAATAGGTCGATTGCTCGTTCTATTAGTTGAGTTATTGGTTAGTTTTTTATTATTTTTAAAAACAGCAGATATAGGAAATACTGCTGTGGTTATTCCTAGAGAAATAACACTAATAATTTTGTTTAATTTCATAAGCCTTCATAATTAGATTAAATATATATATATATATATATATATTAAATTAATTTGTTCGAATTTATAAAAGATTCTTAAAAATTTTTTAGAGCCAAAGGGGGTGTTAGAACATCTACTAAATGTGCTGATCTATATGTAATAATATGCCTTAATATTTTGTAAGTTATTAAATGATTTATATTATTTTTCTATTCTTTTTTTGGTTCTATTTGATAGGCTATTTTACACATATATATAACGCTAAGTTCATTTAAATAAATATTAATATTGTAAGGTTTGGACGAGATTGATTTTTATAATCGGATTTTAAACTTTTAATTTATCTTAAGCAAGTTTAAAAGTAAACCCATTAACTCTTCATCTGTTCTATACTAACGCGTTCAACATCAGCTAGAGTCTGTGTAACTAGTTTAGCAAAAACACTAGAAAAGTTTACTTGTGTCACCAATTACTTAACAAATTTCCAATTAATTTTTGGATTTATTTCATTTTGTTGTTTTTTTCAACTCATTCCTGTTTATCTTATATGTAAAATTGTTTTAACGATTATTTTTGGGTTATAAACCATATTACACAAAAATCGATTAGACACCCTGAATAGATACAAAAAACAATAATTCTTTTTAAGAATTATTGTTCAATTAGTTGATTAAAAATATTTTTTAATAAAGCAATCGGCAACTATTGATATTCTTGCTTTTTATTTTTGCATTAACAACGTTGTATTTAACAAAAAATAATGAAGCAAACGGGACGTACATTAAGATTCTGGTTCTTCTAGAAAACACTCCACCCTTAGCATATGCTAAGAATCAACTTAAGTATGTAAGCACAAATACTAAACTACTAGTAATAATTAAATCTTGACTTCCATAAAGTAAACCAGCATAATTACTATCAATCTCCCCTATTACTTTGTCCTGAACCGCTAAAGGATAAAAATCATCATAAGTAGCAGCAACATAAAAGTAGAATATCAATGTGCAGAATAATGATTGAATTATATCTATAGCTAATAAGGTTAAAGATAATCTAGTTTTATTTTTTCTAACTATAGCACCAAAAGTATAAGGATTTTTATCTAAGATAATTCCTAAGCTCATTACTACAAATGTGATAATGAAGAATGCCCTTAATGCGGTTGAGAAATCAGTCATTAACCTCAATTCTGATACATTAAATTGTCTGTTTCAACGATTAAAATCAAATACATAAGCATTATTTACATCTACTGATGGTTTTAGTTTAAAACCAATTCCATACATAAATGTTATTGTAATTGCATAAATAACAAATCCTAAGACACTAGCTAGATAGAATAACGATAAATAAAGGGTCGTTTTAGTTAGTTTGATCTTAAATACTATTTGATTTGATGCTAGGATTTGATATGACTTTAAACCTGTTTTATCTGTTTCCGATAAAACATTTTCTTCTAGATTATTAGATGATTTGAAATAAGAAATTAACCCAGCAAAGGGAATTAGTGAAAATAATCTTTGATTTTGTTTGAAAAGACTTAACTTAACATAAGCTAAAAAGAAACTTAAATATAAAGTTAGATAAATAATGTTCCAGAATGCAAACGAATCCTTGTTATAGAAATACGGAAGGATTGATGCATAATTTAGAAATGATACTTTTAGATCAGCAAAAAAGTTATTCTTGATATGAACAAAAGATAAAAATCCTGAATAAACTGTGTTGTTGACAAAATCAACAGTTGATGTTTGAGTTTGATAAATTTGATCAATCGACTCATTTATTGGGTAAAAGTAAGTAATTAAAATTATGATAAAAAAAGCTCAAATAATTAATTGAATGATTTCAACAAATGAAATTACGATTTTCAATCGATTTGGATTATTAATTAACTTGCTGCTAAATTGATAACTTTCTTTACCTGTTAGTAAGATTACCAAACCTACAACAGCAAAAATAACAAAGAAAATCAGCGGTAAAATCAATGAAATATTAAATTTCATTTGATCATATATTAGAAAGTAAAATCCT
>NZ_JADI01000025.1 GCF_000518305.1 Mycoplasma imitans ATCC 51306
AAAAAATCCAGATTACACAAAATTAGCTTCGTTCCCAATAGATAAACCTAGCAGTGAACCTACAGCAAGTAAACTTATTAGTCTTATTAATTTGTTATTCTTCATATTATGATTTTGATTAAATTAGTATCCTAACTATGATATAGTCATCATTAATCCAAATCAAGTTATCATTCTTTTAAATTTGCTGTGATTTTTCTATTTTAATATAAAAATTATTTAAAAATTTACTTTGATTTTTTAGCAAAGCTATGGTTTTTAAAAAGTCAAAGCTGTCACTTTAATATTAGCGATTATTACAAAAACTTAAAGAACAGACAAAAAGAAATTGTTTATTGCCTAGTCAATTTCGAGTTCACGTGTAATAAAAAATCATGAAATTCGAATTGTATTAAATTTCACGATTTCGTTTATAAGCACGCTTAATATTAATATTGATTAAAGCGTTTATTAAGAATTAATGCTAAGCTCTTTGTGGTTGAGATGGAGCTGGAGTTGGAGCTGGTTGGCCTGCTGGTTGAGATGATCCGCTTTGAGAACTCGAACTTTGGCTAGTTGTTTCAGGTACATATGTGAATGTAAGATTACCAAAATAAGGAGTTTCTTTGTTAATATCATTGATGTTACTACTATTACCTTTAACAATAATTTTGTTAAGTCCTTTGGTTAATGGTAATGATGTTTGTGAAAATGATAAAGCTGAATTACTAATACTTTGACGATTGTTATTTGACCCATTTTGTTGACTAGTATCAAATTGTCTTAAAACACCGTTTGTGGCTGTTGATGACAATAAGTTGTTTATGTTCAATGAATTATTTGTAGTCGTTCCACCTTCTACACTAAAGAATAAACCTCTAGTATAAGCTGTATAATAAACACCTTTTATAGAATAGTTACCTGTCTTTGGTGCATTTACATAAAATGAAAAAGTTCTTTGATCGTTCGTATTAGATGGAGCTTTTTGAGCATTCATTCCATTTTGATATCATGCATTGTCAGTTCCTCCACGAACACTAGTACCACCAACATAACTTACTAAGAAATATCTAGTGCTTACTGAGTCAGGAACGTTTGCTAAAGTATTAGTGTATTGACCCATATAAGTAGAATAATCAGCAGCAAGACTATATCCAGTTACAAAGTTAACTGCAATTGAATTATTATCAGTTGATGGATTGTTTCCAAAAATACTATCGTAGACTTTATTTTTAGCATCAGCTGTTGAACTAATGTACATATTACCAATCATTGGTGCTACTTTAGTTCCTGCATCCGCTGGTAAACTAAATTCAATTGTATTAGAACCATATTTTAAACCCGTTAACATTAAAGTAGCTACATTGATGTTGCTAACTGTTGGGGTTGGATTTACCATACTTGTAGAAGCTGGTGTGTTTGCAGAAGCACCACTTCCAGCAGAGCCACTTGGAGAAGTACCGCTTGCAGAAGCAGCTCCAGCATCACTGCTACCAGTAGCTGTCTGTGTTGGATTAGTCGCTGGACCACTAAAATCAATACTTATTGGATTAGAGTTGTTTAACTTATATTGCAATGCAACGCTATCGCCAGTTTTAACTAACTTATATGGGAAATATAAATAGCCTGTAGTTGTTGGTCCATAGTAGTTAAAAGTAAATGAATATTTAGCGCCTGAACCAAATAATCCATAAATTCAAGATACATCAGTTAGATCTGTTTGGTCTGTAACAATAGTTGTATCAGTTGATCACAGGTTTCTTCTAAAATAGCTGTAATTAAGTATTGATTGTGTTGGCGGAGTAGTACTTTGTCCAGTTGTAGTTCCATCTCCTATATTAACACTATAAGCCCCAAAACCGTAGTTACAAGGTTGAGGTTGACTATGCTCTTGATCTACACCACTTAAACCATTTTGAGTTAATGCATACTTTTGAAAACCATTATTAACTAAATTGTCTGCGCTTTCTTTTTGCATTCTAATAGATTGTTGTGTACCATAAGTGGTAAAATCAGTATTTAAAGTTTGAAGATTTTGCAAATTAGGCGTGTTAGCATCATCAGTTGGAATTAATGTATTGGTTATAATTTTTTGAGCGCTTTCAAATAACCCGTTTAAATAATTTCTTATTGAATCGTAATTAGAACCTTGTAAATCTTGCAAGGTTGCTTGCATATTATTTAAGTTCGCTTTTATAGAACCATACGTTTGAACTAAATCTGTATTTTGATTATTGAAATTAGTTCTATTTGAACTTGCTGTATTAAGTGCTTTTTCTAGCGTACTGATAGCACTATTAAGAGTTTCTAAGTTTGCGTTTTGATTATTTTTAACAGTTGTTGCAGCAGCGTATGCATCAGATAGGTTTTTCTTTAATTTAGCATAATCATCATATGATGATAAAATACTATTTTGGTTGTTCAGCAAGTTGTTTAAATTAGTTCTAACAACTTCCAATTGTGTTTCTGGCTTATTAGATCCATTTTTTCCTGGATCTGAATCCATATCTTTTGATATTATTGCATTACAACTAGCGATTGATAAGCTAACTATGGGAACGAAGCTAATTTTGTGTAATCTGGATTTTTTCGAACTTTTAGTTTTTCTTAAGTAAGTTCGGAAATACATCCATTAACTCTTCATAT
>NZ_JADI01000026.1 GCF_000518305.1 Mycoplasma imitans ATCC 51306
TTTTTAGATAGTTTTCCATAATTAAATATAAATCCTAAATTCTTTCTTTTGTTCAAGATAAAGCTAGTTCTGTTTCTGTTTTAGATGGTTTTTGATTCGGCTTAGAAACAATGATTTCGTAAGATCCATCCTCTGTAATAGGCACTTGTAGAAATTCAAAATTATTTAATGATTCTGTTCTTTTAAAAATGCTACCATCGGTTTTTCTAAAGATCAAATCGAAGTTTTGTTCATCATAATTTATTGAACTAGTTAAATCTTTATTGTTTTGTTCTCATCTATATACAGTTGAACTTGAAGGTTTAAATAATCAAGATAAACTAATTCTTAAGTTATCACCTTTTTTTAACTGCAGCCTTTCTATTGTTAAGCTTTTATCAACGTTTTTAAATTTTCATAAATTATTCACTAAAACATCACTACTATCAGTCCATCTTATATATTTAAGATTATTAAATGCAGATCATAATTTTTGATAATTTAGTATCCCCACACCTTGAGAAGGATCTAATCTATTTTTCTCTACAGTTTTATCGTTTTTTTCATTTGTTGATGAAACGCCTAATGTTGCTTTAGCAATAATTGAATTAATTCCTAGTTATATTTTTCCTTATATTGAATTAGTGTATTAGCCAAGACACCAGATACAAAAGGGGCAGAATAACTTGTTCCCTATTTTCTTGAATTTTTAAATGGATATGAAGAACCATTAGCCAAAATAAGAGGTGAGCTATATGTATTTGACCCTCGTGATGAAAATCAACTTAATGATTTATCATCGTTGTTAGAACCAACTAATATGCTGTTATATGACAGATCAAAACCAAATAATTTTGGAAGATTTGTATTTCCTTCATTACCTGCTGCAATTACAAATATCAAATCTCTTTCGTTTGCAGTTAATAGATCTAAGAATCTTGAGTAGTAATTATATTTAAATAAATTCGAATTAGCATTTTTCGGTTTCCCTATACCCCAAGAATTATTAACAATTTTTAAGTTATCAATGCGTCTTATATAATCTATTTCATTATCTAAACCTGAAAAGGCATATAAAAGCGAACTATTAAATAGATTTGCTTTCACTCCATATAAATTATGGTAAGGATTTACTCCATTTATTCCAGAAATTACTGAAGCAACTTCCGTAGAGTGATTTCCGTATGTCGGTTTATGAAACAACCCGTTTCAATAAGAATCTCATCTATTGTAGACATTGGTTATCTTTTTGTCGAAATAATAAGAATTATTAGCATCAATTAAAGCTCGTTCTGGATGTTTATCACCTTCACCTACCTCAAATACAGCTATAACAATTCTTTTTTGACCGTAATAATTAACTTGATGATCTACATGTTGTATAATTACATTTCTATCTAGATCAGTATAGTAGTTGGATTCAAAGTTATTCCTATATCTGTTTAAGTTTTGTGATAATCCACCACCATTAACGTAACTGTCCTCAACCCCATTTATGATCGCTATAGAAGGATTAGATTCAATCTTTTCATCATTTTCTATTTCATAAAAATCCCCAACCAGGTCGTATGTGTTTAAGAAACTATCAAACTGTTTTTTATCATCTGAATTCTTTTTGAAAGAAAGTGTAACTAAATAATAATTTTTGATTGCAAGGCTTTTTTTCGCGTATAGAACTTGGGGTTGCTGTTTTATAAGTTTCAAAATATTATCATGGTTGAAAATATCAAAATTGCCTTTAAAGGTAATAAAACCTTTAAAGTAATCGTTCTTTTCAAAGTCATAAAGCGAATCGCTAGATTGATCAACTAGGTTTTCTGTTTCATTATTTAGTACTTTGGTATTTGTTTTATCTTTATTAATAACTCCGTTGGTAGTTTTATTAATTAAGCTCTTAGTATTAGTTTTTTTATAACTGTTGAAAACGACAGATAACGGAAATGCTGCTCCTGTTACTCCTAGTGAAATTACACTTATAATTTTATTTAACTTCATAAAATCTCTTAATAATAAATGTAAATAACCCAAACTAATTTTGAATTAATAGATATATCTATTTATTCAAAGATTTTTTAAAATATCATTTTTAAAGATTTAAAAATAATAACTTGGACTATCTTATAAATCAACTAATATAACTTATATTAATATAAGAAATCGACTTTTGTGTCAAATTTTTAAGTATTAAGATTTTGTGCACCGAATTCAATTTTGTGTAAAACAATTAATTAACTCAAAAAAGAAAGGTTAATATAATTTTATAAACG
>NZ_JADI01000027.1 GCF_000518305.1 Mycoplasma imitans ATCC 51306
CGTTTTTTAGCGTTAATTCCAAAAATAATTATTAGTATTTTTCACTTGATAAAACAAAAATAAAAAAACACCAGATAAAATCTGATGTTTAAATGATTTTTATTTAACTAACTTAGCGACCTATACAAATATATTGTTTTATCTATTTACTTCTTTTGTAGAATGTTGTTGATCTGATTCTGTACCACTAGCAGTTGTTTTATTACTACTATTTAATCTAAATGTTAAGTTACCAATATAAGGTGCGTTACCCCCGTCTTGGCTTTGGGCACCGCCCGCAATTACAATCTTATTAAGACCTTGTTTTAATTTTAAGGTTTTGTTAGCGGTATCGCTGCTAGTAGATGTATCAAAGTTTCCTAATGTCGTTCAATCATTTTTTCCTGTAACGTTAACTTTAACAACATTTGTATTTGAAGAACTAGCATCACCTGCTGTAAATTGCAATCCTCTTTGTCTTGATGTAATATATGAACCGCTAATGTGATATTCACCTTCTGTCGGAGCATTTACATATATTGTAATTGTTCTATCCATATTGTTGTTAGAAGGTGAGTTATTAACGTTTGTAGTAACATCTACTTGTCGAATAAAGTTTCCACCAAGATAACCAACTAAATAAGTTGTATTGTTTTCTTGTGAATCAGAAGTTCCACCTTCTTTTGTTAAACCAATAAATCGACCAAAATAGATTGATCTATCAGCTGCTAAACCATAACCTTTTAGAAGATCAACTGTTACTGATGTTGAAGCATCTTTTTTGGTTACGCTATTACCAAAGATATCATCATACACTTTGCTTTGGTTATTTGTAGAAGAAGTCAAGTACATATTCCCAATCATTGGAGATACTTTTCCTTGTTCATTAGGAACGCTGAATTCAATTTTATTTTGTCCAAATTTTAAACCAGATAAACTAATCTTAGCTACATTAATATCAGAAACTGTAGGAATTGGATTAGAAGCTGAATTCTTATTATCAGCAGACATCATAGTATTATCATCAACTACTAATTTTAGAAAAGATGCACCGTTTTCTGTAGAAGCATCACCAGGCATAGATTGCACAGAAGATTGAGCTTGTTCAAACTGTATAGCTTGAGGATCTCCATCATTTAGTTTGTATTGAAGCGCAATATTATCTGTATTATTTACTAATTTATAAGGAAAATATAGATAAGCTGTTGATGGACCGTAGTAATCAAAAGATAAAGTATAATTAGTTCCTTCTCCAGCTAAACTGTAAATTCAAGATACATCAGTCAGCGGATTACTGTCATTAACTGCGACTTTTGTTGTTGTTATTGTGGATTTGTTTTTTCAAACTTTTCTTTGAGCAAAATATCAACTTGGTTGCTGATCACTAGAACCGCTAAATACAACATCGCCGCTATAACCTACATAACTATAGTTTGCTGGTTGTTCATTATTAGCGTGCGCTCCTGTTCCTACTGATAATTTATCTTTAGATAAAACTTGCTT
>NZ_JADI01000028.1 GCF_000518305.1 Mycoplasma imitans ATCC 51306
TTATAGTGTATTTACTAAAGAAGTCGATAAACCTACATTAGATACATTCTTAAATAATATTGCTTTATAAAGCGTATTAAAAAATGATATTCAAAGGGGTCAAGACCCATCAGCTTTTGGCGAAATCTATCGCGCTGATAAACTGAAAGGACAAACCTTTAAAGTTTATTTAGGTAACCCAATTCAGATTGTTAACAATAAAGATGAATTACAAAGAATCTCTTTCTATAAGCCTTTATTTGTTAATAAAGACTTTAGTGAAGATGATCTTAACAAATTAAAAGCGCGATATCCATCACTATCTAGTTTAAAACTATCTGATTTGCAAACGTATGAAATTAAAGATGTTGCTAGTGTTGATGTTGCTACTGGAACTACTGATCCTACAATTAACTTTAAGTTAGTTAAACCAGGTCAACAAGATGAAAAAAGATGTAATTATTCAGATGAGTAATTTATCTGATACTGAATTCATCTCATATAAAACACTATTATCTTCTTATAAAGATAATTTTGATAGCTTCTTAGATTTCTATGATATGGATTCATATGTTGGTAATCAATTCTTCTTATATCAAGATAGCAATAATACCAACCACTTTTACAAATTGCTAATCGAAGCAATTAATAAAAATTCAGAACTAAGGTCATTAGCAACTTATCAAGAACAAAAAGCTAAAGTTATAAAGTAACTAGTTTTGAAAAAACCAACAATCCTAAAACTCAAGAATACAACTTAAAAGTTAATTTAGAAGATTCATCAACAGATACAACAACAACCACGTAATTAGAATTTTTCGCAAACAAAGCAAATGATTTCTCTCCTGAAGGATTTGATGATTTTCTTAAAGCGATCGGTTATAACGGAGGAATTGATCCTGTTTCGTTATTCTATACCCCTGTTGATATTCAAGCAAAGGATGCTCAAGGTAAGCCTTTAACAGGTTTAGATGCTAGAACTTACCAAGTTTATATATCTGTATATAACAACTTAATTAAAAAAGTTATTAAGAAATACCCTCACTTATTAAGAAACTTAAATGGTCCACGCGTTCAAAGAACAGTTAATAATGATGGTGCATATCAATACCAAGTAGTTGAGGACCATTTAAAGGGTTTACACCAACCGACCGTATTGGTTTACCAGTTATCTTATCGGCTTTAGCACCAGGGTTTGATGGTCTACCAATTGACTTCTTAAGATATGTTGCCACTCACGAGTATGGCACCACTACATTCATATGATTAGAAATGCCGCAAAATATGTATCTCATTCTATGAAGTCTGATTTTTTAAGAGACTTAAAAAACATATATAGCGCAGACAATACAGAAAGTGCAAAAGACAGCTTTGAATATTTAAAAAATAAGTGAGGCGGTTCTAACAAGCGCGCAGTTGAAGTTGTCGAAAGAGCGATGGACAACATAGAAAAACTCTTTACTTTTTCTAAAG
>NZ_JADI01000029.1 GCF_000518305.1 Mycoplasma imitans ATCC 51306
TGAAACATTGTTTATTTAACTTTATATTTAAGTTTCTTCTTAGCTTATGTTAAGTTAAGTCTTTTCAAACAAAAGCAAAAATTGTTCTCACTAATTCCCTTTGCTGGGTTAATTTCTTATGTGACAACACCTAACAACTTAGAGCAAAATGTTTTATCAGAACCAGACACAACAGGTTTAAAGTGATATCAAAAAATCCTAGCATCAAATCAAACAGTATTTAAGATCAAGTTAACTAAAACAATCCTTTCTTTATCTTTATTCTATCTAGCTAGTGTCTTAGGATTTGTTATTTATGCAATCGCAATAACATTTATGTATGGAATGGGTTTTAAACTAAAACCATCTGTGGATGTAAATAATGCTTATGTATATGATTTTAATCGTTGAAACAGACAATTTAATGAATCAGAATTAAGATTAATGACTGATTTCTCAACTGCATTAATGGCATTTTTCATTATCACATTCGTAGTAATGAGCTTAGGAATTATTTTAGATAAAAATCCTTATACTTTTGGTGCTGTAGTTAGAAAAAATCAAGTTAGATTATCATTAACTTTATTAGCTATAGATATAACTCAATCATTATTCTGCACATTGATATTCTACTTTTATGTTGCTAATGCTTATGATAGTTTATATCCTTTAGCAGTACCACTCGATCTCGATCTCGATCCAGATTTAAGAGGAGACACTGATCGTAATAATGCGGGTTGACTTTATGGAAGTCAAGATTTATTTATTACTACTAGTTTAGTGTTTGTACTTACCTACCTGAGTTGATTCTTAGCATATGCTAAAGGCGGAGTGTTTTCTAGAAGAACTAGAATCTTAATGTACGTTCCATTTGCTTCATTATTCTTTGTTAAGTATCATGTTGGTAATCCAAAAATAAGAAACAGCAATATCAATAGATGCCGATTGCTTTATTAAAAAAAGATTTTTTGATAATTATCGTGTTCATTTTACACAAACTTGAGTTGATTGCAAAAAATTTTTTTATTCCAACAACATCTTGAAACACCGGATATAAAAACACTTTTTTACCTAATAATGTAAATGAAATTAAATAAGCGAAAAATGCTACCAAGGGAACGAAGCTAATTTTGTGTAATCTGGATTTTTTC